>NZ_FNWN01000045.1:0-17556 GCF_900108415.1 Selenomonas sp. KH1T6
CTCTGCCTTCAACTGCGGCATGCCTTCCACGATCTCCTCACGGATTTTGCGGAGCCAGTAGTAGAACGCGTTGTATTTGATGTCCTGCTGGCGGCAATATTCCCTGGCCTTAAGGCCGCTCTGCTGCTGGGCCAGGATAACCTGTTTCCAGTAATCCATGGACTGCCGATGCTTGATTTGTTGAATTTGAGTCAAAACAAAGACCTCCCAATGAGATAAATGGCTAAAATGACTTTTTCAGCTTTTTCATGTGAGTGATTTTAGTCAATTATCTCATATGGGAGGCACAGTTTAAATACACCGTATTATTTACCGCTTACTGTTCAGATAATCTCTTAGCATTTCTGAAGTCCAGTTCCGTAAGAGGTGATGGCGCTCTTGAAAGTAGATACACTATTAGCGCTAGACAAATTTCGTAAAAATGTGGGAAACCGGCTCAGTCGGTCTTTTCTGATATCCTATAACAAAACGGGAAAGATTTTATAGTTTTTACTTCTCTGCACTTGACGAAATATGTTCGATAAATATAATATAAGGAAAGTATTTTATATATTTTCCGTCCTAGAGGTGCGAATTATGAGTAAGGAGATACATTTTAAGCTAGAGTATAAGCTGCATAAGGGTTTGGCCAGTTATGTAAAGGAGGAGCCATGAAGAAAATCTTTGTTTTAGAAAACAGTACGAGTGGGTCTAAGCCTATGTGTTTTGATAGTGAAAGTGAAGCTCAAAAAGTGTTTGTCAAAAAAATTCGCAAGTGGGCTGGTAGCTGTGGCAACATTGCATTGCTGATGAAAACAGATGAAGAGTTAGTCAAGGAGAATTCTATTTACAAATTTGATAATAATGCTTCTATTGAACTGGTATGGGGAGACTATGAAGATGATGTTGTTCAGCTTCGTATGGATATAGTTTTCATGAATAGCGGCTTTGATGAGTTCCCTGAAAATCCATTTGAATTTATGAGAAATTTCCCTGATGACTATTGGTTGGACGATTCCTGTACGCACAGAGGGAAATGTGTCGAAGTATGGCTACCTTTTGAACAATATGATGTTGATGTGCTTGAACATTATGTCGTGGAAGGTGAGTTGGGGGCATACCTTTCTTGTGGTGGGAGTCCATCATCGTATGAATCGTATAAAAGAAAAATGGCTAATGGGTGAGTTTTGAAAAGCGTGTACCTGGTATGGGCACACGCTTTTCTTAGCATGTTGAACTATAGGAATGCCAAAGGAGTTGACGACATAAGCTCTACTCTTTTAGTAAGGTGGACTGCCGAAGACAGTGGAGGGACGAGTTAACGTACTACTGTAAACTTTATTAGTTATTACTTTAGCCCCTTCCATACGCTATGATATTTGGTATATTGTTGTCAATTTATGACTTAAAAATACAATCGTTATGATATTCCAAGAAATTGTATTCTGGCATATTCCTTTCAGGAAAATTTATAGATTTATTTTCTAAGAAGAGCAACCAGTTTTTGGTGGTTTCATCAATACGTGGATGTTTTTTTAGGCAGTCGGATACCATTATGATTTTAGTGGTTTTATGGATACTGATAAAACCTAGGTCAAAGGCCTTGTGGGTTAAATAATTTAGGCATATGCCGTTAGATGGATTAAGGCAGTCATTGATGCTTTTACACTTGCTGTATGGCATTATATGGCAGGCTTGTAAAAGTTCCGGAACGGCAATACCTGTCATGCAGCACCGTTCCCCATATGCACTTAGAACAGCTTTACGGAAAAAATCCTGACCTTTGCGCACGAGGACAAGTCTTTCTTTGGGAGTATAATATTTGAGATCAATTGCTGGTGGTAAATGTTTTACTTTAGGATTCGTCAGTTTGATGGAGGTGTTATAAGAAGACAATATCCGCTCTTTTTCAAGCAGGAGATATTCATATTTTCCCTTAAATTCAACCCATACTTCTTTATCTAGCTTGCTACTGTGAGGCAGAGAGGTAACTCCTCTGCATAGTAAACTTTCGTCCAAGGAGGCAAGATTTACCATCTTCATAATCAGTGATGATAATGACCTTTGCATTAAATCTGCCATGGACTGTAAATACTTATTGCTTCTGTTTATTTTTCCATAGGGCATTTCGTAATAAAAAGATAATGCAAGGATTGTTTCATCACGTGTCCATTTTTTTCCATAATTATCGTTGCACATTATGAAACCTCCATTTCGTTTAATTTTTTGATTGAGCATAATGCCGATTCTTACCTGCTCCAATCGCCAAAAGCCTGCCACTATCCACCAGTTCCTTAATAAGATTGTTAGCCTGGCTGCGGGACACGCCCATGGTATCCTGCACATCCTGTCTGGTGAAGGTTTCTTTGCCGGATAGGGCTGCAAGCAGGTGGTTGTTATTTGCTTGGGCAAAGGGAGAGGCTTGGTCGGTTTTGAAATTCCTATTGGGCAGGGTGATGCGGAAGGCGTGGTCGCTGGTTTCAAGTTTTGGCTTCAGCCCGGAGCCTTGATAGCTTTCGTAGATTTTTGGAATGCCAGTGCCATAGGCTTCAATGAGTTTCAGGCGGTAGAAGATGGCAGCCATCTTTTCATTGCGGCACTCTGATACGCCAAGTTTTAAGTCTTCGAGGTTGAGGCCCTGTACCAGACCGCCGAAGGAGACGAACTCTATGCGATCGTGGAAGATGTTGATGAGAGTGCTGCCGCTGTAGGAATATTCCCTGTGTACTACGCAGTTCAGCAGGGCTTCCCGCAGGGCCGTTTCAGGGTAGTCCCGCTGGTCGGAGCGCATGAGGCCGTTGAAGCTTGCTCCCAGCTGATTGTATTGCTCAAGCATGGTGTAGGCTTCGTTCATTTGGGTGAGGAGGGAGCCGCTGAATTCGCGTCGGTTTTGGAAGGGAGAAGTTTTGCTGGTGCCAGCAAAGACGGCGATTTTCAGCTCATGAGGGCACTCTTCAGAGAGAAGCAGAGCCAGGTTGGTGAAGATGCCGTCACGGGTCTTCAGCCCCAAGGTCATGAATTGTTGATTTTCCAGCTTTACTTTCTTTTGTGCAAAGAGTTTCTTCATGGAAGTAAAGGTTAATTCCTGTCGCAAGGAGCGGCGAGTTTCATAACTTTCTCCGTCACTGGCGATAATCATAGAGCGTATGGCATCTGTTGAGGCCGGGATTGAAGCAGCACCATGCCGTACAAAGACACCTTCTGGTCGGATGCCTTTGCCTTGCAGGTAATATGGTGCATGTGTACCTTTCTGTACAGTTATTTTCAGTACGGACTTTTGTTCGAGTTCTATTATGTCAAGATCTACGAACATGGTGACATCAGGCTTGATGGCATCACGTATCATGCTGGTAATCTGCAGCATGGCCTGGTCTGTATCTTCAAGACCAATGATGTCACCATTATCAGCAATGCCTACATAGATGGTTCCGCCATTACTGTTGGCAAAGGCAATTATTTCCTTTTTTATGTCTGGCACTATTATTTGCTTCAGTTCAAGGGTGGAGCTTTCCTTGAATTTCATACGTATCGCCTCCGTTCGTCCATGCTTCTACCATTCTACCATAAAAGGTGGACGAATGGTAGAAGCATGGTAGAAGAATGGTAGGTTTGACTTCTATCATGGGAGAACGGCCCCTGTCTTCATAGTCTAGGCAGGGGCCGTTCTCATATATCTGCTTGCCAAAACAAATCATTTAGCATAAGATAATATATAAGATAATATATAAGATGCCAAGGAGGAGTTGTCTATGGGGAATTATCCTCCGTATATGCTGAACAATGAGATACTGAGGCTGGTGGCGTCTATTTCTACCAGGCTGGGGCAGGTGCTGCATTACCGTGATATGTCAGCATATCCGCGGCTGCGCAGGAACAACCGCATCGAGTCTATACATTCCTCTCTGGCTATAGAAGCCAATTCCCTGACTTTGGGGAATGTCAGGGATGTTATTGCCGGGAAAGTGGTGGCAGGGCCGGAGAGGGAAATTCTTGAGGTGAAGAACGCCTATGCGGCTTATGATGAGCTGCCGCACCTGAATCCCTATAGTTTGAAGGAACTATTGCGGATTCACGGGATTATGACGGCAGGACTGGTGCAGGAGGCAGGAAAATTCCGTCATGGAGAAGAAGGCGTATTTGCAGGTGGCAGGTGCATTTTCATGGCACCGCCTGCCAGGCTGGTGCCGGAGCTGATGGAAGGTCTGTTTGCCTGGCTGGGGGAGGCAAAGAAGGACTTGCAGCCCTTGTTGCTATCGTCGATATTCCATTATGAGTTTGTTTTTATTCACCCTTTCGCTGATGGCAATGGACGCATGGCCAGGCTTTGGCAGACGGCGCTTCTTTCCAGGTGGCAGCCGCTTTTTGCATATCTGCCCATAGAGAACCAGATACACAGATATCAGGCAGAGTACTATGAGGCTATCAGTCGTTCCCATGCAGCAGGTGAGTCCACGCCTTTTATCACTTTCATGCTGCAAATGATTGATGCCGTGCTGGAGGAACTGTTGCAGAAGGACCTGCTGGCAGAGCAGGATGAGTATGTAAAAAAGTTGCTGGCCCAGATGGAATATGATGTTTCCTACAAGGCTAAGGAACTGCAGGAAAAGCTGGGCCTGAAGTCTACGGCGGGGTTGAAGCGGAACTATATCGAGCCGGCCATGAGGCAGGGATTGATAGCCATGACCCTCCCGGATAAGCCCACCAGCAGGAATCAGAGGTATTACAGGGTTAGGTAGGCTTTTGTTTTTGGGGAAGATGTTGATTCACTGAGTTTTAGAAATGGAGCTGAACATGGAGAAAAACAGCCAGATTTATAGAAGTTATGTAGAAATTCTCAGGCGGGAGCTGGTGCCGGCTATGGGGTGCACTGAGCCTATTGCCATTGCCTATTGTGCTGCCCGGGCAAGGGCGGCGCTGGGGCTTTTGCCTGATAAGGTTACCATTGCAGCCAGTGGCAACATCATCAAGAATGTCAAGAGCGTCATCGTGCCGAATACAGGCGGCTGCAAGGGAATTGAGGCTTCGGCTGCCATTGGCATCGTGGCGGGGGATGAAGAGGCGGGGCTGGAAGTCATCGCCTGTGCCAGGGAGGAAGATAAGGCCAGGCTGGCTGATTATCTGCGCAGTACGGAGTTCAAGGTGGAATTTGCCCAGTCTGACCATGTCCTCGACATCTGTGTCCTGGTCAGCAAGGGCAGGGATAACGCTGAAGTGCGTGTGGTAGGTGAGCATACCAATATTGTGAGGATTGCCCGCAACGGCGAGGTCTTGTTTGAAAAAGAAGCTGTGGGTGCGGCAAATACCGGCAAGCCGGACTATGAATTCCTCACCATCGAGGATATCTACGTTTTTGCCATGACCTGCGACCTGGAGGATGTCCGGGAGTTACTTGACCGGCAGATTGCTTATAATACAGCCATAGCTGATGAGGGCATGAAGAACGACTACGGTGCAAACATTGGCAAGACCCTGCTCAAAGCTTATGGCAATGATATCCACATTCGTGCCAGGGCCAGGGCGGCAGCCGGCTCTGATGCCCGCATGGGTGGGTGCGAACTGCCTGTGGTCATCAATTCCGGCAGCGGCAATCAGGGCATGACCGTTTCCCTGCCGGTCATCGAATATGCCAAAGAAGTGGGTGCTGACAGGGAAAGGCTCTACCGTGCCCTGCTGCTTTCCAACCTGGTCACGCTCCATGAAAAGGAGGGCATTGGCCGGCTCTCAGCCTACTGTGGCGCCATCAGTGCCGGCGCCGGGGCAGGGGCAGCTATTGCCTGGCTCTGCGGCGGTGATTATAAAGCTGTCATTCACACTATCGTCAACGCTTTGGCCATCACTTCCGGCATTGTCTGCGATGGTGCCAAGGCTTCCTGTGCGGCCAAGATTTCCGCAGCTGTGGATGCTGGCATCCTGGGCTTTGAAATGTACCGCAATGGCCAGCAGTTCTACGGTGGTGACGGACTGGTCAAGAAGGGCGTTGAAAATACCATCCGCAATATCAGCCGCCTGGGCCGCATTGGCATGAAGGAAACTGACAAAGAAATCATCAAGATGATGATTGAAGAATAAAAAATGACACATTGCTTCAGATGAAACAATAAAAAATGCGAAACAATTGTAACGTTGTTTCGCATTTTTGCTCTTGAAGCCTTTGGATATGTATGAAACTATGTATCAGTTGCTCATGAAAGTGATGAGCAATTTATTCAGCGCCAGCTGGTCGTCCTTATGCATGACCTCTCTGGCTGAGTGCATGGCCAGCATGGGGACGCCTATGTCCATGGTGCGGATGGGGACAAGAGTGGAGGCGATAGAGCCCAGGGTGGAGCCGCCACGAACATCACTGCGATTAACAAAGGACTGACAGGGGATTTCATGGGATTCACAGAGCCCGCGGATGATGGCAATGGCTTCTGCGTCTCCGGCATATGTTTGGGCGGCTGCCTGTTTCAATACTATGCCTCCACCCATGAGTGGCTGGTTGGATGGGTCGTGTTTTCCTGCATGGCTGGGATGCAAGGCGTGGGCCACGTCTACAGATAGCATGAAACCGGACGCTATATCTGCCCAAAGGTCTTCTCTTTTTTTTCCGAGAGAGGAGTAGATTCTTTCCAGTACCTGATTCAGCACCGTAGAGCCTGCTCCCTGTTTGGTGCCGCTGCCGATTTCCTCATTATCAAAGAGAGCAATGAGGCGCAGTCCGGACATTTCTTTCGGTTCTGCCGCCATAATGCCCTTGAGGCAAGCCAGAACAGAAGTGAGATTGTCCAGGCGTGGGGAAGAGATAAAAGACTTATATAACCCGCACAGGCAGCCTTCCTCAAAGGGATAGGCAGATAGTTCGTAGGCGAGAATATCCTCGGGATCCTCCTTTTCCAATTCTTCGCTTAGCCAATCTGTGAAGAAGCTTTCCGAAAACTCCTCGTTTTCCATAACAGCCAAGGGAAGCATATCTGTTTGGGGATTCAGCTTGCCCTCCTTGTTTACTTCCCTGTCCATGTGTATGGCCAAACTGGGGATGGTCAGCAGGGGGCGATCAAAGTTTACCAGCTGCGTGTCTGGCTTGAAGACATCCTCAGAGCGCAGGACAACTTTTCCAGCCAGTCCCAGAGGCCTGTCCAGCCAGGTGCGAAGTATAAGGCCACCGTATTTTTCTACATTAAGCAGTCCATGTTCTTCTTTATTGATACTGGCATGAGGTTTTATGCGGAAGCATGGGAAGTCTGTGTGGGCCGCTGCCAGGCGCAGGGGGCCGGGCTTTTCACCAAGGGCAAAGGCCAGCAGGCTGGAGTCGTAGACGGTTACGAAGTATCTGCCGCCTGGAGCAAGCTCCCACTTTGTGGTCATATCCAGCTGTACAAAGCCTGCATTCTGCAGCATTTTTCCTGCTGTTTCCACAGTGTGGAAGGGTGAGGGGGCATCTTTTATGAATTGCAGTAGTTCTTGTAATTCTTTTTCCAAGGTCAGTCACTCCTTATCGTTCTTGTCCCATACTGTCCAGCAGGCGTCTGATGGGCAACAGTTTCACAAGCAGCAGACAAATCAGGCATTCAGCGCCCATAAGTGAGCCGTTGACGGTGAGCGAATAGAGGACGGGGGACATGCCCTCCGGAGCGTAGGAGGCGAAGAAGACTATGCCGGAAATGAAGTGGCAGAGGAAACGCCCTGCAAAGCCCAGGAGAATGCCCAAGTAGAAATTGTGCCTGATAAGGCCTGCCAGCCCGATGGCCATGAAGGGCAGGGGATAGTCAAAGAGCACCTGCACGGGATGCAGGATGAAGGGGTCCTGCAGGAGATTCATGAAACCGTAGAGAAAGCCTGTCATGGCACCCACGGAAGGGCCGAAGCGCCAGGAGATGAGCATGATGGGCAGCATGGAGCCAAGGGTCAGGTTGCCCCCCTGGGGGAAATGGAATATTTGCAGTTGCTGCAGGATGATGGTGAGGGACAGCATAAGGGCAATGTAGACCATCATCTGGGTGGTGAGCCGGGTTTTGCGCAGGTAAATGCAGCTTCCCGTCAGGGCGAAAAGACAAGTCATGGCAAAGATGCTGGAGGGACTGGAGATGAGTTCTGCCAAATAAAACACTTCCTTAATTCAAGAGACGATGATTGCAACATGAGTATTTTAACATCAGTGGCAGGAGAAAACAATGTATTATTGGCATATAATAAGCCTTCCCCTCAAGGGGAAGGCAAGTAAGTTCTTGCCAAAAGTCAAAAAATCAAATATAATGGAGGGAAAGATAGGTCAATTAGTCAATCAAGATACAGAGGGTGATACAATGAGCAATATTGCGGATTTAATTGAGGCCTATATCCTCCGGCAGCTGGCCACCAGGGAGGATGGCAAGGTGGAGCTCAGGCGCACGGATATCGCGGACGCCATTTCCTGCGCCCCTTCCCAGATCAGCTATGTGCTTTCCACCCGCTTTACCCAGGACAAGGGCTTCATGGTGGAATCACGCCGTGGTCTGGGGGGGTATATCCGCATTGTCCAGGTGCCCATGAAGAGCCTGGTTTACCAGCAGATGCTGGATGATATCGATGAGGATACGGATGAGAAGACCATGCAGGGCATGATACAGTACCTCCATGACCACGATATGGTGTCCACGAGAGAAGGCGCGCTTTTGATGCAGGTGGTGGGGGAGGTCTTCCATTCTGCCACCATGAGTGACAAGGAAAGAGTGCGGCTGCTGAAGGTCATGCTGCTGACTTTGGAGAATTTCGGCTGATTTTAGGAAAGCGGTGAAATATATGTTATGCGATGATTGCGGCCGCCGGGAAGCGGCAGTCCATATAGTGCAGATAGGTCCCAAGGGGCGGGTGGAGAAGAACCTTTGCGAGAAATGCGCGGCAGGCTACGGGGAATTCATGCCGGAAAACCAGCCTAAGCGCAATATGTCTGTAGACGATTTCCTCAAGGGCATGTTCAGCCAGTCTGCCGGACAGGAGGAAAAGCAGAAGGGCAGGCAGGGGGAGCCTCTGGTGCTCACCTGTCCCAACTGCGGCATGAGCTATGCGGATTTCCAGCAGACGGGGAAAATAGGCTGCAGTGTCTGCTATGCTACCTTCCGTCCCCAGCTGGAACCCCTCCTGCGCCGCATTCACGGCACCAGCACCCACAGCGGCAAGATTCCCCGCCGCAGCGGCGGCACCCTGGAGCTGAAACAGGAAATCAAGCGCCTCCGGGCCGAGCTCAAGGAAAAGGTTGCCCGGGAGGAATACGAGGAGGCAGCCAGGCTGCGTGATGAGGTGCGGGCTTTGGAGCAGAAGCTTTCCGCCAAGGAAGGAGGGGAGGCTCATGTCTAAGGACGAAATCATGAAAGAGCGCCACCTGAGCTGGCTTTCCGCTGGGGGGACAGATGGCGATGTAGTGCTCATGAGCAGGGTGCGGCTGGCCAGGAATCTGAAAAAGCTGCCCTTCCCCAATCGGGCTGACTTTTCCCAGCTGCTGGCGGTGCGCACGCAGGTGGAGCAGATCTTGCCCAGCCTGGCCAAGGGCCTGGGAACGGAATTTGCAGGGTTCAACATGGAGGAGCTTACCCCCTTGGAGCGCAGCGTGCTGATTGAGAAGCAGCTGGCTACCACGGCCCTGATGAAGAATCCCCAGCATCGCGAGGTGCTGCTGGCAGAGGCGGGACAGGTGAGCCTGATGGTCAACGAGGATGACCATCTGCGCATACAGTGCCTTGCCCCTGCCTTTGATCTTGATGCGCCCCTGAAGAAGGCTTTTGCCATTGATGATATCATCGAGTCCCAGCTGGATATAGCCTTTGACGAGAAGATGGGCTATCTTACGGCGGTGCCCACCAATCTGGGCACGGGCCTCAGGGCTTCGGTGGTGCTGCACCTGCCGGGGCTGGTCTTCACCAAGAATATCAGCAGCGTGGAGACCATTGCTCCCCAGCTGGGCCTGTCCATTCACAGTCTTTACGGCGAGGGGCAGGAGGCAGGGGGCTGCCTCTATGAGATCACCAACCAGCTTACCATGGGCTTCTCTGAGCAGGCGCTGGTGGAAAACCTCAAGAGCGCCGTCCGGGAAGTGGTGGCCCATGAGCGCAAGGCACGCAAAGCCCTGGCTCTGTACATGAAGGACAGGCTGGAGGATGAGGTGTGGCGTGCCTACGGCACCCTGCGCTATGCCCGGCTGCTGACGGAGAAGGAGACGCTGGAGCTTCTTTCCTGGGTGCGGCTGGGAGTGAACCTGCGGCTGATGGAATGGGAGAATCCCGACAGCTTCGGAGATATCCTGCTGGTGAGCCGCACCCACTTCCTCCAGAATCTGGCGGAAAATGAAAATATGTCCAAGAACGAGATAGACAGGCTCCGGGCAGAGCAGGTGCGCAAGGCCCTGCTGGGCAAGGAGTAAGCCTTATTTCCCATAGAAAGGAGGCCCTGCATGGGCGATAGAGACCGAAGAGAATTTACAGAAACAGCTGTCCGGGCAGTGCGTTTCGGCCAGTATCTGGCCCACGAGCTGCGCCGGGATTACATAGGTACAGAGCATATCCTGCTGGGGCTCCTGCATGAACGGGGGAGCCTGGCAGCCAAAGCCCTCAGGAATCTGGGCATGGAGTATGAAAGCGCCCTCTCGGAGCTGCGGCGGCTGACGGCCAGCGAGCAGGAATACCCCTCTGACAATCCTTACTATACCCCCAGGGCCAAGCGGGTCATGGAGGGGGCGGTGGAGGAAGCCGACCGGCTGGGGGCCTCTGTGGTGGACACGGAGCATATCCTTATCAGCCTGCTGGAGGACGCCGGAGGGGCGGCGGTGGAGCTTATTGAGCACTTCGGCATAGAATTGAATGATGCTTTGAATGAAATCTTTTCTCTTTTGGAAGAAAAAGGCGATTATCAGGAAGAGCCAAACGCTTCGAACGAAAGCAGGGGAGGCACGCCCCTGCTGAAAAAATACGGCCGCAATTTAACCAGGCTGGCCAAAGAGCAGGCACTGGACCCGGTGGTGGGCAGGCAGAAGGAAATCACCCGCACGGTGCAGATCCTCTCCCGCCGCCGCAAGAACAATCCCGTGCTCCTGGGGGAGCCGGGGGTGGGCAAGACTGCCATTGCCGAAGGGCTGGCCCAGCGCATAGTAGCAGGAGAGGTGCCCCATACGCTGCAGGACAAGGAAATCATTTCCCTGTCCATCGCTTCTCTGGTGGCAGGTGCCAAGTACCGGGGTGAGTTCGAGGAACGCCTGAAGGGAGTCATCGAGGAAATCCGGAAGTCAGGCAAGGTGATACTCTTCATAGACGAGCTTCACACCCTTGTGGGAGCCGGGGCGGCAGAGGGGGCTCTTGATGCGGCCAATATCCTGAAGCCTGCCCTGTCCCGCGGCGAGATACAGGTCATCGGCGCCACTACCCTGTCCGAGTACAAGAAGCATCTGGAAAAGGATGGGGCCCTCGCCCGCCGCTTCCAGACAGTGCTGGTGGAGGAACCTACCGTGGATGAGGCAGAGGCTATCCTGAAGGGGCTGCGGGGACATTATGAGAAATTCCACCGGGCGGTAATTCAGGATGATGCCCTGGAGGCAGCGGTGCGGCTGAGTTCCCGCTATATTTCGGGCCGCTTCCTGCCGGACAAGGCCATCGACGTGATGGATGAGGCGGCGGCCAAGGTGCGCATGGCAAATGTCTCTGCTCCCAAGTCCCTGCAGGAGATGGAGGAGAGCCTTAACCGGCTGGAAAAGGAGAAGGACGAAGCCATCAAGGACCAGGCCTTTGAGAAGGCCGCCAGCCTTCGGGATGAAATGCAGCGGAAGAAGGTGGAACTGCAGGAGGCACGCAAGGAGTGGAACCAGCAGAATGGCAGCTTCGTGACGGTGACAGAAAACGACGTGGCTGAGGTGGTCTCCCTCTGGACAGGCATTCCTGTGCAGCGCATGGCCAGCCGGGAAGCGGCAAGCCTTCTGGGGCTGGAAAAGAAGCTGTCTGCCAGAGTGGTGGGGCAGCAGGAGGCGGTGGAAGCCGTTTCCCGTGCGGTCAGAAGGGCCAGGGCCGGCCTCAAGGATCCCCGCCGCCCCATTGGTTCCTTCCTGTTCCTGGGGCCTACGGGGGTGGGCAAGACGGAACTTGCCAAGGCGCTGGCAGAAAGGCTCTTTGGCAGTGAAGAGGCCATTATCCGCTTTGATATGTCCGAGTATATGGAAAAGCATACTGTTTCCCGCATGGTGGGAGCCCCTCCGGGCTATGTGGGTTATCAGGAGGGAGGCCGCATGACAGATGCCGTGCGGCAGAAGCCCTATTCCATCATTCTTTTGGATGAGATAGAAAAGGCCCACCCTGATGTTTTCAATATCCTGCTGCAGGTGCTGGATGACGGCCGCCTTACTGACGGTCAGGGGCGCACGGTGGATTTCCGCCACACGGTGATTATCATGACTTCCAATGCCGGGGCCGGCTCTTTGAAGAAGGCTGCTCCTGCTATGGGCTTTGCCGTAGGGGCGGAGCGCAGCCTCAGCCAGCAGGAGCTGGAAAAGAAGCGGGTCATGGGCGAGGTGCGCCGCACCTTTAGGCCGGAGTTCCTGAACAGAGTGGACGAGCTGTTGGTCTTCCACCCACTGGGCAGGCCGGAGCTTTCCAGGATAGTGGATATCCTGCTGGCTGATGTGAAGAAGCGCCTTTTGGAGCAGGGCCTGCGGCTGGAGGTCACCCCCAGCGCCAAGCTGCGCCTGATAGAAAAGGGCACGGATGAAAAATACGGGGCGCGTCCCCTGCGCCGGGCCATCGAAAGGCTGCTGGAAAACGATCTGGCGGAGCTGCTGCTTGCCGGGGCTTTCAAGGCAGGAGATACTATCAGCGTCCGCAAGGGCAAGGCTGAGGACAAGCTTGATTTCGTGAAGAAAGAAAAGCCTGCAGGCAGGAGGCGTGAGGTCATAAGTCATGGACAATAAGCTGGCGCCTGAGACTACCAAGGGAAAAATACTGAACTTCTTCATGAATCTTTTTTGGTCCATTGTCTGGCTGGGACGCTGGACTATCCGGCTGATTAAGCGTATACTAAATCGATGAAGATATCAGAGCCGCTTCCTGGCTTCGATGGGGGCGGCTCTTATTATTGGAGGCTTGCTATGGCCAAGAAGAAGAAAACCGTATACGTCTGCCAGCAGTGCGGCTATGACTCTCCCAAGTGGCAGGGCAGGTGTCCTGGCTGCGGCGCCTGGAATACCATGGTGGAGGAAATCGCCCTGCCGGAAAAGGAAAGCGAAACGCGCACGGGGCTGTCTGATGCTGTGCCCCCCAAGCCCATAGGGGAGGTGGAGCTGGAGGATATGCCCCGCTTTTCCACCGGCTCCGGGGAGCTTGACCGGGTGCTGGGGGGCGGGGTTATCCCCGGTTCCATGGTGCTGCTGGTAGGGGATCCGGGGGTAGGCAAGTCCAGCCTGACCCTGCGGGTCTGCGCCGAGATTGCCCGCGCCGGGAGAAAGGTGCTCTACGTCACCGGCGAGGAGAGCACCCGCCAGGTGCGCATGAGGGCCGACAGGCTGGAGGCCATTGCGGATAACCTGCTGGTGGTGAGCGAGACCAATCTTTCCACCATTGAAACCCATGTCATGAATGCGGAGCCTGACCTCTTGGTCATTGACTCCATTCAGACGGTGTTCAAGCCTGAGATACAGAGCGCCCCGGGCAGCGTGTCCCAGGTGCGGGAATGCGCTGTAGACCTGCTGCGAATTTCAAAGAGCAGTGGTATAGCTTCATTCATAATTGGCCATGTTACGAAAGAAGGAAATCTGGCAGGCCCCCGGGTGCTGGAGCATATTGTGGACACGGTGCTCTTCTTCGAAGGTGAGCGCAATGCCGAGTACAGGGTGCTCAGGGCGGTGAAGAACCGCTTTGGCAGTACCAATGAACTGGGGCTGTTTGAAATGCGGGAAGTGGGGCTGGTGGATGTGCCGGATGCCTCCAAGCTCTTTCTTTCCGACCGGGAGCAGGACACGGGCACGGTGATCATTCCCACGGTGGAGGGCACCCGCCCTTTGCTGGTGGAAGTGCAGGCCCTGGTGGCACCCACTCCCTATGTACCGCCCAGGCGCACGGCGGATTCCGTGGATATCAAGCGGATCCAGCTCTTGCTGGCAGTGCTGGAGAAAAGGGTGCACCTGTCCATTGGTGCCTGCGATGTGTATGTGAAGGTGGCAGGCGGCATACGCATTGATGAGCCTGCGGCAGATCTGGGGCTCTGCATAGCCATGGCCTCCAGCTTTGCCAACAGGCTCCTGCGGCCCCAGACCATCGTCTTTGGCGAGGTGGGCCTCTCTGGTGAGGTGCGGGCTGTGAGCCAGGCTGAGAGCAGGGTGAACGAAGCCAAGCGTCTGGGCTTCAAGGCAGCGGTGCTGCCCATGAAGAATTACCGGCAGCTGGCCGGGGAGATAAAGGGCATAGAGCTTTACGGCGCTGAGACAGTAAGCCAGGCCTTGAAGCTGGCTATGCCAAGATGAATCAGAAAGGTGGCAATTACCCCGATGGGGTGCTTAAGAAAATTTGCAGCAATATGTCTGTGTTTTGTACTGGCTGTAGCGCAAGTGCCTGTGGCAGAAGCACAGGAAGATATAAAACTCAGCGCCGATGCCGCTATAGTTATGGAAGCCTCTACCGGCAGAGTCATCTGGGAGAAGAACGCCGATGAGCGCCGCTATCCTGCCAGCATGACCAAGATGATGACGGGGCTGCTGACTTTGGAAAACCTCAGCGCTGATACGGAGGTGCTGATTTCTGCCAATGCGGCGGCTACCGAGGATGTGCCCATGGGGCTCCTGCCCGGGGAAATGCTGTCTTCCGCGGAGCTCCTGAACGGCCTGCTGATGCTTTCGGATAATGGGGCGGCGGTGGCCCTGGCTGAGCAGATAGGCGGCTCCGTCTCTTCCTTTGCGGAGATGATGAATGCCAAGGCGGAGAAGCTGGGCATGGAGAACACCCACTTCGTGAATCCCAATGGCCTGACAAATGCTGAACACTATTCCACGGCCAGGGATATGGCAAAGCTGGCCCGTCACGTCATGCAGAATGAGAGATTCCGGGAAATCGTGGGCCAGCAGAAGGCACTGTTGCGCTGGAGCATTCCAAAAAACAAGATGCTGGCAGCAGAAAACACCAATGAGCTTCTGGGCAAGTACGATGGCATGACGGGCATCAAGACCGGCTGGACCCAGGCGGCAGGGGGGTGCCTGGCTGCCTCTGCCAAACAGGGCGGGCTGGAGCTCATCGTCATTGTCATGCACGCCGAAACCCCCAAGGACAGATTCAAGGATGCGGAAAAGCTCCTGGACTACGGCTTTGAGCACACCCGCCTGGTGCGCGGGGTGAACAAGGAACGCTTCAGGGGGAGCGCCTGGGTCAAGGATGGCAGGGAAGCCAAAGTAGACCTCCATCTGGCAGAGGATATAAACTTTCCTCTGGTAGATGCTGAGGAAAAAAGCAATTACAAAGTGGTCTACGATGTAAAGAAAGTGTTGGCGGCTCCCGTGAAAAAGGGCCAGAAAGCAGGCACGGCCAAGCTGCTTTACAAGGGGGAGCAGGTTGGTGAGGTGGATATCCTGGCAGATAAGAACGTAGGACAGGGCTCGGATATCCTCTCCTGGCTGGTAGGCGTGTTTGAACCGGTATTTGCCCGCCTGTGATAAAGGAACTGACGCATGTGATGGGCACGCGTCAGTTCTTTTTTTCTTTGTGTAGCTGGTATGACCTGGGAGATTTGTTAGTCGACAAAATCAGAACAATCGTGTTATGATAGTTATGTTGTAATAGTATAGGTCATACTAGATCAAAGGAGGTATTATAATTTATGGACATACTGAACAGTGCAGTTGATAGTATCAACACTCTGCTCTGGTCTTATGTGCTGATTGTGGTGCTGGTGGGCTGCGGGCTCTATTTCACTCTCAGCACCGGGCTGGTGCAGCTGCGGATGCTGCCGGAGATGTTTCGTCTTCTGACCGAGGGTATCGGCAAGAAAACAGAAGGAAAGGCCATCAGTTCCTTCCAGGCTTTCTGCGTCAGTACCGCTTCCCGGGTGGGCGTGGGCAATATTGCTGGTGTGGCCATTGCCATTGTCACCGGCGGCCCTGGCGCCGTGTTTTGGATGTGGGTCATTGCGTTTATAGGTTGTGCCACGGGTTTTGTGGAAAGTACCCTGGCGCAGATCTATAAGCTGCCACGTGGTGAAGGCAAGTTCCACGGCGGCCCTGCCTACTATATCCAGAATGCCCTGGGGCAGAGTGGCGTGGCCAAGCTCTTTGCGGTGCTCATTTCCATCACCTTCGGACTTATTTATAATTCCGTGCAGGCTAACACCATTGCCCTGTCTGCTGTGACTGCTTTCGGCATTCCACCCTATGTCACGGCTATCTTCCTTTGCGTGCTGACGGCCTTGGTTATCTTTGGCGGTATGACCCGCATTGCCAAGTTTGCCGAGTTCCTGGTGCCTATTATGGCAGGTTTGTACATTCTTATCGCCATCGCCATTACCCTGTTCAACATTGACAAGGTGCCCGGCATGTTTGCCCTTATCCTCCATGATGCCTTCTCTCCTCAGGCCGCAGTGGGTGGCGGTATAGGTACGGCAGTGCTGACTGGTATCAAGCGGGGGCTCTTCTCCAATGAGGCCGGTGAAGGCTCCGTGCCAAATGCTGCTGCCACCGCTGATGTCACCCATCCTGTGAAGCAGGGCTTGGTGCAGTCCTTGGGTGTCTATGTGGATACCTGGCTGGTGTGCTCCGCCACTGCCTTTATCGTGCTGCTCACGGGCCAGTACCAGATCGGTGGTGAGCTTACAGGCATCGCCCTGGCTCAGGCCAGCCTGGCCAGCATCTTCGGCAGCCTGGCTCCCAGTGCCGTTTCCCTGATGATCTTGATGTTTGCCTTCAGCTCCATCGTGGGCAACTACTACTACGGCGAAATCAACATTGAGTTCTTCGAGGGCAAGAGCAAGCTGGGCCTGCAGCTTTTCCGCGTAGGCGTGGTGGCCATGGTGCTCTTCGGCTGCCTGGCTGAGCTGAACCTGGTGTGGAACCTGGCGGACCTCTTCATGGGCCTTCTGTGCCTGACTAACCTCTATGCAGTAATCCGCCTGGCCAAGTATGCCCGTATTGCGCTGGACAGCTATATCAGCCAGAAAGACCAGGGCATAGAGCCTGTCTTTGACCCGGCTATCCTGGGCAACGAAGATGGTATCCATGCCTGGGGTGTCAAGAATCCTGTTGACCATAAGTAATGAAAATATCTTAACCGCAAAAGGGGCTGTTGCATGAGTATAATTCCACTTATGCACAGCCCCTTTTCCTTGTTGATGTATAAGAAGTTCCTATTCGTTGTAAAATCCACTAAAAATGAGCACAAGATACCAGGCGGTATAAAAATCGCCTTTTTTCTTGTGCTCTTATTTTGTATTCAGGCTGCGTTATTCACAGGGAACAGGTGCTGGCCTGCTCTGTCTGACTGGATTTTGCAGTGCAGCTTTTGAATATTGTAAGCCATAGCCACCAGCATGATCTCAACAAGGACATTTGCTGTGCCGCGGCTCAGGAACCTTCGGAAATTCATGTCCGCCTTCATCATTGCAAATGCACCT
>NZ_FNWN01000075.1:0-1369 GCF_900108415.1 Selenomonas sp. KH1T6
TTACAGTTACTTTGGAAAGAGATGGAAACTGGCTGTGCTGGCTGCGCAGCCAGTTTTTGCGTGGTGGCAGCTGGCTTATGCGTTGACCGTAATATGCGATGATGTTAGAATGGGCACTACGATGGGTTCACGCAATGGCGTTGGTTAATAGCGATTGCTGGGCAAATCTTTAATGATTTTGGAAGGAAGCGCATAGCTTTGGAATTCTCGATTGGCCACCTGGCGATAATGACCGTGACCATCTGTCTGGTTTTGGGTGGCGGTTTGTATGCAGCCAGGTCGGTGCATTCATCTGAGGGCTTCAGCCTGGGAAGCCGATCAGCAGGTGTCCCCATGATAGCGGGGAGTATTGCCGGTACCTGTGTGGGAGGCGGCGCTACTATCGGCACAGCGCAACTGGCCGGTTCTGTAGGCCTGTCAGCTGTATGGTTTACTATAGGCGTGGGATTATCCCTGCTGGTTATGGGACTTATCTATGCCCGTCCTCTGCGATATACGGGGCTGGAGACAATATCCCAGTATATAGTTGGCAATTATGGGAAAGGGGCAGGCAGGATCACCAGTTGCGCCACTTCCTTTGGCATACTGTTCAGCGCAGTATCCAGCATTCTTCCCGGGATCGGCTTGCTGGCTGCCTTGACTGGACTTTCACCCTTGGTATCGGCGGGAATACTGTTGCTGTTAGTGATCCTGTACGCTTTCTTCGGAGGAATGAAGACGGCTTCTATAGGTGGAATCCTGAAGATGCTGGTACTCTTTGTGACGCTGTTTGCGTTGGGATTTGCGGCCTGGCAGGGGCTTGCTGCCTCACCAGAACTACTGAGAGAAAAACCAGAGGGCTTTCTCAGCATTTGGGGCATCAGCGCAGGTTCTATCCTGACCAATGTGGCTTCGGTATTGGTGGGCATGATCTGCACGCAGACATATATTCAGGCAGTTTTCTCAGCAGCCACACCCAGAACTGCAGCAGTAGGACTTATTCTGGCAGCAATGGTTGCTATACCCATAGGTTTGCCCTGTGCGATGATGGGCATATACATGCAGTCTGTACATCCTGAACTTCCAGCCATGCTGGCACTGCCAGCATATTTGCTTCACTACGCCTCGCCATTGATGGGCGGCATGGCTCTGGGGGGCATTGTTCTGGGGGTTATAGGGTCCATTGCAGGCCTTAGCCTGGGAGTGGGCACTATGGTGGCCAGGGATATGCTGGAACCTCTGTTGAAGGTGCGGACGGAAGCTGGAAAACTCATGCTTATGAGGATGTCTATGGTGGGAGCCATTGTTGTGGCTATGGCCATTGCACTGGCAAATCAGGGGTCACAGATTCTGTTCTGGAATAATGTCTTTGTGATGGTCTGTGATGTAG
>NZ_FNWN01000008.1:0-125438 GCF_900108415.1 Selenomonas sp. KH1T6
CGCCTAAAATGAGTGTATCTAGCTTTATGGGCTTCCTGAAAGGGAAAAGCAGCTTAATGATATACGAAAAATGGGGGAATATGAAATATAAGTATAGAAATCGTCAGTTTTGGTGTAGGGGATATTTTGTGGATACGGTAGGCAAGGATGAGAAGAAAATAGCAACATACATACAGGAACAGCTGAAGGAGGATGAGCTATCTGAACAGTTGACGCTAAACTTTGAGGACCCGTTTACGGGTAGCAGGCAGTAAGATGCAAGGGACGGACCGTACAGGCGCTGTAAAGCGCAGCTGGCAACGGTGAGGCCTTATAGGCCGTAAAACTAAAACCCCCGGCTGTGCCGGGGGATATTTATTGTTTGCCTGCTAAGGCGTTCGGGGAACAGGCTGGGAGCGTTTCACTTGAAATTTTTCCTGCGTAAAAATTTCACACGTTCCGCTTATGCTATACCTGTGTCCCTCACTTGCAGAGTGGGCAGAGAGGGCTAAATTTTCTCTATTGCAAAAGACAATATTATGGTATAACGATGTGTTCACATCGTTGAAACGTCAATAGGAGATTTTGTCAGTCGACAAAATTTGAACAATGCGTTATAATGGCAGATAGTGAGATTTTATAGATGGAGGGTTTGCTTTGGAAACAGCTAAATATAAACGTGTGGTTCTGAAATTGTCCGGTGAGTCCTTGGCTGGTGACCAGGGCTTTGGCATCAATCCTGAAGTGGTAGAGGATATTGCCAGGCAGATCAAGGTCATCCGCGACCATGGCGTGGATGTGGCTATCGTGGTAGGAGGCGGCAATATCTGGCGCGGCCTTTCCGGCAGCGCCAAGGGCATGGACCGTGCCTCTGCTGACTATATGGGCATGCTGGCTACTGTCATGAACTCTTTGGCCCTGCAGGATGCTCTGGAGAAAATCGATGTGGACACTCGTGTCCAGACTGCCATCGAGATGCGCCAGGTGGCGGAGCCTTATATCCGCCGCAAGGCCATCCGTCACATGGAAAAGGGCCGTGTGGTCATCTTTGGTGCAGGTACGGGCAATCCTTACTTCTCCACCGATACTACTGCTGCCCTGCGGGCTGCTGAGGTAGAGGCAGACGTGATCCTCATGGCCAAGAAGGGCACTGACGGCATCTACGATTCTGACCCCAACAAGAACCCTGACGCCAAGAAGTACGACCATCTGGCTTATATCGACATCCTGAACCAGGGTCTGGCTGTGATGGACTCCACGGCTACCAGCCTGTGCATGGACAACAAGATCCAGCTGGTGGTCTTCAACATCGACGACCATGAAAACATCGCCCGTGCGGCTTTGGGCGAGGAGATTGGCACCACCGTAGGAGGGAAAGAGTAATGGCTACCGTAAAAGAAATCCTGGCAAATGAAGAAGAACGCATGAAGAAATCCCTGGAGGCTGTGAAGCGTGAGTTCGGCACCCTCCGTGCAGGCCGCGCTACTCCGTCCCTGCTGGACAAGGTCATGGTGGAGTATTATGGCACGCCTACCCCTGTGAACCAGGTGGCCAAGGTCTCAGTGCCCGAGCCTCACATGATTGTCATCCAGCCTTGGGAGAAGACCATCCTCCACGACATCGAAGTGGCTATCATGAAGTCTGACCTGGGCCTGTCTCCCAACTCTGACGGCACTGCCATCCGCCTGTCCATTCCCCAGCCCACCCAGGAACGCCGCAAGGAAATCGTCAAGACGGTGAACAAGAAGGCCGAGGAGGCCAAGGTGGCTATGCGCAATGTGCGCCGCGATGGCAACGAGGCTATCAAGAAGCTGGAGAAGGCCAAGGAAATCACCGAGGACGAGTCCAAGAAGGGGCAGGAAGATGTCCAGAAGCTGGTGGACAAGTACATCAAGCTGGTGGATTCTGCCCGGGCTGCCAAGGAAAAAGAGGTCATGGAAGTCTGATGGACTGCCAATCGCTTGTAGCCCTGCCTTGGGAGGAGGCAGAAGCTCTCCTGCAGGAGTCGGGTGTACCTTATGAACGGGAAATTACACGCCCCGTGCGTGATTTTTTCAAGACAGACGAGCAGCGTCTGTACGTCCTGCGCGTGCAAGAGCGCGGGCTGGGCATCAAAGTGACCCTGGGGGCCAAGGTAATACCTAGTGTCCAGGGACACCAAGATAAGGAGGTGTAAGATAATGGCATACAAGATCGGTGATGACTGCATTTCCTGCGGCGCTTGCGCGGCTACTTGCCCCGTGGAGGCTATCAGCGAAGGCAGCGCTCATTACGAGATCGATCCAGATAAGTGCGTCGAGTGTGGCGCCTGCGCAGCAGGCTGCCCTGTATCGGCCATCTCTGCTCCGGAATAATCGTCAAGATTAAGGAGAAGCTGGACGAAATCCTGCAGGGCAGGCCCTTCTCATTCAGAGGGGCCTGCCTTTATGCTATTTAGAGATTAAATCCAAGAGGTTCACATATATGTGGAAAAAAATATTTGGCAGCGCAGATGCCTACAAGGAAATCCCCAAGCGGGATGACCCACTTTTTGCTCCCATTGAATGGGAGAAGCTGCCCCGCCATGTGGCGGTGATCATGGACGGCAACGGCCGCTGGGCCAAGGGCCAGGGGCTTATCCGCACTGCCGGCCACAAGGCCGGGGTCAAGACCCTCAAGGGCATTCTCAGCACCGCCATCGGCCTGGGGCTGGATGCTTTGACGGTGTATGCTTTCTCTACAGAGAACTGGAAGCGCCCCACAACGGAAGTGGACTTCCTCATGAAGCTCTTTGCCGAGTACCTGGAAAAAGAGCTGCAGGAAATGCATGATGACAATGTGCGCATCCGTTTCCTGGGAAAAAAGGAAGGCATGCCCAAGAGCCTGCAGCGTCAGATGAGCGATGCCGAAAGGCTCATGGCAAACAATACAGGCATTCACTTCAATGTGGCGGCCAACTACGGCGGCCAGGACGAGCTGCTCCGGGTCATGCAGAGGGTGGCTGCCCAGGCAGCCGCCGGAAGCCTGAAGCCGGAGGAAGTGGATGCTGAGCTGGTGGAGAGCCTGCTGGACACGGCAGGGGACCCGCCAGTGGATCTCATGATCCGCACCAGCGGCGACCAGCGCCTCAGCAACTTCCTGCTGTGGCAGTCTGCCTATGCGGAGTTTTATTTTACGGACAAGAACTGGCCTGAGTTCACCCCGGCGGATTTTGTGGCGGCCATGACGGATTTTGCCCATCGGGACCGCCGCTTCGGGGGACTTAATAAGAAATAAGGAGCTGTTCATTTGTTAGTTAGAATCATCACCGGCGTCATCGGCATTGCCCTGGCGGCTTTGGTCATACAGACGGGAGGGCAGCTCTTTGCCCTGTTTGCGCTGCTGCTGGCCATCCTGGCCTGGGTGGAGTATGTGAGAGCCTTCAGGCAGAAGGGGGAGCACCTTTCCTTCCTGGTGGGCACCCTGGGCCTGGTAGGTCTTTGGGGTTGTGCCTGGCTTGGCAAGGCAGAGGTTATGGGCGCCGTCATAACCCTGGCTGTGTTGGCTATCTTTTTGGAAACTGTTCTCCTGCACGGCAAGGTCAGCTTCCCGGCGGCGGGACTGTCGGCGGCGGGCATCATGTATCTGGGGCTGCCCTTTGCCCATCTGGTTTCCCTGCGGGGGCTGGGAGCAGGTCTGCCGCCTATAGAGACATCACTGGGAGCCTTTGAGCCCGGCTGCGCTCTGGTCTGGGTCATGTTCATCGGCACCTGGTCCAGCGACAGCTTTGCCTATTTCGTGGGCTCTGCCATCGGAAAACACAAGCTCTGCCCTGCCATCAGCCCCAACAAGACCATTGAGGGGGCTATGGGGGCAGTAGTTGGTACCACCGCCATGACTGTGGCCTTGGGAGCCTTCTTCGGCCTGCCGCTGCCTCTCATGGCTCTCCTGGGTGTGCTGATTGCCATTTTCGGCACTTTGGGGGACTTGGTGGAATCCGTGGCCAAGCGCCATACGGGCATCAAGGATTCCGGCAATATCATCCCGGGACACGGCGGCATTTGGGACCGCTTTGACAGCGTGCTTTTCACTGCGCCGCTGGTGTATTTCTTTGCCCAATTTTTCGAGTTGCTCGGCCACTAGGGCGTGTTGATTAATTCACTCAGCCCATCTTCACGGGGCTTGACTGTCCCTGCTGCGTTGACAAATCCTCGACATAGCACCCGCTATGCCTCCGGTTTGTCGCCTTGCAATGGACAGCCAATCCCCGCAAATCTGTGCCAAGTTCATTTAATCAACACGCCCTAAGGAGGAGTTCTTTCATGAAGAATATAGCCATACTAGGCTCCACCGGTTCCATCGGCACCCAGACTCTGGATGTGGTGCGGGAGCATCCGGAGCTTTTCCATGTGTCCGTGCTGGCAGCCAATGCCAGCGATGAATTGCTGGAAAAACAGATAGAAGAATTCCAGCCTGAGCTGGCGGTGCTTTCCGATGAAGCTGCCTATCAGAGGCTGAAGGAGAGATACACGGGCAGGACCCAGCTGGCAGGCGGTCGTCAGGCCTTTGTTGACGCAGCAGCCTACGATGATGTGCAGACGGTGGTCACTTCCATGATGGGCTTTGCCGGTCTGGAACCCACCATGAAGGCTTTGGAAGCGAAAAAGGACATTGCTCTGGCCAACAAGGAGACTCTGGTAGTAGCCGGCGAGCTGGTGACCCGCAAGGTGAAGGAGCAGGGAGTAAGGCTCCTGCCTGTGGACAGCGAACACTGCGCTTTCTTCCAGTGCCTGCAGGGGGAGCAGAGTTCCAAGATTGAGAAGCTCTTGCTCACCTGCTCCGGCGGTCCTTTCCGCGGCAAGAAGCGGGAGGAAATTGGCAATGCCACCGTGGATCAGGTGCTGGCCCATCCCACCTGGAATATGGGCAGGAAGATCACCGTGGACTCCGCCAGCCTGGTGAACAAGGGGCTGGAGGTCATCGAGGCCAAGTGGCTCTACGATGTGGATTACGATAAGATCCAGGTAGTGGTGCACCCCCAGAGCATCATCCACTCCATGGTGCAGTTCGTGGACGGTGCGGTGATGGCACAGCTGGGCAGCACGGATATGCGGCTGCCCATCCAGTACGCCCTGACTTATCCCGAGAGGCAGCCAGCCTCCTGGCCCCGCTTGGACTTCTGGCAGATGAAGGACCTGACCTTTGCCGAGCCTGATATGGAGACCTTCAAGGGGCTGAAATTTGCCTACGAAGCCGGCAAGATTGGCGGTACCATGCCCTGCGTCTTCAACGCTGCCAATGAAGTGGCGGTGGCGGCTTTCCTGGCCGGGGATATCTACTTCCTGGATATCTACGACATCATCGAGGAAACCATGTTGAAGCGGGAAACCATCCTGGAGCCGGAGCTGGAAGAGCTCTTCGAGGAAGACCGCTGGGCCAGGGAGTTTGCCAAGGGGCTTTTGAAGAAATAAGTAATAAGAAAGCCTCCCCCGTTTACGGGGGAGGGGGACCGGCGAAGCCGGTGGAAGGGGGGCTTCGAAGCCGTATTGTTCGACCACTAGTCCCCCTTCCGTCAGCCTTCGGCTGCCACCTCCCCCGCAAGCGGGGGAGGCTGATAAAAGGACGGTGAAACAATGTTAATTACTATAGCGGCCACTATCTTCGTTTTAGGCCTGCTGGTGCTGGTGCATGAGCTGGGCCATTTCATTACGGCCAAGCTGGCGGGCATGCGGGTGGACGAATTTGCCATCGGCTTTGGGCCCAAGCTCTGCTCTTTCAAGAGGGGAGAAACGGTATATTCTATCCGCGTTGTGCCTTTGGGAGGCTTCAACGATATCGCTGGCATGAACCCAGAGGAGAATGATGCGGGGGAGCGGGGCTACTGTGAGCGTCCCGTGGGCCACAGGATGGTAGTCATTCTGGCAGGTGTCTTCATGAACTTCCTGCTGCCCATCTTTCTTTTCTTCGGCATTTTCTTCTTCTCCGGCGTTTCCACGCCTAATCCCGAGCCCATCCTGGGCACGGTGCTGGCGGACAAGCCTGCCTATGAGGCGGGGCTGAAGGACGGGGACAGGGTGCTCTCCATAAATGGCGAGGCCATTTCTACCTGGACTGAGTTCACTGAGGCTGTCCAGGCCAGTGAGGAGGGAACGCCTCTCTCCCTGACTGTGCAGCGGGGAGGCGAGGAACTGCAGGTTTCCGTTGCACCCACCTATGATGCCAGTTCCAAGCGGAATGTAGTGGGGGTTATGAGCGCCCTTGAGCACAAGGACATAGGTTTCGTTGATTCCGTGACCATGGCAGTGCAGAAGACGGGCTACCTCATGTACATGATGGTGGATGCCCTCTACAGGCTGCTGTTGGAGCTTTCCGGCAAAGACCTGGCAGGTCCCATCGGCGTGGCTCAGATGGCTGGAGAAGTGGCCCAGATGGGCATTGTGCCCCTGCTTAATTTCACGGCCTTTTTGAGCATCAACCTGGGATTGGTGAACCTTTTCCCCATTCCGGCTCTGGATGGCGGCCACTTCATCACCCTTTGCATTGAGGCAGTGAGAGGCAAGCCCCTTTCTCCCAAGGCGCTCTACTATATGCAGAGCGTGGGTGTGGGGCTCTTGATCCTCCTGATGCTCTTTGCTACGGCTAATGACATCATGCGGGTATTCGTGGGAGGCTAAGATGGTGTTTGAAAGAAAGAAAACCAGACAGATACATATAGGCAGCGTGGCCATCGGCGGCGGCGCTCCCATCTCTGTCCAGTCCATGACCAATACCAAGACGGCGGACACGGAAAGCACTGTGCAGCAAATCAAGGCCCTGACGGCTGCCGGCTGCGATATCGTGCGCCTGGCGGTGCCGGATATGGAAGCCGCCGCTAATCTGGGCAATATCATCAAAGAAGTGCAGGTGCCCCTGGTGGCGGATATCCACTTTGACTACAAGCTGGCCTTGGAGGCCATCAGGCAGGGAATTTCCGGCCTGCGCCTGAACCCCGGCAATATCGGCGGGGAGGAAAAGGTCAGGGCCGTGGTGCAGGAGGCCAAGGCCCACGGCATCCCCATCCGCATCGGGGTCAATGCCGGTTCCCTGGACAAGAAAATCCTGGCCAAATACGGAGACAAGGTCACGCCTGAAGGCCTGGTGGAGTCCGCCCTGCAACATGTGCGCATCCTGGAGGAGCAGGGCTTCTACGATATGAAGATCTCCCTGAAGGCCCACGATGTGCCCATGACTCTGGCCGCTTACCGGCTCATGAGCGAGAAGGTGGATTATCCCCTGCATTTGGGCATCACTGAGGCTGGCACCCCCAACACGGGCATCATCAAGTCTGCTGTGGGCATCGGGGCCCTTTTGGCTGAGGGCATCGGCGACACCTTCCGCATTTCCCTCACCGGGGACCCGGTGGTGGAAGTGAAGGTGGCCAATGAGATTCTGAAGGCACTGGGGCTGAAGGAATACGGGCCTACTTTGGTGGCCTGCCCCACCTGCGGCCGCACCAGCATCGATCTGCCCGCCATTGCAGAGCAGGTGGAAAAGAAGCTGGAGGGCATGGCAGAACCCATCGAGGTAGCCGTCATGGGCTGCGTGGTGAACGGTCCCGGGGAGGCCCGTGGCGCCGATGTGGGCATTGCGGGAGGCAAGGGCGAAGGCTTGGTCTTCCGCAAGGGGGAAATCGTCAGGAAGGTCCCCGAAGAACAATTAGTCACTGAGCTTTTCAAGGAAATAGATGCAATACTGGAGGAACGGAAAAAGAAATGAGAGCAAGCAATTTATACGCACCCACCCTGCGCAACACTCCTGCCGAGGCTGAGATTGTCAGCCACCAGCTTATGTACAGAGCTGGACTCATGAGAAAGTCTGCCGGCGGCATGTACAACTTCCTGCCTTTGGGCTGGCGCACCATCCGCAAGATCGAGGGGATCATCCGTGAGGAAATGGACGCTGCCGGCGGCCAGGAAATCATGATGCCCATCCTGCAGCCCTCTGAGCTCTGGGAAGAGAGCGGTCGCTGGGCAGCCTATGGCGCTGAGATGATGCGCATGAAGGACCGCCATGGCCGTGAGTTCTGCATGGGGCCCACCCATGAGGAAATGATCACCGCCCTGGTGAGGGATGAGGTGCGCTCCTACAAGCAGCTGCCTGTCATGCTCTACCAGATTCAGGACAAGTTCCGGGACGAGCGCCGTCCCCGCTTCGGCCTCATGCGCAGCCGTGAGTTTATCATGAAGGACCTCTATTCCTTTGACAAGGATGTGGAGGGCATGAACGAGTCCTACCAGAAGATGTACGATGCCTACAGTCGCATCTTCACCCGTTGCGGCCTGGAGTTCCGTCCCGTGGAGGCGGACAACGGCGCCATCGGCGGCGGCCATTCCCACGAGTTCACCGTGCTGGCTGAGGCCGGTGAGTCCAGCATTGCCTGCTGCACCAAGTGCGAATACGCTGCCAGCGACGAGAAGGCAGAGCTGAAGGCCATCGTGGCTGAGCAGGAAGAGATGCTGCCCCTGGAGAAGGTGGCCACCCCTGGCACCAACACCATCGAAAAGCTGGCTGATTTCCTGAATGTGCCCACGGCCAAGACCATCAAGGCCATTGCCTACCAGACTGACAAGGGCGAGCTGGTGCTGGCCTTTGTGCGCGGCGACCACGAGGTCAATGAGGTGAAGCTCATCAACCTTATCGAGGATGCACAGGAGCTCAACATGGCCGAGGATGAGGCCATCAACGCTGCAGGCGGCTGCCCGGGCTTCATGAGCCCCATCGGCATCAAGGAGGGCATCAAGGTCATCGTTGACCATACGGTCATGCACATGTACAACGCTGTCACCGGCGCCAATGAGGTGGATGCCCACTACAAGAACGTGACTCCGGAGCGTGACTTCAACAAGGAGGCTATCACCGTGGCAGATATCCGCATGGTGGCAGAGGGAGATGCCTGCCCCAAGTGCGGTGCACCCCTCACCATGAGCCGCGGCATCGAGGCCGGCCAGGTCTTCACCCTGGGCACCAAGTACAGCGAGGCCATGGGGGCCACCTTCCTGGATGAAGCAGGCAAGGAGCAGCCCCTGGTCATGGGCTGCTACGGCATCGGCGTAGGCCGCACCATGGCCGCCGCCATCGAGCAGCACAACGACGAGGACGGCATCATCTGGCCCCGTGCCATTGCTCCCTTCGAGGCAGTGGTGGCCGTGGTCAATGCCAAGAAGGATGACCAGCTGCAGTACGGCGAGGAAATCTACGCCGAGCTGAAGCAGGAGGGCATCGACGTCCTGCTGGATGACCGCAAGGAGCGGGCAGGCGTGAAGTTCAAGGACTGCGATCTCATCGGCTACCCCCTGCGTGTCACCATCGGCCCCAAGGCCGTGGAAGAGGGCGTGATTGAGCTGAAGATACGCAAGACCGGCGAGGTCATCACCTGCAGCAGGGAGGAGTATCTGGAGAAAGTCAGGGAGATACTCAAGACCCTCTAAAAACAAATAAAAGCAAAGCTCAGAAGCTGGGAAGGTATCCCGTTTCTGAGCTTTTGTTTTGCCCCACTTGAAACTTTTCTATTTTTAGGGAGGAAATAATGCTCTTGTTGTGGAATATTATTTCAAAAGCTGTACCTTTTGAGATAATTCCTGCGGCACAGTTGGTGTGCAGTGATTTCATACCGTTTGAGAGGGTGAAGACTATGGCTATAAAAATCAGACTCTTATCCAAGTTGAAATCCGCATATGCATTTCTGAACATGACTGGGAATGCGCACCCTCAGAAAATGCATCCTATCCTTCACCAATTGACGGAGGCCAGAGACCTCTGCCAGCAGGGGCTGACGGAGAGCAACTATGCCAGGTATGGGGAAGTGTATGATGGCCTTATCATGGCTATGAAGCAGATTCTCTCAGGGAAGGCTGGGGATGATGCAAAAGAGATAATATCTCTTTGTAAGGATCTGCTTCAGCACATCGTGTCGGAAACCAGCAAGGAAGAGAAGTTCAAGAAAGAAATGGTTTTCCTGCCCTACAAATATTCCATGTGGGACAGCCTGGAGAGCGTGTGGCGGGCTGCTTATGAGGATAAGGACAACTGCATAACCTATGTGATCCCGATTCCATACGCTGACAGGAACCCGGATGGCACTGCCAAAGAGTGGCTTTGTGAGAGGGAGTTCTTTCCGGCAGATATTCCTACGCTGGCTTGGCAGGAAGTGGACTTGAAGGCCATGCATCCGGAGGCAATCTTCTTCCATTACCCTTATGATAATTGTAATTCTGCCACATCTGTGGACTCAGCATATTATTCCTTCAATTTGAGAGAGCACACAGACCTGCTGGTCTATGTGCCTTATTTTGTGGTAGGACGCCGCTGGCCGGAGCAGCATACGGATCTTTCTGCTTACAAGTACATGGATTTCATGGTAGTGCAGCAGGAGCATATGCAGATTGCGCCCATGCGCTTCTCTGAGATCAAGGAGAATGAGGAACCGTATCTGGAGGACTTCCTGCCTGCAGAGAAAATACTGGCCCTGGGCTCTCCGAAGATAGATAAGATTTACTATTGCGAGAAACATCCTGAGGTACCGCAGGAATGGCTGGATTATATCGGAGGGCGCAAGGTTATTTTCTACAATACAAGCATCACCGGCATCCTGCAGCATGGGGATAAGTTCCTGAGGAAAATGCGCTATGTTTTCGGCACTTTTCAGAATCACAGGGAAGTATGCCTTATCTGGCGTCCTCATCCGCTGATTGAGCCCAGCCTGCATTCTGTCAGGCCGGAGCTTTATGAGGAATATATGGAGCTGAAAAAGCTTTATCTGGAATATGATATCGGTATCCTGGACACCACGCCGGACCTGGAGATGACCATGGCTGTATCCGATGCCTATTTGGGGGAGGCTACCTCCTCGGTGGTGAGCCTCTTTGGCTATGCGGGCAAGCCTGTTTTCTTTGCAGGAGATTACTTGCTGTGGTATGAGCCCACTATGGAGGAAAAAACTTCGCTCCAGATTGGCGCTCATATCATAGATGAAGATATGAAACGAAGTTATTTTCTGGCTCCCCTTTACAACAGGTTCTGCCGCATGGACTGGCAGACGGGAGAGATTGAGTGCCTGCTGGATTTTGGTTCCAGGCCCGATGACCGCAATTATTGCACTTTCCTGCGGGATGAAGATGACAGGAAATTCTACTTCTCCCCTGGCAGTGCCAAGAGCATCTGCATTTATGATGAAAGCACGGGGGAGAAAAAACTTATCCCCTATGAGAATCCTTTGGAGGCTGGCAACTTCGGCGGCGTCCTGAAATACGAGCATTACCTGTATTTCCTGCCCAACCGCTATCCTGCCATGATAAGGCTGGATGAAAAGACTGGGGAGCTGGAATATTACCGTGAATGCTGGGAGGAAATCCTGCCCACGGTGACGGGGGAGCATATGGAACTTTCCGGCGGGGTGGCCTGGCTGAAATACCCGAACCTGGTTTATATTGCAGCACTGCAGTCCAACAAGGTCATGACCTTTGATATGGCGACGGGTGAATACCATTGGCAGCATGTAGGCCCGGAGGACACTGACTGCGCAGCCATAGTGGAAGAAAGCTATGGTTCAGGCATCTTCTGGCTGTTCCCCTGGCGGAAAATGAAAATTCGCCGTTGGGACACCCATACGGGGGCGGTGGAGGTGCTGGATGAGGGAGATTATCCAGCAGGTTATGAGTGCCAGGTGGACTGGTGGAATTTTGAAGACCAGTACAAGTTCTCCTGTATAGTGCGCCTGGATGGCTTTATCTATCTCTTGCCCTGCTACGGCAATATGGCTATGCGGCTGGATATGGCTCAAAAGAAACTTGAGGAAGTTGACCTGCACCTGCCTGTGAGGTGGGAGGAGCGCAAGGCCAATTATTTCCGCCAGCAATCGCCTATTACCAGTGCAGGATGCTCATTGACTACCTTTTTCCGTCCCTGGGAAGAGGATCTGCCGGAACGCGCGCTCCAGCTGACCTTTGACAACAGGCTGCTCTGGTATGATTTCCACAACTTTACCTATAAGGAGCAGCCCTGCCGTCTCACAGCGGAGCAGGTGCAGGACTGGACTCCTGCCATGGCGGATTCCTTTGACCGGGTAGGAAAGGATATTCCCTACGCCACCAGCGAGCACCGCGCCCTGCGCTCTGTTAGCCAGTTTATCGATTACGTGGCAAGGGGGAAACATGACAGGGAAAAACAGCGTGAAGCCTGGTCGGAACTGGCCAGGAATATCGATGGAACCTGTGGAGAGAAGATCAAGGCCGAAGTTCTGGGGAGGCTGGGATGATGGAAAAGACCAGGCTTGAAGCGACTGCCGGATTTGGTCTGAATCCGACAAATGGCTGTCTGGAACGAGGCCACCCGAAGCTTATGGCAACAGAGGGCTTTTATCTGGCAGCCGAGGGAAGCAGGCTGCAATTGCAGGACAGCTGCTATCGCTACGCAGTGGCCTGCTACAGCCTGGAACTGCCAGAAAAATACATCCACACCTACGATTATGCTCCCGAACAGCTTTGGGGAACCTACGAAAGTGAGTCCTTGCAGTCAGGTTTTCAGGAGGGGGATTATACCTTTGGCAGACGCTGCTATTTCAGGTTTTGCTTGCGGCGGGTGGATGGTGAGGCAATTACCAGCGCAGAGGCAGAGAGCTTGGCATATATCCTGACCTGCAGCGCAATGGCTCAGAGACGTGAGCCAAAGATCTTCGCAGAGGAAGTCCGGCAGGTGGCAGACAAGGTCCAGAGACTGCGCCAGTCCGATGATCTGGTGCTGGCCCTGTTGACTGATACCCATGCCACGGTGAATGGCACCTGGCAGGATACGGCAGCCAATCTGCAGGCCTTGCAGGAAAAAGTCCATTTCGAGGGCATTGTCCATTTGGGAGACATGACCGATGGCACAGTTTCCAGGGCAATGACCAGTTTCTATGTTTCGTCCATGCTGGAGGATATGCAGAAACTGGCGGTGCCTGTGCATATTGTGCTGGGGAATCATGATGCCAACTATTTCCACGGCAATCCGGAGGTCATGCCGCTTCATGAGCAGGCGGGGCTTTATCAGGTCGGGGCTGCCAGGTGGAAGCAGGAGGCAGACAGGACTTATTACTATGTGGATTACCCACAGCAGTGCCTGCGCTGCCTGTATTTGAGCGCCTATGACAACGAGGCGCGTCCCCGCTATGGTTTTGACCTTACTCAGATTGCCTGGGTGAGGGAGACCCTGGCTGCTGTGCCGGAAAGCTGGAGGGTGCTGGTCTTTGCCCATGACGCCCCCCTGCCGGAACTGGATCCCTGGTCGGAGGAAATACGCAATGGCCGCCTGATGATGCAGGCGCTGGAAGACTGCAAGGCACAGCTGCTGGCTTACATCCACGGCCACGCCCATGCGGACTTTGTCTATCACCACAAGGGCAGGAAGGAATTCCCCATTATCGCTCTGGGCTGTGCCAAGTGTGAGGATATGGCAGAGCGCAAGGTGGAGGGAAGTTTCACCCCTGCCAGAGTTTTGGGGGAGGTCACGCAGGAACTTTGGGATATCCTGCTTATAAAGAAGAGTGGCAAGCTGCATTTCATCCGGTTTGGTGCAGGCCATGACCGAAGTGTCTGAACGAGTACAAGGGAGGGCAACAGATGAAGAAGGTTATCACCTATGGCTCCTTCGATCTTTTCCATAAAGGGCATTATCGCCTGCTGAAGCGTGCCAAGGCTTTGGGGGACTACCTGATTGTGGGGGTGACTACAGAGCATTTTGATGAGGAGCGCGGCAAGCTGAATCTCATCGACCCCATCCTGAAGCGCATAGAGAATGTCAAGGCTACAGGCTTTGCCGATGAGATCATCGTGGAAGACCATGTGGGGCAGAAGGTAGAGGATATCCAAAAATACCAGGCTGATGTCTTTACCGTGGGCTCCGACTGGACAGGGCATTTTGACTATCTGAAGGAATACTGCGATGTCATCTACCTGCCCCGCACGGAAGGTGTTTCCAGCACCATGCTCAGGGAGCGGGCTTATGAGCTGGTGCATATGGGAATCATGGGCAGCGGCCGCATTGCCGGACGCTTTGTGCCCGAGTCCCGCTTTGTCAGCGGCCTGTCCATAGACGGGGTATTCAATCCACGCATCAAGAGTGCTGAGCGTTTCGCCGAGGCGCACAAGCTGGATTTCTTCACTGATGATATAGAGGAGTTTTACAGCAAGGTCAACGCGGTAAATATCGCTGCTCCCCATGCCTGGCATTATGTCTATGCCAAGAGTGCCCTGGAGCATGGCCTCCATGTCCTCTGCGAAAAGCCCCTGGCTCTCACCAGGGCCCAGGCGGAGGAACTTTATGCCCTGGCCAAAGCGAAGAAGCTGGTGCTCATGGAGGCCATCAAGACTGCCCACGCCCCTGGTTTTATCCGCCTGCTCAGCACGGTGAAGAGCGGTACCATCGGTGAGGTGCGCGATGTAGAGGCTTGCTTCACCCGCCTGACCCCGGATGGGCTGAGAGAGCTTACGGATGTTGAATGTGGCGGCAGTTTCACGGAGTTTGGCAGCTATGCCTTGCTCCCCATCCTGAAGATCTTGGGGCTAAATTACGAGAGTGTGGACTTCAAGATGTTTTTGGCAGAAAATGGCCTGGATGTCTATGCCAAGGCGTATTTCACCTATCCAAAGGCTATTGCCACTGCCAAGACGGGCTTGAAGGTGAAGTCCGAGGGGCAGCTCTTGATCTCCGGGACCAAGGGCTATATCCTGGTGCCTTCCCCCTGGTGGCTCACCCATGAGTTTGAGGTATGCTATGAGGACAGAGAGCAGAACCAGAAGATTTCCACCCGCTTCCTGGGAGGCGGTCTGCGTTATGAGCTCAGCGACTTCATCTCGACTATCAACGGCTATGGCAAGAGCGAGTTCAAGTTGACGGCTGCCGAAAGCATTGCCATGGCAGATATCATGGAGAAATTCCTGGCAGCCAGGAAACGGCTGGTGGAGGCAAGATGAAAAAGACTAAGATTTGGGCCCACCGGGGCGCTTCCGGCTGGGACAAGCAATACGCCCCCGAAAACACTATGCCTGCCTTTGAGCGAGCGGTGCAGATGGGGGCGGACGGCATCGAGACAGATGTACAGCTGACGAAGGACGGAGTGCTGGTGCTCTGCCATGATGAGAGCATAGACCGGGTCAGCGACGGCACAGGCTGGATCAAGGATTATACACTCGCTGAGCTAAGAGGCTTTTCTTTTAGCAAAGTTCATCCGGAATACGGCAAGGTGGAAATCCCCACCTTGGAGGATCTGCTTTACTTGCTGCAGGATACTGATTTGGAACTGAATCTTGAGCTCAAAAGCAGTGTGCTCTATTATGAGGGGCTGGAAGAGAAGACCGCCGATCTGGTACACAAGATGGGCTTCGATGAAAGGGTCATCTATTCTTCCTTCAGCCACTATTCTGTGAAGAAAGCCATGGCTTATTGCCATGAAAAACATTACCATAGCTGCTTCGGCATCCTGACAGGCGTCCCCATCGGCCATGCTCCGGACTATGTGAAAGCCCTAGGTGCCGATGCCTACCACCCCCCGGCAGCCAGCCTTCAGGAATGGGAAATCCAAGCTTGCCATGCCCAGGGCCTCAAAGTCCATCTCTGGACGGTAGACATGAAAAGCGAGATCAAGCGCTGGAGTGACCTTGGGGCAGACGCCATCATCACCGACTGCCCCGACAGCGGCAGGCGGGTGGTGGACGGAGACATGAGCTGGTGGCGTGGGTGAGTTTCCCTAAAAGAAAAACTCCCGCCGAAGCGGGAGTGGGAGAAAGCCTTAGCAGGAAAGGGAAATGCCGTTTTCCTTGGCAATGGAGCGAACCTTCTCAACGGTCAGCTCATTGTCCTCTGCAATGTCTTCCAGTACCTGGGCATCAATGGGAAGGCTTCGGCGGATGTATCTGGAGAGTGTTTTGACAACAGTTGTTAATTGCCTTTTCTCGCTGCCTTTCTTAATACCTCTGTTCTCTATCGCGTCTAATACTTCACACATATTGCTTCCACTCCTTTTAACGTAGTTCTGAGCCTCTTCAAATCTGTTATCATCGGTCACAACGCTCATCAGCTGCAGTACTTCATGCACATGCTCCATTGTGTCCTTGGAAGGCTGGTAATTCTGATTCTTTCTCATTTGCACGAAGTAGTCGGCCACAATGCGGAAGTCGCTTTTGAACATGGACACCTGTTCATCTGACAGCCAGGCAATCTCAAAGATGTTGATCTTGTAGTCACTGACAAAGGGTTTTAGTTCTTCTGGGACGGTGATACTGTCTAACAAGTGCCGGTTCTTATTCCAATGATGTTCATACCCAAAGTACAGGACAAGGGTTACCACAGGATACCGCTCCTTGGGGTATTACTTCAGTATAAAAGCCTCTGCCGAAATCCATAAAGGGGCGGCCGGCACTGACAGAAATTCCCTCTTTGATGATTTTGTCGGCACTGAAAATATCGGTGCCATGGTATAGTCTCATGGAGTATTGTTCCTTTAGTGAAATATTCTTACAGTTATTCTAGCATATGAGATGGCGATGTCAACAGAAAGCTCCCGGTAGCAGTAGTGCCGGGAGTTTTTAGTGGGCGGTAAGCGGTGCATGCAGTGTCTTCATGAAATTGGTAGCACTTCGTTGCAACCAACTGGTAAAGTATGGCGAAAGTATGTAAAAAGCCCACCGGGGCTGGTGGGCTAAAAGTAGATTACCAGTTGGCTTGAACTGCAGCTTGAGCTTCAAGTTCAGACATGGAGTATTGTTTGATTAACTGCTCAATAACTTTAGATTTTTCAATAGAAAGATCTTTTAACGTTTTTATTAACGTAAGAATAGCATTCTGACGTTCTTCTTCGCGGACTGCTTCTCGCTCTTCTTCAATTTTCATTTGGTAAGTCATATAATCCGCCTTCTTTCGTTCATCTTGCTTAAGTTTGTCTATTAAATCCTTGACCTTGTCAACCCAGACGTCCTTTACAGGGAGACCTTCGACGAATGCAAGGAAGTTCTTCACTTCCGGGGATACGTCATCAAGTGTTCCCTGGGTGCAGAGGAACACTTTGGAAGTGCCGTCGTCCAACAGAATACTGGTGTCCTCTTGGCACGTATTCTTGAATGTGAAAAGGTGGTGTTTTTTGTCGAAAAGGGCGAAGGGACAAATGAAGATGATGATGGACTTCTTGAGCTTGTGGTATTTGACACCTACCTGCAGGGCACCGAAGTCGATGACTGATTGGTAGTAGCGGGTACGTCGTCCAAAGTAGGCCTCAGAGTATTTCCGAATCTGCATTTCTACATCATATACCGTGTTTTCATCATCTTCCACGTAGACATCCAGCCGTATGCCATTGCTCTCGTAGCTGTTCTTCATGGCGTGTTCTGTCTTGGGGTCCATGAGTTTGCGGATTTTGATGCCCAGTATCATCTCCAACAGGTGCTTGCAAATACGCTTGTGACTCATGACCAGCTTGAACATATAGTCATCAGCAATGGTCAGGTCTTCCCACTCTTTGTGTTCGTAAGATAGCACAGGTGTCATGGGCGTTTCCGAAACGCTGACCTGTGGTGTCTTGGATGACGGTTTATCTTTCCTCATTGTGAGGTTCCTCCGGTAAGGTGATTCGATAGGAATTTTCTTACTATTATTTTAGCAAATAGCAATCTAAAGTCAAGACGCTTTGCAGGAGTAGGGAAGGACTGATGCTATCAAGCCGGAGAGTGTTAAGAGGTATGGCCTGAGGGATGACCTCCCGGTGCCAAGTAGGTGCTGGGAGTTTTTTAGTGGGCGGGAAGTGGTGTTCGCGGTGGTTTCACGAAGAATTGGCAGAAAAAAGAAGGAAATAGCGACAGAAGGGAGAATAGATACACTAATATGATTCATAATCCATATTATAATAATGGAAAGAGGTTGTAAGGGATGGGGAATGGGCAGCAGCAGGCGTATCATATGACACCTCGGGAGTTGAAGCGGCTTCAGGAGATTCAGATGGAGCTTATTGCTGAGGTGGACAGGATATGCAAGAAGTGCGGTATCCGCTACAACATGGTAGGCGGTACCATGCTGGGGGCCATTCGGCATAAGGGCTACATTCCCTGGGATGATGATGCGGACATTGGCTTCCTGCGCTCAGAGTATGAGAAATTCCGCGAGGCTTGCAAGACGGAGCTGAATCACGAGAAGTACTACATGCAGGACCTGCGGGATACTCCAGGCTACCGCTGGGGCTATGGGAAACTGCGCAGGAAAGATACCACTTTCCTGAGGCTGAATCAGGAGCACATGCCCTATGGGCAGGGCATTGCCATTGATCTGATGCCCTTTGACAATGTCCCGGATGGAAGCCTGGCACGCTGGCTTCATTTCCTGACCTGCTTTGCCTATCGCAAGATTCTCTGGTCAGAGGTTGGGAAGCTTACTGAGAAAAATACTTTCAAGAGAATCCTTTACAAACTTGCAAACCTGATACCGCGGCAGACTGTAGTGGCGAGTTTCGATTCCTTCATCAAAAGCTGCCAGAGGAATCCCAACACGGAGCTGGTGCGTATACTAACTTTCCCTACCCCGAAAGGAGAGGGCTTCTTTGGTTATAGAAGAGTCTGGTACGAGGATTTGGCAGAATATGATTTTGCCCATCTGAGGTTGCCAGGGGCCAGGGATTATGACGGTTATCTGAAGGTGAAGTACAGAGATTATATGAAACTTCCTCCGGAGGATAAGAGAAAGGTGCATCCTGTTTCAAAATTGACATTGCTGCCAGAGCAGGAAGGAGCGTCAGAAAATGGCAAAGAGGTATAAAATCGGCTACACCGATGGAGTTTATGACCTTTTCCATACCGGCCATCTGAACATGATAGAGACGGCCAAGAGCCAGTGCGAGCATCTTATCGTGGGTGTGCATGGCGATGATGTGGTGGAGGGCTACAAGCACCGCCGTCCCATTATCAATGAGGAGGGGCGCCGTCGCATCATCGAGTCCGTGGCCGAGGTGGATGAGGCTGTCATTACCCGCTTCCGGGATAAGATGAAGCTTTGGGAGCTGTACCATTTTGATGTGATCTTCATCGGGGATGACTGGAAGGGCACTGAGCGTTGGAACAGGTTTGAGAAAGAACTGGCCAAGATAGGTGTTGATGTGGTCTATGTGCCATATACCAAGGGCATCTCTACCACGGAGATTCGCGAGCGCATCATGCTGGGGGATCGCAAGAAAATCGCCATCACCATGGGTGACCCTGCCGGCATTGGGGCGGAAATCACTGTGAAGGCGCTGGCAAGGGAGGATGTTTATCGCCAGTGCATACCCATAGTCATCGGAGACCGGGCAGCCCTTGAGGATGCGCTGGATTTCTGCAATTTGAAGCTGAAGCTGAACGAAATCAAGGAACCCAAGGAGGCTGCAGGGCGGCTGGGGACCATAGATTTCATTAATCTGGGGCTGCTACAGCCCCATGGCTGGGAGTACAAGAAGAACTCTGCCCTTTGTGGCGATGCTTCTTTCCAATATGTCATCAAGGGCATTGAACTGGCCAAGGCCAAGCAGGTGGATGCTGTGGCTACGGCACCTATCAACAAGGAGTCCCTGCACATGGGCGGGCACAAGTACAGCGGCCATACGGAGATTTTTGCCGAGTACACCGATACGCCGAAATATGCCATGTTGCTGGCTAGCGGCCTTCGCAGTGACCGCAAGCTATGCGTGATTCATGTCTCTACCCATGTTTCTCTGCGGGAGGCTTGTGATCGGGTGAAGAAGGAGCGGGTGGTAGAGGTCATCAAGCTGGCTGATAAGGGCATGAAGCTCTTGGGCTTCGAGAATCCCCGCATTGCCGTGGCAGGGCTGAACCCGCACTGCTCGGAAGATGGTCTTTTCGGGCATGAGGAGGCTGATGAGATCATACCGGCTATCGAGGCAGCGAAGGAGCAGGGCTTTGATGTGTACGGCCCTGTGCCTCCTGACACGGTTTTCGTCAAGAGCATGGGAGGCGAGTCGGATATAGTGGTGGCCATGTACCATGACCAGGGGCATATCCCCCTAAAGCTTTGTGGCTTTGCCATGAACCCTGTCACCAAGCAGTACACTTCCATGAGCGGCATCAATTGCACCATCGGCCTGCCGGTCATCCGCACCTCTGTAGATCATGGCACTGCCTATGGCAAGGCAGGGGAAGGCAGGGCCAACGAGGAGAGCATGCTGGATGCCATCTATGCGGCAGTGACTATTGCCAATAACTGGAAGAAGTATGGAGGTAGCATATAAAAAGCCCCCGCCGCAGCGGGAGCGATAGGGATTCTTCTTAAGCCATGTTGTGCAGAGTATCGTTTCGAGAGAGCAGATACATGCAGTACTGGTTCATGCTGATGCCTTCACGCTTTGCGTGTTCGGCAAGTGCTTTATGCAGGGCTTTGGGAATGCGAAGTTTAAATTGTCCGGAGTACTTGCTGGCCTCATTATTGACAGGTTCTGGAATCTCAACTCCGTCCTCTATGGCCGCCAAGAGCCAGGTTTTCTTTGCATCTTCGGCATTTCGTGCAACGCTATCCAAAGTTTCCCCACAGGTAATGCATCCGGGAAGTTCCGGGTATCTGGCACCGTATCCGCCTTCCTCATCATCAGGAATGATTTCCAGACGGTAGGGCAGGGAGAGATAATATTCAATCGTCTTTGTCTGCTTCATCTTGTTCAATCCTTTCTATAGCTTCCTTTACCAAAAGAATGTAGACTTTCTTTATTGGCTCGTGGGTTGGTATGGTAATAGGATCGTATCCTTTTTTGCGAAAGGTAGCATGACTGCTGCCTCCGCTTGGAAATTTGAATGTATAGCCAAATGATTGTAGGACTTTCTTTACTTCATCGAAGCGCAAATCTTTGTCGAGCTGCTTGATCCTCTGCAGGAGTTTTTCAAATTTGGACATGGTGTCATCTCCTTATGAGGATATTATAACGTGGTGTTATATGTGGTGTCAATCAACGTGGTACATTTTGCGATCAAAAAAATGAAGGCAGGCTGCTAAACTGGCATAAATATGGGGGCTGTGTATGATATGAGCTATGAGATATTGAACAGGCTGATGGATTCCTGGCAGGATTTGCGTGAAATCGTAGTCTATGGGTTTGGCAAGGTAGCCCAGCGGAATATTGACAAGATAGCCAGAGATTTTTCTGTGAAGTGCATAGTGGATAATGATCCGAGGTATGTAGATGGTGGGAGTTATCAGGGGATAGCTATCCAAAACATGCAGAGGGCAAAGGAAGATCTGAAAACTCATAAGGTCATAGTCTGTACCAGTTCCCTGGCCTATGCCAGCATACAGAAGGATCTGCAGTCCTTGGGCCTGAAGGAATTCGAGGATTATTGCCGTCTGGAGGACTTTATGCCTGAGTGGTATTGGAAAAACCGCCGGGAGGTGGTTATCTCGCAGATGTCATCTTCCATAACCTCTAGATGCACCTTGAACTGTCAGCACTGCAATGTATTTATGCCTTATTATAAGGAGCATTATGATACTACCGTAGAGGAAATCATGCGGGATATGGAGCTGTTGTTTGAGCGGGTGGATTATCTTACCAGCTATTTTGTTTTCGGTGGGGAGCCACTGCTGAATAAGAATCTGCCGGAAATGCTCACGGAGATTTACGATAAGTATCATGACCGTATAGGCTATATGCAGATTATTACCAATGGTACGGTAATGCCTAGCAGTGAATTGCTGGAGGCCTGCAAGGCTTGTAAGGTAAAAATTCGCCTTAGTGACTACACGCGCCAGGTGCCATATGACAAGAAACTGGCAGAGGTGAAAGAGACTTTGGATAAGTCTGGTGTGGATTGGTCGATGGGGGTCTATGATACCTGGCTTTCCTTGGAGTTCCCTGCGGTGAAGAAGTCCATTGCCAATAATCCTGAGGATGCGAAAAGGCATATGCTGGCCTGCTCACAGGGGTGTCATATGGTAGGTGACGGCAGGCTGTACTACTGCGGTGCTTTGTGCAATGCCCAGAGATGCGGTCTTTGGCAGGTTCGTGAAGGTGATTATGTAGATCTGCAAAAGTCAGAGGGGAGTTTGGAGCAGGACAAGCTGCGAGTGCTTAGATACTGCTTGGGAGATGTAGACCAGAAGTATATCAGTCTTTGCAATGTGTGTTGGGGTGCTGGGGCGGATAATCCTCATGAGGTTACAGCTGGGGTTCAAATGGAACGTCGATGAAATAGTGGGGAATATGATTCCGTTTCACATGAAGGAATGATATGGAAGTACTTGGGAGGCGTTGTTCTTGAATATAATTAATGGTTTTCATAAATTCTACTCATTATTGCAAGATGACATGTCAAAGAGAATATATACTTCTCGTATTATGTATTCCATAAGTGATGATAAAAAATGGATTAAAAAGATTGTAGAAGAATTATCAGAGGGTGAATATCTTTACGGCTTACCTAAGGGGAAAGCAGATTATATTTTTGGCTGTGGAACTTATGGATTTTTAACATATAAGTATTTTGATAACGAATGGTGTGGCTTTGTGGATAATAATCATTTGAAATATCCAAATGGACTGTTTGGATTAGATGTAATAAGTCCTGTGGAATTGCCTAAAAATGCAAGAGTTTTTTTGTGTGTTAAATATCATGAAAAAGAGATAATGGAACAGTTGCTAGGGGTAGGCATAACGAAGGAAAATATAATTAATATTGGAAAGATGTTACAAGATATAGCAAATAGACAATATTTTGATTTGCCATATTTGCAGTGTGAAAGTAGAGAAAGTTTTGCAGACTGTGGAGCTTTGAATGGTGATACTGCAATCGAGTTTGCGAAATGGTGTGGCGGTAATTACGAGCATATTTATTGTTTTGAGCCAGACAAATATAATGCTGAAATATGCAAAAAAAGACTACAAACCATGCAGGGGAAGTATACTGTTATTCCCAAAGCTGTTTATGATGTAGAGGGAACTATAGAATTTTCGGTGTGCAAAAATGGAAATTCGAATATAGTAGCCGAGCAGGATAAAAATCGTGATTATACATCTTTCCAAGAGATTGGAAACCATATTCGCAGTGTAGGAGAGAAGATGCAAGTTGAAACTGCATCTTTGGATAGCGAACTGGCAGGTAAACGAGTTACTTTTATTAAGATGGATGTAGAAGGAGCAGAGTTGAAAGCGTTAATGGGGGCGAAGCAAATTATAAGAGAGCAAAAGCCAAAACTTGCAATTTCTCTGTATCACTCTGCAGAGGATATTTATACAATCCCAAGCTATTTAATGGATCTTAGACAGGATTATAAATATTATTTAAGGCACTATTCTTTGTTTGATACTGAGACGGTATTATATGCGATATGAGATTTGTCACTGCGTGAGATAATCTCAGCGTGGAGGATAAAAAGGAAATGAATAAAATACGTGAAGATATTTCCAAGTGGCCGTTGGAAAAGAGAGTGGACTTTCTGAAGCAGGCGTTCAAGAAAAAGATGGGGTATGAACTTAATCTGGAGAATCCTCGTACTTTCTCGGAGAAAATCCAGTGGATAAAGCTCTTTTATCGTGACCCGCAGATGTCAAGGTGTGCAGATAAGGTTACCTTTAAGGATTATATTAAGGAAAAGCTGGGACGAGATGACCTCACGGCAGAGCTCTATATGGTTTGGGAGTCTCCAGAGGAGGTTGACCTCAGCAAAATACCGGACAGGTGTGTTATCAAGTCAAACTGCTCCAGTGATGGCTGGAATATCAAGCTGGTGCCAGATAAGAGCAAGGTTGATTTGAAAGCATTGGAAGCAGAAATCAAGGAAAGCTGGTTTGACAGGCTGGCACTGCATACCAACTCCTTTGCCAATTATTATTATGCAGTGAAGCCAAAGGTATATGTGGAGGAATATCTGGCGGACTTTGCTGCTAGTGCAGATGACTATGATGTGCTTTGTTTCCATGGAGAGCCAAAAGTAATTTGCGTCAAGACCAATCATTTTGATAACGGTAAGAATCTGTTGGATTATCCGTATACTTTTTATACCACTGAGTGGGAGAGAATGAATGTCAAGTATGCCATAAATCCTACTCTGGAGGAAGTGAAGAGGCCGGCTCATCTGGAAGAGATGCTGGAGATAAGCAGGACACTATCAAAGGATTTTCCCTTTGTTAGAGTGGATTTCTATGAGCACGATTGCAAGCTGCGGATAGCGGAATTTAGCTTTGCTCCTTATGCGGGAATGGTGCATTATGAGCCGGAGGAGTTTGATTTAAGGATGGGGACCTGGCTGAATGTAAATAATAATTTAGATGGAAAGTTTGTTATAAAAGAAAAGTGATGAAAATGGCATCGATGAATTTAACAAAGAATTTTGAATTGGAGAAGAATAACTATCATATAATTTTTGAATACACGCCTTCCATTCGCTTATAATACAGTGGAGAAGAGTTAAAAAATAATAGCCACATGGATTACTAAAATAATATGATAATTCTCATTTCTATGAAGGAATGTTTTGTACTTGAAATTAAACAGCTTGCTAAGACAGAAAAAGCTCCCGCAAAGCGGGAGAAGAGGAGCTTGCAGGAAAGGGGAAGAGATGTTTAGCTGTTGATTAAGTTTGAAACAGTTGTTTGTGAAATTCCTAAAATGGTAGCGATTTCTTTTTGTTTATATCCATCTTTGTATAGCCTTTTTACTTCGGGCATAAGGTCTGTTTTTTTAGCTGGCTTTGAGTACTCGGTGGCGATTTGTGTTACTCCAAATTGATTTGCTTGAATTGTAACGGAGTATGTTTTATTGTCTTTTTCACCTGACAAAATTGCAATGCCTTTTGCTTCATCGGTTGATGTTTTGAGATTTTGCAATTCGAGTCTAGTGGATACATCCATGGCCAGTTGAGCAAGATTATGGTGTGGAATTTGAGAATCAATGGTAGTCAAATTAGACATCTGTATTCCTCCTTAAATATAGATATTAATAATATTAGCAATATTATATTAACACACTGTGTTAATATTGTCAACAATAAAAGGTTTTTTTACACGTTCGTTTTATAAAAGTCTCAAAAGGCTTGAGTTTCCGAGATTACTTTCAAAAGAATATTGTCACTCAAAAGGTAATCCATTAAGTGCCTCTTGACACGGGGCTTCTTAGGCAATGAGATAAGAAAGAAGCATTGAGGAAGGCAGCCATGCAGGACAGCCATCCTCTGAATAGAAAAGGGGGGATGATCTTGTCAACCTGTGAAAGGTCTAGGTTCAAGAGCTTCGCTACGAGGTTGCACTTCTTCTTTTTAGATGCTTGTTGCAAATGAGTTGGGAAAGGAGATTATGATAAGCAGCATGGGAGCCGATTTCAGGCAATCTCAGGATTATGTTTCCTTCTTTCATACAAGTACTATTGTACATGTGAAACATCTAGCTGAGAAAGGTAATACTCATTTGTAATAAGTTTTTTCCAGGAAATCTGGGAAGCACATTGAAAAATGTGCAAGTTTTAAGGAACGTGAATAGTGAACTTAGAGTTTTTTTATTCACATTCGAGATTGGAGAAGGAGTATGGTTTTACTTTCCCAGATTGGGAAATGGATATAAATAATTTTTATACGGTGGAGCATATTGATAATTTGATGGAAAGGATGATCAAGTAATATTTAGAAGAAAGTCTTTATATTTCTTGCAAGGTATTATTATTTCCGTACTAATATGCGAACTTATAGGAGGAGAAATGTAAAATGATTAGTAAGCGTAAAGTTTTAGTGAAACTTGAAAGACCACAGGTGAATTTAGGGGTAGAAAGGATTTCTCGTGTCATAGAATTGGATGAGTATGGAAATGAAATTGCGGAATATCCAGACTTAACCTATGGATATGATTTTTTTGAACCAGATGTTGAACAGGCAATAAGAAACTATATATCCTTACAGTTGAATGTTAAAAGCGACAATGTAGATGTAGAGAAAGAGTCATGAGAAGTACGTTACAAAGGGGATGCTATTATGTATATCTTTTGGGACAATTCTAATATACATTATGCAGGGCTAGATCAGGTTCTACCTTTGAAAGAACCGAATGTTGAACGTGAGCTGTATCGAACCTATTTTTCAGGACTATTTGATGTTGTCACACAAGGTAGAGCTGTTGACAGCATATCCTTCGCTGGAAGTGTCCCTCCTAGCGATAATGCTTTATGGAATTCTGTACGAAAACTAGGTATAGTACCAGATTTGCTTCCTAGAGTTGTAGGAGAAGGAGAAGTAAACACGACTGACCACGTACTGCAGTTAGCTTTGCTTAGACTGCTATCGGATGTGGATGAGCCTGGTGTATTCGCATTGCTCACCGGAGATGGGGCTGGAATTAACAAAGGGCAAGGATTCTTGGCAGATGCGTTACGCATGGTGAAGAAAGGGTGGGAGGTGGAAATTTATTCATGGGATGCTGCTTGCCATTCACAATTGAGAGATTTTGCAAAAAAATATGGAAAGTACGTAAGGCTTGAAGATTATTATGAGAACATTACTTTTATAAAAAATGGTCGAAGCGCACTGCCGATTGCGAGGTGAAGATAGATGAGATATGTCAATATCGTACTGCATATGGTATAAAATTCCGATAATGTTATTTATATTGGTTAAAGGAAAATCATTCACGTTTATGTGCTCTCTACTCCTCAGATAGGCTTCAGCTATAGGAACAGTTTTTGTTTAACAAGTATAAGTTTAGGTACTGGTGCAATGTATTGTGGTACCTGTGCAAGGAAGCTGCTTTTAATCCCTACTCTTGGCAATTAAATTTTGTAATTAATTGGCAATAATGATAGGAATAAAAGCTGGATGCAATGCGCGGTCTGTGGTTTTAACAAAGCCGTATTGTTTAGTGTAATATATAAAGGCGAGTAGCCAGAAGGTTGATGCAGATATGTCGGAGAAATATGTATTTTTATTTCCGTACGAAAAAATACCAAAAGGTTCAGATATAGTTATATATGGTGCAGGTGATATGGGACAGGAATACTTGAAACAAATGATGATAACACATTATTGTAATGTGTTGTTTTTTATTGACAGGAATTATGAAAAGTATTCGCAAATGAAAATACCGACATATTCCCCATACAGAATTAAGGAAGCGAAGTTCGATTATATTGTTATTGCAATGAAAACAAGTGTATACCTAATGGATGTGGTAAAATTTCTTAAGTCTCAAGGTGTATCAGAAAGTAAAGTTATTTTTCAAGGAGTGAGGAGTAAAATCGAATCTTTGTTTTTGGAGTTTTCAAAAATTAATGGAGAAGTGAGGTATAGATTTGCTTACGAAGAAACACCTTTATCAATTGCTATAAAACTTGGAGGAAATTTAGGAGATGCTATTGTACGAAAGAGATTATTTTGCGAAATAGAGAAGATGGCTCCAGAAGCAAAAATAGATATATATACACCTGGAGGGGCAACCTATATAACTTCATGTTATGCAGGTGAATTAGGGTTGAATATAGTTATAGACGATGGAGGAGCATTGTATGAAGAGAATTGTAAAAGATATGGGATAGCTATGTCAGTATCTTTTATGATTAGAATTGATTATATAGATTATGAAAAAATATACAAAATAAATAAGCGTTTTGCAGATAATATGATGCTTCATAAGAAACGCCATGAAGAGTATGGATTAGATTTATTTCCAATAACACAGAATCGAATACATTTTGGTCGTGCATTATTCTTGGGAAGAAATTGCTATACATTATATAATTATACAGGTGTATTTAAAATAAATGATCAAAAGGTTTATATTCCTATAAGTAAAGAATATGAGTTGGAATATAATAGGATGAATATAAAGAGATATATTACATTAAATTTTGGAAACGGATCAAGTGGAAAAGGAAATAAAAAATCATCAATAAAACAGTGGCCGAAAGAATATTTTGAAGAATTTGCAACGCGTTTTAAGAATAAGTATCCTGATATAAAAGTTATACAGATAGGTGATTCTAGCACAGATGAAATTATAAATGCAGATAATAGAATATTAGGGGAAAATATAGAACTTGTAAAATATATACTAAAGGGAGCGATATTTCACCTTGATATAGAGGGAGGGTTAGTTCATTTAGGTACACAATTAGGAGTTAAGTGTATAGTATTGTATGGACCGACTCAAGTAGAACTGTATGGATATCCACAGAATGTAAATATAGTTTCCGCAAACTGTAAAAATTGCCACCCTTTATTCTCGGATTTTTCGATATGTGCAAGGGGGTTAGAGAGGCCAGAGTGTATGTTGAGTATTACCCCAGATATTGTTTTGGAGAAGGCTGATAAGGTGATAGATGACGCTTTGAAATTACGTGAATTGGATGTGAATTAAAAACTGCAGCAATCTAAATGAGAATTTCTGAGTAGAAAGGGGCGCAAGATTTCGTCAAGGATGGCTTTGTATTTTCTAATATACATATATTGAATAAAGAGAGGTAAATGTTTTATGCAAAAATATGCTTTGTATGGTGCAGGGGAATATGGTCGTGCTGCATTTCATGTTTTGTCTAGTAAAGGTGATCAAGTATCTTGTTGGGTGGACGGAGATGAAAAAAAGCGTGGAAGAACTGTGCTGGGGTGCCCTGTTATTTCTTTGCAAGATTGGATGCAACTGGAAGATGGTAGCAAACTTGTTCTTGCAGTTAGTATGAAACATCAGCGAGAGATAGAGAAAATGCTTCATTCATATGGCATTGAAGAGTATGAAGTCTTTGATAGGAGTCTTTTATACAACCGAGAGAGATTGGTGAGTTATGCTCATCCCAATGATTTTGAAGATATTATTCTTTATCCTGTTCTTAAAGATGTGGCATCAAAAATGTTTTATATTGATGTTGGCTGTAATGATCCATGTGCATTTTCTGTAACAAAAATGTATTATGATATGGGGGCTCATGGTATTAATCTTGATCCAATTTCTGAGTATATAGATATGGCTAAGCGGGAACGACCGCGAGATGTCAATCTCTGTCTTGGCATAGGGGAGACACCAGGGAAAATGGAGGTTTTCTTAAACTCCGGTCTATCCACTATGAATAGAGATGTTGCAGAAAAGGGAGGCTTTTGGGGTACCCGCGAAGTGGAAGTTAAGACGTTGGCTCAGATTTGCTATGAGCATGTGCCAGAGGGACAAGAAGTACATTTAATGAAGATCGATGTTGAGGGAGGGGAACTTCAGGTTATTAATGGAATGGATTGGCAAAAATGTATGCCATGGGTGTTATGCATTGAATCGACTTATCCCGATACAGATATTCCATGCTATGATGTGTGGGAGCATTTGGTGTTGGATGTAGGGTATAAGCTGGCTTTCACGTATGGAGTTAATAGATATTATATTTCTGGAAATCATAGAGAACTGGCAAAACTTTTTTTGCCATTAGAGACTATACTGCAAAAATATTACGTTTTTCACGCTGATATAAAGCGGATGTGAGTAATTCACATAAGAAGTGACTTGATTGCCATGTAATGGGGAATGTTTTGGAGGAAGAAAAATGGACTGTGCAACATATATTCAACAGAGTCGGCAGATATATAAACATTTATGCGATGAAGAATCTAGAAAAATATTTGAGTACAGGATAATGTACTCAATTACACAAGATAATTATTATGTAAAAAAAATGATAAAGACAAGTGTACAAAAGTATCTTGGGGGGGAGACTCTCCTGAAGTTTGTTGATAGTCAGCGGCCAAGATATCTATTTGGAGCTGGATACTATAGTAGTGTGTTTTTGCAAATGTGGCCTGATAATGTTCTAGCTGTATTGGATAATGACAGCAGTAAATGGGGGGGGACCTTTCAAGGGCTGAATATATTGTCACCTCAATCAGCTGATTTTTCGATTCATCCTATATTTTTTGTAACGCCAATGAAGTTTCATCAGCAAATAAAAAATCAACTGATAGACATGGGCGTGCTACAGGAAGATATCGTAGATGTAGGAGCTATATGGGAGGAAATTCATTCTCGGCAGTATTTTGATCTTCCCAAACTTAGTCATTCTATTAATGAAGTTTTTGCAGATGTTGGATCTTATGATGGTCGTACATCTGAAGAGTTTCTGAAGTGGTCAGATGGAAGATATAAACACATATATTGTTTTGAACCTGTGCAGTCAAATATAACGGTTATAAAGAAAAAGTTTGCACGACATGAAAATGAAGGGCTTTTTACATTGATTGACAAATGTGCCGGTGATTCGAAAGGCAAGATATGTATGAATATGTCTGGTAATATGGCTGGTACGTTGTATACTCAAGAAGAGAATGTATGGTTGCCGACTACGACATTGGATGAAGAATTAGCAGGTAAAGGAGTTACTTTTATTTCCATGGATATAGAAGGTATGGAGCTGGCAGCACTTAAGGGGGCTGAGAATATCATTAGTAAGGAGCGTCCGCAGCTGGCCATTTCAATCTATCATAAACCAGAGGATATTTTTGAGATCCCGAGTTTATTGCTGAGTTATCACGATGATTTTAAGTTTTATTTGCGGCATTATTTTTTAGGATGGTGTGATACTGTCCTGTATGCATTATGAATTTAGAAATCATGTGTATAAGGCGTGACTTGTCGAATTGTATTGAGGTGTAGTGAAGATGGAATTCTGGTTTCCATTCAAATATGTGCCACGTGATAGTCGTATTGTAATTTATGGAGCAGGAAAGGTTGGTCAGGAATATTTTTGGCAGGTAAAAGAGACAGAGTATGCGCAAGTAGTGTGTTTTGCTGATATGCATCCTGAAAAATATAAAGGATTGGATATTCCTGTCATTGCTCCATATGAGATTTCTGATTGGACATTTGATTTTGTAGTAGTTGCGGTAAAATCTTTGGAATACGGTGAAGATATTGTTTGTAGATTAAATAATTTAGGCGTGAATGCTGATAAAATCATATTTAAGCATTTGTCGCTAAAAAAAATAAATATAATAAGAGAAACAGAAACATTTATTGATGAGAAAAAACTAGCATTTAATAAAGAGCCTACATTTATCCCGATAGCTGTGCGTCTAAATGGTGGATTGGGTGATATGGTGGTTTACAAGAGACTGATTGAGGAGGTGGCAAAATGGGATGAACATATAATTATTGACGTGTTTGTTCAAATGTCACAACAAGAGTTTGTCGAAGAATTATTATCGAATATATCGAATTTAGGCAGAGTGATTGGTAATGATGTACAACTATTTTCTGTTAAAGAAAACTATGCGGTAGCATTTGATTTTGGAATCGATTTGGATTTATTATCTACTAATATTAAACGTCTAAGAGATAGACCTTTGTTGGTAGAACTTTTAAGGAATATAGTATTTGTCAAAGATCAATATGGTGCAGATTTTACTGGAATATTAAGTTTTGTTCATTATGCTCGATGTGAAAAAGATGGACTGTGGCGTTATACAGCATATAATCGCTATCCAGGATTTTCAGTTGATGATTATCATACGGAAGTGCCATTATCTGTGAATTACAAAGAAATGTGGATACAAGAATTTGAAAAAGTATCTAAATATATTACTTTGAATTATGGATGGGGTCGTCCCCAGGGACGTGGATTAGACAGACCTCAGGCAAAAGTGTGGCCACTAAGTTATTGGCGTAAACTAGTTATTTTACTACATGAGAGATTATCAAATTATGTTATCGTACAAACAGGAGCAGAATGGGTTCCGAAAATTAATGGATGTGATAAATATGTATTAGGTCGACCACTAGGTTTCGTTAAATGGTTGTTGGCAGAATCTGCGCTACATATCGATATTGAAGGTGGCTTAGTACACTTGGCTACACAACTTGGTACAAAATGCATTGTACTATTTGGACCAACACCTATGGAATTTTATGGTTATCCGGATAATATTAACATAAGAGCTGGTAAATGTCATAATTGCTATTGGTTATCAACAAGCATGGCAGAGTGCTATCGAAGAATGGACAACCCTGAGTGTATGATATCAATAGATCCGGAAAAAGTGGCAGAAAAAGCTACGAAATTTCTGACATCTATTAATGAAAAATAATTTTAATCGGTATCGTTTGCAAGAAATGTTTTGTATGATTTGTGAGGGGATATGCATGGGCAAGGTAAAGACTGTGGCGATGTATCTGCCACAGTTTCATCGGACAAAAGAAAATGACAAGTGGTGGGGGGAAGGATTTACCGAGTGGACGGCTGTGAAGGCGGCTAAATCACTTTTCAAAGGACATGCACAGCCACGTGTACCTTTGGACGATAATTATTACGATTTAACAGAAAGAAAGTCTTTGGAATGGCAGGCAGGGCTCATGCATAGGTATGGAGTTGATGCGCTATGCTTTTATCATTATTGGTTCGGTCATGGAAAGAAATTGCTGGAGCGCCCTGCAGAGAGCTTGTTGCATTGGAAAGATATTCAGTTGCCGTTCTGCTTTTGTTGGGCAATTGGTACATGGGCAAGGACATGGAGCAATAGTGGCAATTGGTCATGGTCTCCTGCTTTTGATAAGAAAATGGTCGATGACTCTGATGAGGTGCGTGAACGGGATGGCATACTTGTAGAGCAGTTTTTTGGAGGGAGAGATGAATGGGAAAAACATATAGAGTATCTAATCCCTTTTTTTAAGGATAGTCGATATATAAAACTTGACAGTAAGCCGGTTTTTGTTTTGTATGGTTCTGATAGCATATATTGTTTGGATGAAATGCTGGAATGCTGGTGTGAAAAAATAAAACAGGCAGGGCTGGCAGGGCTGTATGTTATAGCGACTGAAACGAAAATGTCAGTTCCTTATCTGGATGCCAATCTACGCTTAAGAAATGGAGGGCGTAGTGCTTTGCATAGGCTGGCTTATACCGAGGGCAGTAGCAGAATTTGGCGTGTTGATTATGATAGGCTTTGGCAGGAATATCTGGCGGAGAAGAAATTGCCTGGCCAACGTACATATTATTGTATGACTGTAGATTATGACGATACTCCCCGGCGTGGTGAGGATGGGCTGATTTATACGGGAGGTTCGCCGGATAAATTCGCTAAATATTACAAGGCAATGTTGCAGCAGAGTCTGGCAGAAGGAAATAGATTGATTTTTATTAACGCTTGGAATGAGTGGGGGGAGGGAATGTATCTCGAACCTGATACTTTGCATGGCTATGACTATTTGGAAGCGTTGTATCAGGCTAATAATGAGGTAATGGCTTGGAAAACAGAGGGGGGGGGAGAATGGGGAAGCGGTCAACTGAGCTGGGAGGAATATGCAAAAAGGGAGGCTGACAGAGCGTCTAAGAGTAAGAGGGAGTGTAGACTCTTTAATCAGTGGCTTAGAAATATAGAGGAGGGGAAAAGCCTTGATAGCTTTTTTTTGAAGAGAAACTACAATAGAATTGCTGTGTATGGAATGGGATATAAAGAAGCACATCTGCAGGCAGCCTTAAAGGGGACTGGTGTAAAAATATTATACGGAATTGACAGGCAGGCTGGTGCTGTGACAGGCAGTTTACCAGTGTATGGCTTGGACGAGGATATGCCGCCTGTAGATGCTGTGGTTGTGACAGTAGTTACGGATTTTAGCCATATCTATAAGGAACTGTGTACAAAAATTAATTGCCCTATAATATCTTTGGAAGAAATAGTTTATGAGAGGTAAAATATGGAAAAGATCGTATATGATAAGGACATATTTCAAGGTGAATTTTGGATTTGGGGCTCTAAAATACATGCTGAAAACTTTCTCAACAAATTGAGATTTCTTCATATCGAAAACAGCAAGCATGTATTAGGAATTCTTGACAATGATATATCTAAATCTGGCAAAGTTTTGCAGGGGGTGAATATTTATCATCCGGATAAGTTGCCTGAAGGGGAATTTGTTGGTGAGGGAGATTTAATTGTCATCTGTGCGTCAAATAAGGTATTGCCTGATATTGTTAAAGCTATTAACAGAAAATTTCCCAAGGCTCAATACTGTCATTATGAGAATATTATTTACGACCATGGACGTGATTTTAGCAACTTTTTTGGTGATTTCATGCCATATGGTGATGATAGGCGTGTGATATCTAGATGCTGTCGAAGGGATGACTGGGAAAGACCTGATTTTGTGAAGTACGCCAGGGATCTGCATAAGTATGATACCAATCATCACATTCGCAAAACTTGGGAATTGACCTATATTGTGGAAGCCATTGCTAAGGCAGGGGAATTAAGGGCCGGTAAAAGGGGCCTGGGGTTTGCGGTAGGAGAGGAAAGGCTTCCCTCTTATTTTGCTTCATTGGGCATAGATGTTTTAGCTTCAGATTTGCCTGTGGACGATGAGAGGGCCTTAGAATGGGCCTCATCGGGGCAGCATGCGGGAGGGAGATTAGACAAACTGTGGCGTCATGATCTTTGTTCGTTTGAACTATTCAAAAAGCATGTTCGTTATCGTGACATTGATATGAATCATATTCCTAATGATGAACATGATTATGATTTTTGTTGGTCAACTTGTGCGATAGAACATGTGGGAAATTTGGCACTTAGTCTGGATTTTGTGAAAAATATGCTTTCGGTTTAAAAAAAAGGAGGCATTGGTGTACATACGACGGAGTTTAATTTATCCTCTAATGAGAATACTGTCCAACAAGGGGGGACGGTATTGTGGCGCAGGCGCGATGTAGAGGAACTGCAGAAGTGGATGCATGAGCATGGGCACAAGATGGAGGTCACATTTGAAAGGGGGAGGGAAGCGGCTGATAGATATGTTGAAATGTCGCCTTTTAGTAAGGGACTGGATGATATGCTGTGTTTATATTGTCAAGGATATATTACAACAGGATTCGCTTTGGTAATACAAAAAGCGCAGTAGAGATTTTAGAGTTTTACTTGATGGAGAGAGAATATGGCTGATGTGGTGGGGAGAGATTTGCAGGAGGCTGGAATAGAGCCGGATTTGAAATTCAGTCTGAAAATTATAATATGGGGAGGGGGAAGTCAACTATCGTTGGCCGTTAATCTCCTTCATGAGCTTGAAAGGCAACATGATATAAAGGTATTGGGGATTACTGGCAATAGTCCGTATTATACTTCCATTTTGGGGTTGGAATATATTCCAAAGGCAGAAGTGCGGTGGGACCAGGTTGATGCTGTGCTGATTGTAGCTGGAGAGAAAGGGACACAGTCTATTCGTCAGGAGCTATTAGAAGGAGAGCAGACATGTGCTTTATGTTTGCGTCATGCGGTTGTGAATTTTGAAAAGTTGCTGATTCCGGGCTTTACCTTTCATAGGCAACTGGAATTAAGCAGGAGGCATATTAGTATCATTGCCAATAACTGTTGGGGCGGAGTGACGTATCACTACTTTAAGGAGCAATTCTATTCACCGTTCATTAATATGTTTGTAGCAGATGATAGGGAATATTTGCGTATGTGCAGGAACTTGCAACAGTACTTGCATGAACCGCTTGTTCTATCAGGGCGTGGTTATAATACTGTTCATGGACATGAGTATCCAATATTCAAATTGGGTGATGTGCAACTTGACATGAATCATTATCAGGATCAGTATGAGGCGGAAGGTGCCTGGGAGAGACGTAAGGAAAGAATTGACTGGCACGATTTATTTATCATGATGTATACGGAAAAGTCGGAAACAGCACGGGCTTTTGATGAATTGCCTTTTAAGCGTAAAGTATGTTTTACTTCATTTCCGACGGATGTACCATCGTCCATGTTTGTATCGTTTATAAAGGCTCCCTCGATGCGCGGGCGAAAATTTTGGGAGGCAATAATTGGCATGGCAAGCGGGAAATATGTATTTTACGATTCGTGGGAACTACTGCTGCATGGTGATTTGCAGTCCAGGCTAGGTGTATTTGATTAAGGGGAAATCGCATGGACATCGTTGTATTTGGCACAGGCAGATTATACAGTCGCTATAGGAATGCTTTTGAGAGACATAGCATCGTTGCATTTTTGGATAATGATGTCCACAAGCACGGGCAGTATTTGGATGGTAAGCCTGTTATGGCTGCGGAAGCGGTAAGTTCACTGAAGTACCAGCGTATATATATCATGTCCAATAAATATTTTGATGTTTTATTCGAACAGCTGCATACTCTCGGTGTACCTGAAAAGGTGATTTTTAGCGTAAGCGATTTATGGGAGCTAAGATTGGACGCTAATGAGGTGTCATCGTCGTCGTTAGCACCGGAATCCGCAAAGAGGAAAATACTTGTAGTAAGCAACGGTTTTAGTTTCACAGGGGCACCTATAGCTGCTTTTTATGCAGCCGCAGTTTTTTCTGCGTGTGGATATGATGTAACAGCTTTGTCTGATGCTGCGGGACCGTTACAGCAAGAGTACGTTGGGGCAGGGATTAAAACGCTGGTCGACGTAGACCTAGGCTTGAAACAGTTGGATGACATTCAGGATGTAGATGTTTATGATGTGGTAATCGTAAACACCATGACCTTTTATTATTTGCTACGCAGACATGGACGCTGCCATCGAATAATATGGTGGATACATGAGGCACAGGAATTTTATGCAGATATTAGTCGTACAATGGCTATATCTGTTGATTTTACAGGTGTTGAAGTCTATGCAGTAAGTAATATTGCACGAAAAAATTTTTTGATGGTTTGGCCCGGAAAGAATATTGGTTGTTTGCGTTATGGAATACCAGATAAGTCTAAGTCAAAATCTAAAGGCAGACAGCATGATAAGATTATTTTTGCTGTTGTAGGAACTATATCTGAGCGTAAGGGGAGTGATTTGCTGCTGGATGCTTTTCGAGGAATGTCAAGTGATTTTGACGAGTTGTATGAACTTTGGCTGGTTGGCAACACAGATAAAAAAAATGTTTCTCCATGGGAACGAAAAATTATTGAAGAATTTATGCGAATTCCTCAGGTGAGCTTATTAGGAATATTGGGGAGAGAAGAAATGACATCATTCTATGAAGAAATCGATGTTTTGATATGTTCATCTCGTGAGGATCCGCTGCCTATTGTTATTACTGAGTCTATGATGCATTACAAGCCGGTGATTATGCCAGCAAGTGGTATAGGTCAAGTAGAACTGTTAGATAATCAACAGGGAGATTTGTTATTTGAAAGTGATTCAGCGAAAGACTTGACGAAAAAAATAGAATGGTCAATGAGTCATTTAAAAGCATTAACTGACAATGGTAAGGTTGGTAGAAAAATATATGAAAAGTATTTCACTATGGAGGTATTTAAGCAACAACTCATGAGTGTTATGGAGGGCTCTTCCGCTACAAGCCGTAACAGCTTTAAGTTAAAGTAAATATCATAACTATGTAGCTGGGGCCGCGTAATTTGTCAACTAGTACAGTCACACCATAAACGGTTTTGTGCGGAAGAACCACTTATGCCGGATTGGCAGGGAATCAGGGCCCGGAATATTCAATCAAACTGAGATGGGGAATAATCATTCGCATCAGCTTTTGCTACAAATTGTGGGGGTACATTGAGTGATGTGCCATGGCTAGAGACAGGTAAATAAATGGTTTTGATTTTTCTAATTTACATAACAGTTTATCGAGAGGATGGTAATGATGGTAACAATAGTGATATGGGGAATTGGTAATCTGGCTATTGACAGGCTTCTCAGATACTCATGGGATGAGTATGCTGTCGTACTTGTGGATAAAGATGTAAATAAGCGTCGAGGAAAGCGTATTTTAAATTATACGATTGTAGAACCAGAAAAACTTGGCAATATGGAATTTGATTATTTGATTGTCGGAGCGAGTTCTAGATATAAGAGCGAAATCAGAAAAGAGGCTGTAAAATATTGCGATGATAAAAAGATATTGGATTTAGATGATTTTGTGCAAAGATTGCCAATCAGTTTAGACGAAAAGTACGTAGGAGAGCTCACATATTGGGTGGGAAGAAAAATAGCTGAGACTTCCTTTGATAATTTACATTATAAATCCTTGTTTTTGAGCATAGCGGAAGAAGATGATGACTGCTTTATAGAGAATAAAATTATCGCCGATTTTGGGTGTGGACCGAGAGGCAGCTTGGCGTGGGCTGACAGAGCGGCCATGCGCGTAGGCATTGATGTTCTTGCGGATAAATATGTTGATATTTTTCACGAGGATATCAGTACACATGACATGTGGTACGTTAAATCCACAGAAAATTGTATTCCAATTCCTGATTCCTCGGTAGATATCGCTTCTGCGATTAATTCTATGGACCATGTTCATAATTTTCAACAGATGTTTTCAGAAATTACGCGAATATTAAAGAATGGGGGAGTATTTTTGGCGAGCTTTAATCTGAATGAGCCTGCAACGGTTTGTGAGCCGCAAACATTTCGGTATGATACAATGATGCATCATTTGAGAGAGTCTTATGATAATATTTCAGTACGCATTGCTTATAAGGACAATGAGAATACGTATCAGAATTTTTTTGACGGGAAATTGATTGAAAGACCGGATTCTGATAAACCTTCGATTATGTGGGTTAAGGCAAATAAGAAGGATATGAAGAAGTGAGATTATGAAAAAGCTTGTTTCCATCGTTATGCCTGTGTATAACCCAGGTGATTATTTGCGTCCATGTTTGGATTCCTTGCTCTCCCAAACAATTAAGGACTTTCAAATTATTGCGATAGACGACATGTCAACGGATTCCTCTTTTAACACGTTAAAAGAATATCAAAGAAATGACTCAAGGGTGATGGCACTTAGAAATCCTTATCGTATTGGAGCGGCGAGAACTAGAAATATAGGCATTCAACTCGCTGAAGGCAAATATCTATCTGTTTTAGATGCTGACGATTATTTTGAACCAGAATACCTGGAACGAATGTTGAAACCGATGGAAAGACCGGAAGTGGATGCTGTCACGTGTGATTTTTATGTGCGAGATGAAGCAAAGTACGAGGAATACGAATTGTTATTGCATCCATTTATAAAGTCTAAAATGGAGAGTGATGTGCTTACTAACCAATCAAGTGGTTATTTTTTTCAAATGTTCTCAGAAAATCCTTTTTCAAAGATGTGGAGATTATCATATATTCGTAAACAGGGTATACATTTTCAAGATATTCGTCATTCTAACGATGTGTTTTTTGGTAGGGTAGGTTTACTAAGCGCTAATCGAATTGTTCATGTTAATTGCCCACTTGTTCATTACAGAATAAATACAACACATCAAATTTCTGCTACACGCGGGAAGCGTCCGTTGTATATTTTTGCTGCTTTAAAAAGGGTCTATCAGTATCTAATAGATACTGGATCATATAATAAGTATAGGCAAAGTTTTAACAATTGGGCTATGAACCATTTATTAACAAATATTTCTTTGGCTAAAGAGAGAGAAAAACGTATAGCTATAAGGTATATGCGAGAACGTGGCTTTAAAGCACTTTCAATGGATAATTTGAAAAGAGATGATTTTTTTGGACTACGCATGTATTATGTGTGGCATGATTTTTATAATAAAGGTGTTTTAAATACAAGTATACATAAGTATGTATATAGAGATTTTTTTCAGTTATTAAAAAAACATGTGGGTAGAAGATATGCTCTATGGGGATATGGAAAGCTGGGCAGAAGGTTTGCAAAAATGGCTGAAGAGTATAAATTCCCGTTAGTTGAAATATATGATCAAGATATTAATAAATGGAATAGCAGTAGCGTTCCACCAGTCAAATCGTTTGAATCCAGATGCAATAGCGTAAATGCTATTATTTATACAAACGCACGGTTCAAGAGTGAAATCGAAGCTGTTGTTAATGAGGTGGATGCGGATATAGAATTAATTGATTTTTCGCTTTACAGCGAGTTCAAGAGTGGAGGCTGACTTCATGAAAATAGCAGTAATTGGTCTAGGTTACGTCGGGCTTGCCAATGCCTTGGTGCTAGCCAGACATTGCGAAGTCCGAGGTGTTGATGTAGATGCAGAACGTATTGAGATGCTGAATCGTCGCGAATCTCCACTCTTGGAAGCTGACATTAGCAATGAACTTGTGAGGGCACAATACTTTAAGGCTTTTCTCTCTCTGGCTGAGGCTGTTTCCGATGCAGAGCTTGCTGTCGTTGCAACACCTACAAATTATAGCGATAAGGATCGTTTCTTTGACACATCTTCGGTGGAAAGTGTTCTTACAGAGTTGGCAAAATTGTCGCCTGGATTGGCTGTGGTAATCAAATCAACCTTGCCGGTGGGGTTTACGGCCAGGATGCAGCAGCGATTTCCTATGCTGCGATTGGTCTTTGCACCAGAGTTCCTGCGCGAAGGTCATGCTCTCCATGACTGTTTGTATCCCTCTCGTATTATAGCAGGCGGTAATGCAGAGGTGGCGAGTTGTTTCACAGATCTTTGTCTGAAAATGGCTGAGGTCGATGCACCTGTTATAATCATGGGCAGCACGGAGGCTGAGGCGGTGAAGTTGTTTTCCAATACGTATCTTGCGCTTAGAGTGGCTTACTTCAACGAGCTAGATTCCTATGCTGAGATGCGTGGTCTTGTGGCTAAAGATATAATTGCAGGGGTGTCTTTGGACCCAAGGATAGGTAATTTTTACAACAACCCTTCCTTTGGCTATGGTGGTTACTGTCTGCCAAAGGATTCCAAACAACTCTTGGCCAACTATCAGGATGTACCGCAAAATCTTATTTCGGCTATTGTTGCAGCTAATCATACGCGGAAAGATCACATTGCTTATGAAATCATGAAAAAGCATCCCAAATTAGTAGGCATTTATCGTCTGACTATGAAGACAGATAGCGATAATTTCCGTCAGAGTGCGGTGCTGGGAGTGATGAAACGTCTTCGAGCTGAGGGCGTGTCAATGTTGATCTATGAGCCATCATATGAAGATAATACATATTTGGGCAATGTGGTTACACATGACCTGAGTATCTTTAAAGAGCAGTGTGATCTGATAATTGCTAATAGGTGGGCATCTGAACTTGAAGATGTGAAGGCTAAGGTGTACACTCGAGACGTGTATTTACGTGATTGATATCCGTTATAACTTTTAGACAGTAAGCTTAATACGGAGGGGAATACATTATGAAAATATGCCCTAGGGCGTTAAACTTTGTACAGGTAATCGATGAACTTGGAAATATTCGTATTTGTGGCTGGATGCCCAATGGTATTATAGGCAATATGTTGGAGTCAGGATTTAAAGAGACCTTCCAAAGTCCAAAAGAACAGTGCATATACCGGCCCTGTCTCGCCACAATACTCAAGTACAGTCATAGGAAACGAGTGCCGAAACGTGAAAATTTTCTGCAGCAAATGAATCAAATCATTCCATGGAAACGATGGGTAGCTATGATATCTCCCTTTTATCCGGAGGGAAAGCGTGGACGCCCGCCAAAAGAAATAGAGTGTATGCTTCGCATGTATCTGATGCAGGCATGGTTTAATCTGTCCGATGAAGGGATTGAGGATGCCATTTATGACAGCTATTCCATGAAGAAATTCCTTGGAATTGATTTTCGCAAGCAACAGGTTCCTGATGTAACTATGTTGTTGAAATTCAGGCATCTGCTGGAGGAGCATGACATTGGCAGACAAATATTTGATGATATCAGGGAACGCCTGCAAGCCGTTGGCCTCATGATGCAGGGCGGGAGCATCGTGGATGCCACCATCATCCAAGCTTCCAGCTCTACCAAAAACGCCAGCAAAACAAGAGGTCCTGAAATGCATCAAACCAAGAAGGGGAACCAATGGTATCATGGCATGAAAATCCATTCTGGCGTGGATGCTGGAAGTGACTACATCCATACGATCATGGCCACAGCAGCAAATGTCCATGATATTTGCGAAGAACACAAACTTCTGCGCACGGATGACCATGTGCTGTATGCAGCTTCCGGATATCTTGGCATTGAGAAACGTGAAGAAATTCGACAGGATAGTCATCTTGCCAGCATGGAATACCGCATCGTGAATCGTCCTTCCCGTCACAGGATAACGGATGCATATCAAGGAATCGATTATGACTGGCTGGAAGACAGTCGCAAGTCATCCATACGCTGCAAAGTGGAACATCCATTCCTTATTGTGAAAAAACATTTCGGTTATATGAAAACCGTCTATCGTGGAATCAAGAAAAATCTTCATCGACGCCACATCTTGTTTGCTTCCGCAAATCTTTTGATGTGCATTAGAGCAGGACGGCAAGAAGAATTTTGTTGTGGGTAGGGTGAGGTCTGCAATTAAAAGGAACAATGGCGATATACTGCCCATAAAAATGGGTTCCAGTCCACAGTAATGTCCAATCCTAAAAGACATTGCACAATACGGTTTTTTTCGGGCAAATTGAAGATTAAATCAGTGTTTCCTTAAATTTCTAAACAGAGTATTGCGGAGAATCATTGATGGAGATATAGATATGGAAGAAAAGAATATCATATATGGTGCCGGAGTATATGGACAAAGTCTTTTACACTTTCTTTCTGGTTTGGGAGTACAGGTTGATTGTTTTTGTCAGACAAAATTATCAAGTGATAATCTTGTTGATGGACTGTCAGTTATTTCTTTTGCAAATTTATGTAAAATGGAAGGGAAAAAGCGAATTTTTATTGCAATTCGCGATAAAACAGCAAGCAGAAAGATTAAATTATGGTTGAAGGCTGTTTTCATGGAAAATGCTTTAGTGGTTGAATGTGGTCCATTTTTGGACGAAAATAACATACATAATTGCAAGTCGAAATGTTATTGTGTGCTTTGCTGCAAGGAAGTGAAAAACTTCATTGGCGGCGGTGGCGCCGATGTAAAGGATATAAAGCTTTTTCAAGAGCACCATATCATAGGTGGAGGCTATCGAGATAATTATAAGTGTCCTGTTTGCGGAAGTGTGGATAGAGAACGTTGGCAGTTTTTAGTGCTGACTAAGTATACTGGAATATTCCGGGACAAGTGCCGTGTACTTCATTTTGCACCAGAACCTCATCTTTCAGAATATATTGCAGCAAATCCTGGCTGTGACTATTATACGGGAGATATAGAGTTAGGGCGTGCTATGCATCAAACAGATATATTGGATATACAGTATAGAGATTCTGTTTTTGATTATGTTATTATGAATCATGTGCTTGAACATATAGAAAATATGAAACAGGCAATGTCAGAAGTAAAAAGAGTGCTAAAGCCAGATGGTAAATTGATATTGTCCTTCCCTATCTGTGCCGATATGGATACTTTTGAAATGAATGAACCATTGACAAAGAAACAGCGTTTGGAATACTATGGGCAAGAGGATCATGTTCGCCTGTTTGGGAGGGACTATGTACAAAGAATTGAGTCTCTGGGGTTCAAGGTTTCGGTATATACGCCGTGTGAACTGCTAAATGAAGCAGATGTTAGACGCAACGGTTTGCTTAAAGATGATGTACTCATGATTTGCAATAAACGATAAGTAACACAAGCAGGAGAGAGTGGGATATGAATGTTTTTGTTTCTATTATAATGCCAACGTACAATCGTGGGTATCTTATTCAAAATGCTGTCAACAGTGTTTTGGAACAAACTCATTCCAAATGGGAATTGATTATTGTCGATGATGGATCGAAGGATAATACAAAAGAGATTATACAAAAGAATGCTGACCATAGAATCAGATATATAAGGTATGATAATAACCAGGGCGCAAATCACGCACGTAATGTGGGATTAAAAGAAGCTAAAGGAGATTATATTTGTTTTTTAGATTCTGATAGCATGCTGTATGAAAATTGTCTGCAAAAAAGGATAGATTTTATTAATAAGACAGGTTCAGACTTCATTTGGGGAAGAGTGAATTTTTCACATGTGGATGGGATTGAAAGAATAAAACCTAGTGAAAGTGCAGAAATACTAATAGATAGAGACCAGACGGTAAAAACTCATATGCTTTATGGTCTCATTGATACTAACTCTGTTTTAATGAAAAAAGGCTTGAGTTTCTTCTTGTCGAAGCGCTTGAGGCGGCTGTTGTGAATGCGTTGGGAGAGGAGCTGCTTAAAAGCAGCGTGGGAGCCGATTTCAGGCACTCTCAGCATGATGTTCACCTTCTTTCAAGTACTATTGTACATGTGAAACATCAAACTGAGATGGGTGATACTCATTCGCAACAGCTTTTGCTACAAATGGTGGGGGCACATTGAATAATGTGCCAAGTCTCGAGGCAGGCAAATAGTCGGCTTTGAGTTTTCTAATTTACATACATAGTATATTGGGGGAGGTTCATTGATATGAAAATTTGTTCAAGGGCTGTCAACTATCTTCAGCTTTATAATTACGAGGGTGATGTAAGGATATGTGGATGGTTGCGTGATAGTTATGTTGGGAATTTACTGGAAGAGAGTTTGGAAGACATTTGGCACGGTAAACGGCTTAACCACATACGAGATATGTTGGCAAAACAAGATTATTCTGGATGTAAGGTCGATGCTTGTCCGTGGTTAGCTAGGGGCATTATAAATGAACATCTGTTAGAAATGGAACAGTTGCCGGAGTATCCAGAGGAGTTGCAACTGGGGTTTGAACGTATTTGTAACTATTCTTGCCCCAGTTGCACTTTACATGGATGTATGGAAAGGTGTGACTGGATAAAGGCTGAAGCTAATGCAGAAAAGATAGAAAAACGACTTCGCAGTATTATGCCGCATCTCAAAAGAATAGGGGCAAACGGATGTGGTGAACTTTTTGTAAGTAAACATACATTAAAACTTTTGGCGGATTGGAGACCTTTAGCAAAGCCAGAGGAATGCGAGGTAATACTTGAAACAAATGGATCATTATTTGACGCAGAGCATTGGTCACAAATAGAAAACATTGGACAGTATCGCGTCGTTGCATGTGTTACAATCATGAGTTTTAATGAGAAAACGTATCAGATTCTTTCAGGTAGCAAGCTTCCTATTGAAAAAATAGTTGATAATCTGAAGTTCATTAAAGGATTGCGTGAAAAAGGTATTATAAATTTTTTGGAACTTCGTACGGTTGTACAGGAGCGTAATTTCCGTGAAATGCCGACTTTTACACGTAGATGTTTAGAAGAATTTGGTGCAGACTTGGTGACACTTCGTCCGTATGAGCCATGGCATAGCAAGGATGCAGTCACGGAATGGTTCACGGATGTACGGGGGCCGGAGCATCCGTATCATCAAGAGTGGAAGACTGTGATGAGCGATCCGATATTTAAGCACCCAAAGGTTTCGGATGGAAGCGGAGGAAGGGATAGCGAAGTAGGAGAATATCCTTTCAAAAAAGAAGTTCGATACTTGAAGAGGAAAACAAAGGTTTTGGGTGCCTTGTTACTTTCGGATAAACTTGATAATTACGCACGTAATCTTGCTGAGCATGAAGTACTGGTATATGGCTTAGGCGATATTGGCAAGAAAGTGGTACAAGTTTTACATAAACATGGGAAACGCTGTTATGTGCTGGATCGTTATTCCGAGGTACAGGAATATGATGGCGCAAGAATAGTCCGCCCAGACGAATTGGATGTGGCATTGCGCGATAGACCTGTCATAGTAACTACTGTCATTAGTATGGATGATGTCCTTTGCTTTTTAAAGAAATATGGCTACACAGGTGAGTTGCTTGATATACAAGATATTATGGATATTCACTGATTATTATTGGGGGCAGGGCAGTGCGGCATAAAGTTATTATTTACGGTCTGGGAAGAAATTTTGCCAAACGTTATGCGGAAATACATGAGCTTTATGATGTTGTTGGGTATTGTGATGCTGATTTAAGCAAGACAGCGAGATTTCGGCAAGGAATCTCGCTGTCGGAATTGAAAGATTATTGCCGAGTATGTGATTCAATAATTGTAACATTGGCATCTGGGATTCGTGTGGTTAGGGAATTAACACAAATGGGTATCCCAGCTGAGAAGATACAGATTTTAAGCAGTCAGGAAAAAAATAAATCGCTTGGCAATCGAAATCCGCTGTTGCCGCAGTTGATTTCACATGGAAACTTCCATGAGGATTTAGCCTTATTGCTATATTGCTATTACTTTAAGCTAGATATGCATAATATGCGCTATTTCGAAGCTGGACTTGAACATATAGTCGGTGGTAGTGTCACATATGTCCTTTATGGAAATGGCTCTAAGGGAAGGCTGGCTGTTTATGATTATCCTGCTTGCCAAAATCAGGCACAAGTGTTTAGACCTAAGGATGAAATCGTTAATATGAAAGGTCTCGATGGGTTAACCGCAAGTGAGATAATCGACTGTAACGAAAAATGTGATGTGATAGTCCTGCATGGAAAGAAATTAACAGAGATGTGTCTACCGCTCGTATTTAAGATAAAGCCACAGATTTTGATTTGTTGTACTCCGCATAAGCTTATGGTGCAGGATGTTGTATCACATGACTTTAATCGTGGCCTCTCCTTAGGTAACGGAGTGTCTCTTTATTATTCATCTTGTCTTGGCGAAGTGGCAGGTGTTTGATTTATGGGTGAGCCTTTAGTATCCATCATTTGTCTTTCTTATAATCATGCTCCTTATTTGAGACAGGCATTTGATGGTATATTGTGTCAAAAAACGGATTTTGATTATGAAATAGTTATCCACGACGACGCGTCTACAGACGATTCAGCGGCTATAATCAGCGAATATAAACGCATGTACCCCAAACAAGTGCAGCCTATTTTACAGAAAGAAAATCTTGGCAAATCCAAGCAGAGCTTTCGCACTTTTGTTTATCCTAAACTTCGTGGAGAATTCACGGCTATTTGTGAAGGTGATGATTACTGGTGCTGCCAGGATAAATTGCAAAGGCAGATTGACTATATGCGCAGTCATCCCGAGTGTTCTATGACAGCTTCTGCAGCAAATATAATGGTCGATGAAGCTATAGTATATGATGATAGGCAATCAGAGATAGAGAGAGATTTTACGGCTGATGAGGTTATAGGTGGAGGTGGTGATTTCTTTGCAACGGCTACCTTATGTTGCCGTACAAAATACTTGTTGGAACTACCAGATTTTAGGAGTAAAGCAATAGTGGGTGACTATCCTTTAGTTATTTTGATGGCTTTGAAGGGAATAGTACATTATTTTCCGGAAGTTATGGCTGTGTATAGATATATGCGACCAGGTTCATGGACTGCAATGCACAAGAAAGATGATGACAAACAGAGAAAGAAAATATGGTATGAAGCAGAGATAGCTATGTATTCACGTGTTATTGCATATGCAGGGGATAGATGCAGGAATACAATTAGACAGCGACAGCTTATGTTTGAGGATCACTTGTGGAATCTTGGCTTATATGATCTATCAGATTACTTAGAACGAGTGGCTCAGCTTGAACATCCTGATGAATAATCAATGATGAGGTGTTATGACTATGGCTGAAAGATATAAAGAAAAATGTAGATGGCCATTTATATCAATCATTATACCAGTTTATAATGTAGAACCTTACTTATCGGCTTGCTTAGATAGCCTATTGCAACAGAACTTTCAGGATTGGGAGGCTGTATGTGTAGAGGATTGCTCTACTGATAATTCCCTAGCAGTGTTGAAAAAATATGCAGAATTGGATGACCGTATATTAGTAGTGAGCCAGACTTCCAATGGAGGTCTGGCTCGTGCAAGAAATACTGGTCTGGATAATGCAAAGGGGAAATATGTTTGCTATTTGGATAGCGATGATACGTTAGCAAAAGATTCCTTAAGCAGATTGATACCATATTTGGAGAAAGAGCATCTAGAAATGCTAACATATGAGGTAGAAAGTGTCATTTTTGACATACATCCTGAAGGAATTCCGAATGATGTATATAAGATGCGACACGACTATAGTAAACTCGGCCTTGTTGATGGGCGAAAGTATTTCGTAGAAATGAGTCGTAATGGAGAGTTCCTGAATAATGTTGTGTTGGCGCTTTATGACAAGAAATGGCTTAAGAGAACTGGCATACGCTTTCAGGATGGTATGTATTATGAAGATGGCCCTTATATCCTGGCATGCTACCTAGCGTGTCATCGCATGCGACATGTGAATGTCGGAGTCTATGTTAGGCGGTACAGGGTAGGCTCTACGACAACTGGAGAAACTAATAACTATAGGCATGCCTATAGCAGACTGTGGAATTATGGTGCAATTTTAGAGCTTTCATATAAAACCCCTAACTTGAGTGAAGAAGTGGAAAATTGCCTGTTATTTCTTGCAGAAAGATGGCTTGCTGCAGCGAAAGCAGTAGTAGAAAAACTTTCTGATGATGAACGCTTGCTTTTTGATCAATTGAAGGGATTTCCTCATTTTTGGGCTAAAAGTGCAGGAATTTTAGAAGCAAAGATAGATAAAAATATGTATCTGAGAGGTTTTGAAGCTAGCATTGCTAATGCTACCAGAATCATACTGTATGGCGCTGGAAAAATTGGCAGGGAGATGCTCTCATATTTATCCTTGACACCTGGGATTGTTGATAAAGTTATTTTTGTAGAAAGTGATAAAAGAATGCATACAGGTGTTGGCTGCCCTATATATGCCATTAGCGAGGTTTCTCCAGCATCTGGTGATGTAATAGTTCTTTCTGTAGCATATAAGCATCAAAGGGATATGAGGAAAAATGCGGAAAAATATGGATTTAAAGAAATCATAGCCGTAGATGTATTATTGCTAGAGGCAATACGTTCTAAGTTGGTGCTCCATGATGTTTGATTTCCGACTACATGCATCATTGTGTAGAGAAAAGAGTGATAAAATTGTCTGAAGGTGACATTTATAGAGGACTTTGTTTTACGATAGAGCGTTGCATAGATGCAGGCTACAGCAAATTGAGTTGCCTATATTTATGCTTAAGGAAAAAGGGGGGCGAAGAATGGAGAAAAAGATATTAGTAACACGTTCATCACTGCCTCCACTGGAGGAGTATATAGATGAAATTCGTGATATCTGGGACAGCCACTGGCTGACCAATATGGGGTCAAAGCATGAGTGCCTCATACATGCGCTTCAGCAATACCTTGAGGTGGAACATTTACATCTATTAGTTAATGGACACATGGCATTAGAATTGTCGCTCCAAGCACTGAAACTTACAGGTGAGGTTATCACTACTCCTTTTACATTTGCTTCTACAACCCATGCAATAGTCAGAAATAACTTGACACCGGTATTTTGCGATATCCGTCCAGACGACTTTACCATTGATACAAATAAATTAGAAAATTTGATTACAGATAAAACCACGGCTATCATGCCGGTGCATGTTTATGGCAATATTTGCAATGTCGAGGAGATACAAAGAATAGCTGATAAATATGGCTTAAAGGTCATATATGATGCTGCTCATGCCTTTGGCGAGAAGTACAAAGGACAAAGCGTTGCAAACTTTGGTGATGTCAGCTGTTTTAGCTTCCATGCTACCAAAGTGTTCCATACCATTGAGGGGGGAGCCTCATGCTACTCTGATAGACTGAAAGACTTTGGCTTGGAACTTTATCGGCTGAAGAACTTTGGCATTCGCAGTGAAGAAGTAGTTGATGGGGTTGGTGCGAATGCAAAGATGAATGAATTTGCAGCAGCCATGGGGCTTTGTAATTTACGTCATATCGATGATGAAATATCCAAACGTGGCAAGGTAGTGGCACATTATCGTAAACGACTAGATAATGTGCCAGGGCTGCGATTGAATCCTATCCCAGAAGATGTCATATCAAATTATGCTTATTTCCCTGTAGTATTTGAGGAACATGAGTTTGGTGCTACGCGTAATGAAGTTGTTTCTGCACTGGCCAAGGATAATATATATGCGCGTAAATACTTTTACCCTCTTACGAACGACTTTGAATGTTATCGTCATCGTATTTATGCGGGGAATACACCAGTAGCATTGCATGTCGCAAAACGAGTGTTGACATTGCCTCTATATGCAGATTTAAAACAGGCAGATGTGGATAGAATTTGCGACATAATACTAAGATGTGGAAAGTGAGGTTGAATATGGAGAACGAATCATTGAAAGATGTTGTTCTGTTTGGTACGGGAGGGATGGGGAAGGAGATGATTCTTCTTGTTAATTCTATAAACGAGAAACATCCCACTTTCAACCTTTTAGGGTTTGTAGTCGATGATGAGTATTATTTGCCTGGACAAGTAATTAATGGAGTAAAAGTAATAGGAACTACACAATGGCTTATTGATCATCGGCACAGTGTATCATGTGTGCTGTGTGTTGGCGATGCAAGGGAAAGATTAAAGGTTTTTGACAGATTAAATGGCTTGGGTGTAACCTTTGCTACTCTCATTGCGCCTGATGTTTACATTGATGATACTGTACATATAGGAAAGGGGTGTATCGTCACATTCCGATGCATGATTTCAGTCAATACAACCCTTGAGGACGGAGTGTTCTTAAACTCAGATGTTACCATAGGACACGACTGCTTGCTATGTAAATGTTCAACAGTGTATCCCCGTGGACAGATTAGCGGCGGATGTGTCGTTGGGCAAGGAGCGCAAATAAGTAGTTGCTCATTTTTGGCAAAAAATTCTAAAATTGGAGAAAATGCTATTGTGGCACCATTAAGTGCTGTTTATGGAAAGGTCAAAGCCGGTACACATGTATTGGGAAATCCGGCTCATAAAATAGACTTGTAGAGGTGAAAATCATGTCTACTAATATAATCGATTTGGCAGATAAGTCTGTAATTATTGCAGGCGCTTCGAGCGGCATAGGCCGAAAGACCGCAGAAGTATTGGCAAAAATGGGGACAAGGTGTATACTGATAGCACGTCGCCAAGAGATGCTAAAAGAGGTTACTAACTCTTTAGTTGGAACAGGACATAGCTTTTATGCTGCAGATTTATCACAGGTAGAGGCTATTGAACCACTGATAAAGCATATAGCATGTCAGGAAGGACCCTTAGATGGACTGGTATATTGTTGTGGTATTGCTGATGCTAGACCTGTTAAGATGGCTAAACCTGACTTTGTCTCCAGAATGATGGGGATAAATTTCTTTGCATTTTACGAATTGGTGCGCAGTTTGGTAAAACGTGGACGATTTAACCCGGGAATGTCTATAGTTGGCCTTTCGTCATGTGCTTCTGTAGCAGGAGGCAAGAGCCAGAGTGTGTATAGTGCATCCAAAGCAGCTATGGATGCTGCTGTGCGGGTGATGGCACAGGAGTTTGCAGATAAATCCATACGCATCAATACTATCCGTCCCGGCTCAATCAATACGTCCATGTACCAGATGGGGATTCAGGAAATGGGGAGTGGTTTTCAGGAACAACTGCTGGAAAAGCAATTTTTGGGAATAGGCGAGACGGAAGATATAGCTAATATGGTGGCCTTTCTTTTAGCTGAAAGTGCTAGATTTATAACTGGCGCTCACTTTTCAGTTGATGGTGGCTACACGTGTCATTAAGGAGATAGAATGATAATAAACAAATATAAGGGAATTGAAATTTTAGGAATAGCAGCAGCCGTTCCTAAGAAATGGCAATCCTTAAAAGATTTAGTTGAAACAGAACAACCTGATGATTTTAATTTGGCTAAATTTGAAAAAATGACAGGAGTAAAAGGCAGATATGTGGCTAAGTTACAACAAACAACCGCGGATCTTTGTTATGAAGCAGGCAAAAAGCTTTTAAATGAATATCAAACTGACATAAGCGAAATAGGTGCACTTATTTTTGTAAGTCAGTGCCCTGATTATACTACACCTGCTACTGCCTGTGTCTTGCAGTATCGATTAGGAGGGGGCAAAGGGCTGAATAACTGCATCGCCTTTGATGTAAACTTAGGCTGCTCAGGATTCGTTTATGGGCTAAATATTATAGCTGGCTTAATGGCAAGTTCCAATATAAAGAAGGCACTGATGCTGTGCGGTGATACCTTTGCAAGATCATACCATCATTATGATGATAGAGTAAGCCATTCCAGCAAGTACCTGTTTGGTGATATGGGGACAGCTACCTTGTTGGAAAACACAAATTCAGATAGTGAGTTGTGCTTTTCATCATGTACAGATGGTGCAGGTTATAAAGCTATTATTGATCCATACAAAAGATGGCGGCATCCTGATACTGAACGGCTAAGTATTATGGATGATGTTACAGTTTTTAATTTTTCTACAGAAGAAGCTCCTGCTATGATCAAGGAATACATGGCCATGCAGGGCACACATCCTGATGATTATGACTCGTTGGTACTTCACCAAGCTAATCTTTTTATTATGAAGCAGATTGCAAAACGTTCTGGATTTTCAAAGGAGCAACTGGCTGTATCAATTGATGTTTTTGGTAATACAAGTTCTGCTTCAATTCCGGCAACTTTTGTGAAGCAGTACGGTGATGATGATAGCGCAGATATAAAGCGTCTGCTTACCTGTGGGTTTGGTGTAGGACTGTCGTGGGCAGTCTGTGATTTGCGCTTGTCACCTGCACAAATTCTTCCTCTTGTGAAGACAGACGAATACTTTAGGGACGATATAGAAGATTGATGAAAAGGAGTTTATTATTATGAACGAACAGGAAAAACTGGCTCTGCTTGAGGATATGCTTGAATTAGATGAAGGTACGCTGAAACCGGAAACCAACCTCGACGATATTGAAGAATATGATTCTATGTCTAAACTTTCTCTGATCGTATTGATGCAGGATGAGTTTGGTGTCAAGCTTACTAGTGATGAAGTCAAATCTTTTGAAACGATAGAGGATATTCTTAAACGCATGGTAGAGGGTTGAGTGTTTGATATGGCAGAAACGTATTTTGCTAATATCAAGGTGTCTGGCATTGCTGGGGCGGTACCAAGTCATATCGTGCATACGGATGACTTCCTCTCACAGGTAGGTGCAAAGGTTGTACAGCGGGTAAAGACGGTGACTGGTATCCTGGAGGTGCGGCGGTCGCCGCGCCGTCAGACTGCCAGCGACCTGGGCTTTGCGGCGGCAGAGCGGCTGCTTACGGAGAAGGGAATCAAGCGAGAGGAAATAGGTGCTATCGTCAACGTGACGGAGTTCCCGGACTATGTGGCACCTTCAACAGCTTTTATACTCCATAAAAGGTTGAGGCTGCCCCAATCTTGCATAGCCTTTGATGTAAATCTTGGCTGTACAGGGTATGTGTACGGTCTGCATATTGCCTGCAGCCTGTTGCAAGCTTCGCAGCAGAGATATGTTTTGCTCGTTGTAGGCGATGTGCCGAAGAACAACGATTTTACTGGGCGTGAAAAGCCGGATCATGGCTATCTGATGATGTTTGGCGACGCAGGCACGGCTACTTTGCTGGAAAAATCAGACCAGGGAGCTGGCATCAGAACAGAACTTTATGCAGACGGTACTGATTTCAAGCTGCTATATACCTTGGGGGGAGCACGCTGTGCAGATGCTCCGCGTGAGGTGACGCGCTGGAGCGATGGTGTGGATCGCTCCCTTTATGATTCGTATATGGACGGCATGGGGGTATTTTCCTTTTCCACCACGGTGGCACCGAGACTGATCAAGAAATTCTTGCAGGAGCGGGGTGAGACATCGGAGGATTATGCGGGATTCTATCTGCATCAGGCCAATAAGATGATTGTGGAGCGCATAGCCAAGCTTGCCAAGCTGCCCTTGGACAAGGTACCGCTCAGTCTCACTCACTACGGCAATACAAACTGCGGCACTGTACCGGTTACAATCATCGACCAGCTGGGCGGTGTTGACTCAGTAGAGCCGCAAAGATTATTTTTATGCGGCTTCGGCGTAGGACTCTCCTGGGGTGTGGCAACTATCGAGGTCAACCCAGCTGATGTGCTGCCGATGCTAGAAACAGACGAATTTTACGCTGAGGGAGAAGTAGAACCATCCTGACGGCAGAATGTAGGAGAGAGAATGGACTTGCAAGTGACTGCGCTGCATAATGCGCCTATCGATGAAGTGACGTATCTTATCTGGCGGGAAGATTGGCTTGATTATCTGGCTATTGACCCTTACGGATATCCGAGAATTGCAGACTGGCAGACAGAACATGGAAAAAGATGTGCCTATATTCTGCTCACTCATGAACATTATGATCACATTGGTGCGGTGGAGGAACTGCGTCAGCAGTATGGCTGCAAAGTCATAGCCTCAGAGGCCTGCTCGGTGGCTGCAGGTGATTCCAGACATAATTTATCAGCATATTACGATGCCCTGATGGAGTTGCATGGAGTAGCAGAGTGGGAACCAATCAACGAACGCTATGCAATGATACCGGCAGAGATTGTGTTTCAAGGGTCATACAGCTTTAATTTTCATGGTATGACTGTAAACATGGTGGAAACGCCGGGGCATTCACCGGGGAGTGCCTGCATAGAAATGGGGGATATGGTTTTTACAGGAGATTCACTTCTGCGGGATACACCTGTAATCACGCGCTGTCCCTATGGCAGCCGCAGGGACTATAGGCAAAAAGCGCTGCCATATTTGCAATCAATCCATAAGGACAAGCTGATCTATCCTGGTCATGGGGAATCGTTCAGAATGAGGGACAGCAAATTCATAAAATGAGGGAGGGCTTACCATGCTGCTTGAAGGCAAGAACGCTGTTATTACAGGTTGCAACAGGGGCATTGGCAAGGCTATCTTGGAGATATTTGCAAGCGAAGGCGCCAATGTTTGGGCTTTAGTAAGGACGGAGAGACCAGATTTTATGGCTTTTGTGGAAGAACTAGAGCATAAGTATGGTGTCTGGATTCAGCCTGTTTATGCAGAGCTTACGGATGAAAAGGCCGTACAGGATGCAGTGCGCCAAATTCGCGGGAATAAGGTCTCGGTAGATGTCTTGGTCAATAATGCAGGTATCATTGGTGAGAACTATCTGTTCCAGATGACGCCACTCTCTGAGATGCGGAAGGTGATGGAGGCGAATTTCTTTGCGGCCATGCAACTGACCCAGCTTATTTCCAGACTGATGGTGAGGCAGAAGCATGGCTCCATCGTAAATCTGGCCTCTGTGGCCGCTCTGCGTGGGCAGCCCGGGCAGCTTGAGTATGCGGCCAGCAAGGGGGCCATTATAGCGGCTACCAAGAAGTTGGCGCTGGAACTGGGGGCAAGCGGTATCCGAGTAAATGCGGTGGCACCCGGAGTGATCGAGACGGAGATGGGCCAGGCCATGGCAGAGGAAATACGAATGCAGGAGCTTTCCCAGACCGTGCTGGGAAGGGCCGGACAGCCTGATGAGGTCGCAAAAGCCGTGGCTTTCCTGGCCAGTGACTATGCCAGCTATATTACCAAACAAGTGCTGGTGATAGATGGCGGAAGGGTGTGAGTTTATGGGGAAAGAAGAATTGCAACGCTTGCAGGAACTGGCGCTGTCCATCCGCCGTGATGTGCTTGAGATGACTTATCGGGCAGGGGCCAACGGCGGGCATCTGGGGGGAGCCTTGTCCTGTGCGGATATTCTGGCTGTACTATACGGCAAGATAATGCACATCAGTCCGGAGCAGGCTGAGGCAGCCGGACGTGACCGCTTTTTCCTAAGCAAAGGACATGTTGCTTTGGCCCATTATGCTGTTTTGGCTGAAGCCGGCTTTATGCCGAAGGATGAGTTGCTGACTTTTGAGCAGTCAGGCTCGGATTTGCCTACTCATGAAGTGTGCAATCCCGGCAAAGGCATAGAGAGTTCCAGCGGTAGTCTGGGCTATGGCCTGTCGATTGGCATAGGCTCTGCCTTATATGCAAAACGCCATGGTCTTGATTATCATGTGTATGTGCTGCTTGGTGACGGGGAATGCAATGAAGGCTCTGTCTGGGAGGCAGTGATGGCGGCAGCCAGGCTCAAGCTGGATAACTTGACAGCCATAGTGGATATCAACGGACAGTCACTGGATGGCTTTACTGCGGACATTATGCCGGTTCATGATTTCGCAAGGGTATGGTCAGGCTTTGGTTGGCAGACAGAGACTGCGGATGGGCATGATTTGGAGCAGCTGGCCGAAAAACTGACTGCATGCGCCAACGATAAGCCCCTGGTGCTACTGGCGAAAACTATCAAAGGGCAGGGGCTGCCCTCTGTCGCCGGAAGGTCAGGCTGGCACCATGCCAGGCTAAACGAAGAGCAATATCAGGCGTTGAAGCAGGAATTGGAGGCGAGTGCAAGATGAGTGCAGATTTTTCTCCGAAAGCCATGCTGCAGAAAAATCGCTTTGGCATGCGCAAGGCCTTCGGTCTGTGGATGGAAGAAATGGCTGAGGAGCACGATGATTTGATGGTCATCGCCGCAGATGTGGCCAGTTCTGCCGGCCTGCAGGGGTTTGCCCAGCGTTTTCCTGAAAAGTTCCTCAATGTGGGCATTGCAGAGCAAAATATGGCAGGTATAGCTGCCGGCCTGGCCAGGGAAGGGAGCAATGTGTTTATTGTTTCTTTTGCTCCATTCGTGACCATGCGGGCCTATGAAGCGCTGCGTACTTTGGTTGGCTATATGCACCTGAATGTCAAGGCAGTGTCCCTGGCCAGCGGTTTTTCCCTGGGGGTGCAGGGCAATACTCACTACTGTCTGGAGGATCTATCCCTGGTTAGGACGATACCGGGGATGCTTCTTTTATCCCCAGCAGACTGTATGGAGGAGGGTAAGTGCCTGGAATATATGCTAAAATATGACGGGCCAGCTTTTTTGCGTCTGACGGGCATTGATGGTTCTCCTGCTGTTTATCGCAAGGAATTTTCTTTGGAGATAGGCAGGCCATATATGTTACGTGATGGTGAAGATATTCTGCTTTTGGGTACAGGAGCTATATTATCTGAAGGGCTTCGTACAGCTCGAGCCTTGAAGTCAGATGGCTTGTCCTGTGCTGTCTATGATGTGGCGACACTCAAGCCACTATTTTTAGAGTCCTTACAGGACGGCTTTCAGTCCAGTAAATTGGTCGTGACACTGGAGGAGCATTTCCGTATCGGCGGCTTGGGCGATATTGTGGCGGCAGAATTGGCAGCCTTGCCTAAACACGCGCCTTTGCTGAAAATCGGCATTATGGATGAATTTCCTAAGGCTGGTGACTACACCTATATGTTAGCAACTTGCGGTATGGATGCAAGTGCGATACGTGGTAAAATATTAGCAACACTATCGTGAGAAGTATGTGGAAAGAGGCGGGTATAGTGTTTTTGGATAATATAAAGAATGTGAGAAATGCTCAGGACAATATTTACGATGACATAAAAGCTACAAATTTGCCGGTGGTGATTTATGGTGCAAGTGCAATGGGTATACAGATAGCCAAATTGTTAAGGCAACACGGCATCGAACCAACGGCATATGCTGTTGACCATGAATACTATGGTTCGTCAAGATTATTTGATGGTGCACAAGTTTGGGATTTTTCTCTGTTGAGGAAGTATTCGGACAAGATTGCTGTCGTACTTGCAATAGGTGCAGAATCGGTGGTTAGATCATTTCTTAGTGATCGAAGCTTGAAAAAATTTGTTTTTCCAGCTATAGTGGGAAAAATAGCGCCTATAGATTATGAATTTGTAAGGAATAATCAAGAAAAATTTCAAGAAACCTATGACTGTCTTGCAGATGAAGTTTCCAAGAAAACGATGCTTGCTTATTTAAATTTGAAAATTAGCGGCGACATTGCTTGGAATATCGATGTTTATAAGGATGAACCTGAATATTTTATAAACGATTTGTTTCAAGTACCCCAAAATGGAGTGTACGTAGATTGCGGTGCCTATCGTGGCGATACCATTGAAGGATTTGTCAATTGGTGCCATGGCAATTATGCTAAAATTTACGCTATGGAGTCAGAGGCGTTTAATGTTGCTGCTCTGCGTCTATACACGGAAATTAATGGATGGCACGATGTAGAAATCATACCGAAAGCTACATGGGATAAAGAAGAAAAGTTATTCTTTAATCTGGAGGGCGAATATGGAGCTGCCGTTTCCAATAATAAGGGGCAATTTGAAGTAGAAGGATGTTCTATTGATAATATCTTGAATGGCTCTAAAGTAGATTTTATAAAAATGGATATCGAGGGAGCAGAATTGAACGCCTTGCGCGGAGCCGAAGAATCTATAAGGCGTTATCGCCCTAGCTTGGCCGTTTGCGCGTATCATCGTACAGACGATCTGATAACATTACCACAATACATTAATAGTCTGGGTGGATATCGTCTTTATTTACGAAAGTATGGTTTGACACACGAGTACGATTTAGTTCTTTACGCTGTTCCGGAAGGTGAGTGAGGTAATATGTCTAACGAGGAAAAATATGTACAATCTTTTGTCAATGCTTTTGGCGTTGAGGAAAGTGGCGTACCGGCTTTAAAGTTTAACGAGATTGAGGAATGGGATTCCGTAGGACATATGAGCCTGATCGCAGAAATCGAGGAAGCTTTTGATATTATGATGGAGACGGAAGACATCATCGACCTCAGTTCCTATGAAAAGGGCAAGGAAATCTTGTCCGGCAAATATGATGTGCAGTTCTGAGATGCATCCCATGTGGGACTTGCAAAAATATGCAGATAATATTGCCCTTCGGGATGATTGTGGTCATGTTTTGACCTATGGCCAGTTAGCCACAGCTTCTGTTGAGTTTGCGGAAGCTGTGGGGGGCAGGTGTCTGATTTTTATCCTCAGTGACAACGTGCTTGGCAGTTTGATTGGCTACGTTGGTGCCCTTAATGGACGAATTGTACCAGTGATGCTGCGCCATGACCTGCCTGAGGACAGATTGCAAGAGCTGATAGAAGCTTACCATCCGGCCTTTATCTGGCAGGCTCAGGGGCATGGTTGCCCAGTCTGTGGGGCTAAGCCAGTTCACACAGCCTGGGGCTATGAGTTGCTATGCCTACCCTATGGCAGTGAGACTGTATTGCACCCGAATCTGGCCTTACTGCTGACCACCTCCGGCTCCACCGGCAGCCCGAAGTTCGTGCGGCAAACATATGGAAATATCCGTGCCAATACTGACTCGATAGTTGAGTATTTGCATATAGACGAGGTTGAACGGGCAGTTACTTCGCTGCCTATGCAGTATACCTATGGCCTTAGTATCATCAATACCCATCTGGCAGTGGGCGCCTCCGTGCTCCTGACGCGCAGTTCCCTGATGCAGAAGGAGTTCTGGCAGTTTATGCGCGAGCAGGGAGCAACATCCTTGGCCGGGGTGCCATATACCTATGAAATGTTGAAACGACTGCGTTTCACGCGCATGGATTTGCCTGCTTTGCGCACACTGACTCAGGCCGGCGGCAAAATCCTGCCTAAGCTGCATGAGGAATTTGCCCGCTGGGCAAAGGACAAAGGCAGGAAGTTCGTGGTCATGTACGGTGCCTGCGAGGCTACTGCCCGCATGGGGTATCTGCCTTTTGAGCAGAGCCTGGAGAAGGTGGGCTGCATGGGGATTGCCATCCCCGGCGGACGTTTCGAGCTATGGAATGAGGATGGTTCCCCGGTGCAGGAGACGGACACAGTAGGGGAGCTTGTCTATTACGGTGAGAATGTGACCTGGGGCTATGCCGAGTGCGCCGCCGACTTGCAGAAGGGGGACGAGCGCCGGGGGCGCTATCTGACAGGAGATATGGCCAAACGGGACAGGGAGGGCTTCTATACGATTGTGGGTCGCAAGAAGCGCTTTCTCAAGGTTTTTGGCAATCGGGTAAATCTGGATGATGCAGAGCGTTTGCTGAAAGCGCAATTCAAGACGGCGGATGTGGCCTGCGGTGGCATAGATGATAAGTTGTATATTTTCGGCACGGATGAGATGCGGCTGCCGGAGTATAAGACATATCTTGCCAAAGAGACCGGATTGCATCCTTCGGCGTTCCGTACGGTGGCGCTGGCAGAAATTCCCCATAATGATGCGGGTAAGACATTGTATCAGGAGTTGATGAGGTATATTCACTAGCACCAACTGTTCCCCCCACCACCATCTTTGATGGTCACCGGCCAGCTTGAGGATATATGAAATGATATTGTGTGTTATGTAAAGAGAGGCAGCAGATATGGTAAGAGATTGCAAGGGTGTGGTCTGCGCTGTCTGGGAGTCCTTGCCGGAGCAGCGCGAAGAGCTGCTGTCCTGCCAGGCAGATTTTCTTGAGTGCTGGCTGGAGCCCGGACAGACGGAGGAGAAGTTTTGGCTGGAGGAGCAGGGGTTTTACTTCCTGGAGCGTTTCCTTGATTGCCGCATCTTGCTGCACAAGCTGCCCGAGAAGCCAAAGCGCATGCGTTTCGAGACGGGCGTGGGCGCAGCTGAGGTTGAGGAATTGCAGCAGGTCTATCATACAGCATTCACCCGGGACAGGCGCATGCATTTGGGGCGGGGCTATGAGCAGAATTTGGCGAACCGCCTAATAGACTACTATATCGGAGTGGCACAGGCGGAGGGCATGCCCTTGCTGCAGTGCCGTTATCAGGGTCAGTTGGCAGGCTGCGCCTTCCTGCGGGAGGATGATTCTGCCTATGAGGTCTATCTGGCCGGTGTCCTGCCGGAGTACCAGAAGACCGGGGCGGCAGTGGAGCTTTACCGGGCTTGTGCGGATTTTTCCGTTGAGGCGAGCAAACGCCTGCTGACGGGACGTATTTCAGCGGCCAATACGGATGTGATGAATCTCTATGCCCGTTTGGAAGCCAATTTTTATCATCCACGGGATTTATATGTTAAGGACTGCAGGGAGAACTGATTTTATGGATATGGAGCAACTGCTGGGGATGCCACCCTACGCCTTGTCTCAGGCAGAAAAAGAGTCTGTGCTGACGGAGATGCTGCGGGAACTGACGGAAAAGCACAGGCAGGGCTGCTTGGAATATGGACGCATCCTGGACACGCTGGGCTATGCAAGTGCCAGTGCGCAGGGCCTGGCTGACATTCCGTTCCTGCCTGTGCGTCTCTTCAAGGAATATTATTTGCATAGTGTGCCCAAAGAGAACATCGTTACTACCATGACCAGCTCAGGCACCAGCGGCCAGCAGGTCAGCCGTATCGCGCTGGACGCAGAGACATCTAAAAATCAGAAAAAGGTGCTGCACCATATTATTGCCTCCTATATCGGGGAGAAGCGGGTGCCGCTGCTGATTCTTGATTCCAAGGCTACCCTGCGTGACCGCAAATCTTTCGGAGCACGGGGGGCAGGCATTTTGGGCTTTTCCATCTTTGGCAGGGATGTCACCTATGCTCTGGATGGTGATATGCAGCTGGACTTGCAGGCGGTGCAAACTTTTCTTGAAAAGCACAGGGGAGAGCCGAAGCTGCTCTTTGGCTACACCTTTATGATATGGCAGTATTTTTATATGGAACTGCAGCGGCAGGGCGTGAGTCTTGATTTCGAGGACAATGCAAAGCTCTTCCACATCGGTGGCTGGAAGAAGCTCAAGGAGCTGGCCGTTGATGATGCGACCTATCAGCGTTCAATGAAGGAGCGCTGTCGCATCAGCTCTGTTCACAACTATTACGGCATGGCTGAGCAGCTGGGCAGTGTCTACGTGACTTGCGAGCACGGGCATATGCATGCCAGCAATTTCAGCGAGGTGCTGATACGCAATCCCCTAGATTGGTCTCTGCAGCCGCAGGGGGAGCGGGGGCTTATAGAGCTGGTTTCGGTGCTGCCTGGTTCTTATCCAGGTCATGCCATATTAACCGAGGATGAGGGTGTTATTTTAGGCGAGGATGACTGCCCCTGCGGGCGCAAGGGCAGGTACTTCCAGATTTTGGGACGTGTCAAGCAGGCAGAACTGAGGGGGTGCAGCGATACTTATGCAGATAAACTTGAAAGACATTAAGCTATACTGCGGTAGCCTAGAGGGAGACCGCCCGCCTGTGCGACCAATTTTCGACGAACAGATCTGTTCCTTTTTGGAAGAGACATCAAGGCTGCTTTTGCATGACAAGGCTGTGCGTGCTTATTCCGATGTGACAACCTTCGCCTTCTTCTGCCGCAGGGGAAATATCAAGCGTTTGTCCGAGCAATATAAAAACCAAGGAAAACGCTTGGGCCGGGGCGTGTCCTTTCATATAGCACCAAGCAATGTACCCATCAACTTTGCCTATACTCTGGTGATGGGCCTTTTGGCCGGAAACTCCTGCATTGTCAAGGCCTCCTCCAAGGATTTCGTGCAGACCAGGCTGGTGACCGAGGCCATGAACCGTGTCCTCATGCAGGAAGCCTATGCGTCCCTGCGTCCCTATGTCACGGTGGTTTCTTATCCAAGGGAACGGCAGGATGTGACGGAGGCACTCTCTGCGGGCTGCAACCTGCGTATTATCTGGGGCGGGGATCAGACCATCCAAGCCGTGCGCCGTGCGCCGCTGCCACCAAGGGCGCTGGAGCTGACCTTTGCTGACCGCTATTCCCTGGCAGTGCTGGATGCGGCGGCGGTGTTGAAGGCCGATTTGCCCCAGCTGGCGCAAGACTTTTATAACGACACCTATCTCTATGACCAGAACGCCTGCTCCAGCCCCAGACTGATTTATTGGTTTGGGAAACGGGAAATTGTCACAAAGGCTCAGTCACTCTTTTGGCAAGCGGTTTGGGCGAATATCAGGGAGCGCTATCCGGTAGAACCTGTTGTGGCGGTAGACAAGCTGATTTCTGTTTGCCGCACCGGTGTGGAGGTGCCCGGCTCTATGCATGAACCTATGACAGATAACCGTATCGTGCGCATAGAAATCCCCGAGCTGACTAAGCAGTTATTGGATTTACGAGCTGCTGGCGGTCTTTTCCACGAGTATGTTGCAGAAACACTTGATCCTTTGGTGACGCTGACTGATGAACATTGCCAGACTATCTCTTATTATGGTCTTGAACTTGGAAAACTACAAGAGTTTGTATGCCAGCATGGGCTTTATGGCGTTGACAGGATTGTGCCGGTAGGGCGTACAGCAGAGATGGGGCCAGTGTGGGATGGACAGGATTTTATTTTGTCCATGTCGCGCATCATAGCCAAGGCTTGACAAAGCATTGAAGGGAGTGATTGCAAGGATGGCTGGGGACAAGCTCATAAGCTATGATTTGTTCGGGACGCTAATTGACTGGAAAACAGGCAGCTTTGACGGAGTTATCCGCATTTTGCAGAGTAGGCTGGAAGAAAATCAAACTCTGAGGTTAGCTCCACATTTTGTGGAGCAATTTTGCATATATCGGAAACAAGCTGTAAATTTAGCACTTAACACTTACGTTAAAGCCGGTGTGCAGGAAATTTCTTTAGAACAAATTTATCAGGCAATCCTACTGAACGGATTTATTTCTGAGAAACAAATGCAGGGTATACTCAATATGGAAATTGCTCTTTGGAAAGAGCAATTGCGCCTTGTGGATGTAGGGATAGGGCATTTGCAGGAGGATTTGCAGTCTGATACGCCTGTGATTATAGTAGCAGACTCTATTTTGGGGGAGGAAGTCCTGCGTCCATGGCTACAAGAATTAGATCCCATATTTGGGGAAATAAGGCTTTGCTTGTCTGTGGATTACAAGAAGCGTTCCTCAAGCGGAAGCTTGTTTGCTTTGCTCAGAGACGAGCACAGATGGAAGGATTTTGAAGGCTGGAGACATAAATCAACAGTAGCGTATCCCTGTGAGGTATGGTTGAAGCAAGCCGGCATGCAATTTGAGAAATTTGATCTTAGACAATTGCCACGATTGGAACAGGATTTGCTGGCTAAATTTCCCTTTGATGCCACACTGCAATGCTGCACTGGTATCACAAAAAGCTTAATAGAACGAAAGAATAATCTATCGATAGCAGAAGCTGCTGGTAATTCTTTAGGAGGAACGCTCTTAACAGTTTATGTGCAATGGCTGCTTCAAACTTCCCTACGCAAGGGCATCAAGAGGCTGTATTTCATTGCCCGTGACGGATATATATTGAAGCAGATGGCAGATATCCTAATCAAAGCGTGGAGTTTGCCACTTAAAATATATTATATTTATGGCTCTAGAAAAGCGTGGAGAATGCCTTCTTTTGATGGCACGGAAGAATCTTTGCGTTTAGTGATTTTATACTCTAATGCAAATAATCTGCGTGCTTTAGCTGGTGCCTTGGGAATTAGCGCCGAAGTTTTTCAAAAGTATTTTTCAGGGCTGGATGTGGATGAAAAGTTCACTACGGCCGGACGCATTGCTGTGGCAAGAAAACTTTGCCGGGATGATAATTTCCGTTCTATGCTCAGAGAAAAGTATCGCAGCCAAAGAGAAAGCGTAATAGCGTATCTTAAGCAGGAAATTGATACAAGTGACGATGCGTTTGCCTTTGTGGAAATAAATGGTACCGGCTTTACACAGCAGTGCTTGTCAGCCTGCATGATGTTTTTTTACGAACATCCTATAAAATCCTTTTATTTCAACATTTACCGTATGTGGCCGGATAATCCTCTATGTCAATATATGGTCTTCCTGCCTGGGCCACTCAAAAATAGCATGATTCTTGAACCTTTGACGCGTGCCTTGCATGGCTCTGCACAAAAGTACGAATGCAGGGCTGGTGTCTGGGAGCCGGTACTTCTGGATGATGCAGGTTGCATTTTGTCAGATTACGGCTATCAAGAATATATAGAGGGCTGCCTTGCTTTTTGCCGCTTGTATGCTGAATATGCAAATGTGAAGGATACGGTAAAATTGGCGGCGATTGTCAGATATATAGAAGAAATTTCGAACTATGTGCAGGAAGATGTAATTCGGTATATCGTTGATATGCCTTATAATCATTTTGGCAGAAAGGATACCGTCAGTGTGTTCGCACCCCTATTATCAAGGGAGGATATAAGAAACATTTTCCTGCTGCATCGACTGGATGTCTGGGAAGAGTATTATAAGGGAGCCGATCTTGAGCTTTCTATTGCCAGATGTGCATTGCCCGAGCAGAGAAGGATAGCGTTCTATCGACGTTGTGCATATGCTGTTACCAATCGTTTCAAGTCCATATGGAAACGTGATTTGGTGCCCGAGCGAAAGAGAGTCGGACTTTTGCAGGATTTCCCACTTCGTTTTTTGGGGTCGCGATTTGTGATCTACGGGGCCGGAATATATGGAACAAGGCTGTATGAATACATAAAAAAACAGTCTGGGGTGGAAGTTGTCGGATGGGTGGATAAGAATTTTGCGGAAAAAAAGGCTCAGGGACTGCCTGTTACAGGCAATGCACTGTCACTTAAGGGCACGGACTTTGACGTGCTGTTCCTGGCCATTGTGAAGCGCAATTGGGCAGAGGAAGCAAGGCGCGAACTGCTCGCTTTGGGGATTGAAGAGAGAAAAATTTATGATTTCTTTACGGAAAGTGACTATTTAAGCTAGAGGGCGGAATTAATATGAATCTTGGTCACGATGAATTGGGGGCAGGAACTTTTGGTTGGTATGATTTTAGGGAAGAGGCAGATATACTACTGATTTCTAAAGGTCAGGCTATTGCAAAAGAAATTCTGCCATGGCGGTGTCATGGCAACCTTGTCCAGGCTGTTACGATAGAACAAGCTCTTAGAAATAGTAAAGAAAAATTATTTGATTACATATTGGTCACAGGAGAACAATGGAGGCTGATGGAACAACTGCCATCTCTATTGGAAGCGTTAAAAGAGGATGGGGTAATCCTTCTTGCGCTCGATAATCGCTATGGTGCCAGACGAATTGCCGGTGAAGCAAGAGATGGGCAGCTGCCCTTTGAGGTACTAGAACGTGGATATGGAGCGTACACAAGAGCAGAAATAGCGGAATATATGGAAAAGTGCGGTATCCAGTTTTACTCCGTTTATTATCCGGTCCCTGATTGGCAGATGCCACAGCTCCTTTACAGTGATACCAAATTGCCGGGCAGAGAGCTTGATGAGCGCTTGATTAGATTGCAACAGTGTTCTGCCACATTGATAGCAGATGAATATCAAATTTTGCGGGATGCAGTAGCGAACGATGGTTTTAGATTCGCGGCAAATGCTTTCCTAGTAGAGTGTAGCAGACGGAGAGAGAGTCTTTCCAAGGCCATTTTTGCAACATTCACATCAGATCGTGGTAAAGAACGCTCCCTGTCTACGGTCATTTATAGTGATGGCAGAGTAAAGAAAGCTTGTATGTTTAAGGAAGGCAGAAGGCATCTTCAGAGGCTGATGGAGGCAGCAAATGATTTGATAACGCATGGCGTAGATTTTGTCAACATGCGTTATATTGATGACACCCTTTGGATGCAGTTTATGAAAGCTCCCACTTTGATGGAACAGTTATGGATAAGCATAAGGAAAGATTCCGCCGAATACATGAGACTGTGGGGGCATTTCTGGGAAATTATCCAAAAGTCATCTGCACATGTATCTTCAGGAAAAAATATATGGCTATCCTTAGCTCCAACAGAGGATTGGGGGCCAGTCCTTGAAAGAGCCTATGTGGAGATGAATGCATTGAATTGCTTCTATAATGAAGGGAAGTTTGTCTTTTTCGATCAGGAATATTGCTTCCACAATTGCCCTGCCATATATATGCTCTATCGTTCTATCTATAATTTTTATCTATTCTATCCGGAAGCGGAGCAATATGTGGCACAGTCAAAAGTAATCAATCATTTCCATCTGGAGAAGCTTTGGCTTTTGCTGCAGAAACAGGATTGCGAGGAATTTTTACGAGACGTGAGGAATTGGGATAGGTATGCGACTATCTATGATTGGGCCAATAAACCTCGACGGGGAATTAAGGAGAACCGCAGCCTGCTGGCAATGGCAGCATATAGTGAAGAAAAGAGACGTGCATACACTGTGGAGGATATACTTCATCCTGATGCACAAACACTTCCTTATGGTCTGGCTAATCGGTATCCAATTGGTCTATTGCCGCAAAAGGTTGCTTTGTATGGTGCAGGAAAGTTTGGACGGTGTCTGTATAAGAAACTGCAGGATGATGGCTGGCATGAGGTAATTGACTGGGTGGATGAAAATGCAGAGAAATTTATATTAGAGAATATGCCTGTATCTCCAGTTGAGTCGATATTGGAATATGATACATCATTTGAGGCCATTGTTATTGCAGTCTTAAAGAAAAATATGGCAGAGGAAATCAGACAGCGTTTGCAGTGCATGCGAGTGCCTGATAACAAAATCCTTTGGATGGAACCCCCTTGGCCATGAATCCTCAATTATAAACAACCGTTGCCAATATAGGAGGACAAAAAGTGGATAAGCGTGATAAGGTCATAGGTGGAACATTGGTCCCTTGGGAACTGCAGTATACTCTGAAAGTCTGTAAGGATTCGTTACGCGATCTTTATTTTGTTAAAAGTTGTAAAGTGCTGTTGGGTGAGAAGCAAGCCTCCATCGTACCAGTACTAAGACTGCTGAGGCATTAAGCTTTTGCTAAGATACGGCATTTTTTTCCAAAGAAGGCTATGCCGTATTGGGTAGTTGAAGCTAAACTTATCAAAGCAAGAGGTACAGATTATGCACGAGTTGGACAAGGATATACTGAACTACATAAAATCAGGGCAGGGACGCGGCTATGCATCTGTCCTGGAGCAGGATTCCCGCTTTGGCATCTTTGAAGAACTGTCTGATTATGGTCAGGGGCTTTTGGGCTGGTATGATTTTTCGCCGGAGGGGCGCCTGCTGGAACTAGGGGCTGGTTTTGGCAGGCTGACGGAGCTTTTCTGCCGCAGGTGCGGTCATGTGGCTGCGGTGGAGGAAGATGCACTGAGGGCTGAGGGACTGCGCCTGCGCTGCGGGGAGAGTGACAGGCTCACAGTGGTGCAGGAGGACTGGCGTGAGTATGTGCAGTCTTTGCAGGAGAAGTTTGATTACATCGTGCTGGCAGGAGGACTGGAAGAGGTTTCAGAGGACTTTTCCTTTGGGGGACTTTTCGGTCCGGTGGGGATGGTGAAGTGCCTGCTGGGGCTTTTGCAGCCTGGGGGCAGGCTCTTGCTGGCGATAGACAACAGGCTGGGGCTCAGGTATTTCTGCGGGGAGCCGGAAAGGCATACGGGGCGTCCCTTTGCAGGGATAAATAGCCCGCAGGTGCGGGAGGGGTGGAGACTTTTTTCACGGCAGGAACTCTTGGCAACCGTTCGACAGGGGGGAGCAGGGGCGGTGAAATGCTATTATCCCCTGCCAGACTGGCGCCTGCCGCAGCTTGTCTATACGGACGAATATCTGCCTGAGGACAATCTCAATGAGCGGCTGCTTTTATACCATCCGCAGAATAAGACCCTGTTGGCCGATGAGGCAGGGCTTTATAGCCAGGTCATCAAGGGGGGAGCGTTCCCCTTCTTTGCCAATTCCTTCCTGCTTGAGATTGCCAGGGAGCCGGAGTTCCTTTCCAGGGCTGTTTACGCCGCTCTTTCCAGTGACAGGGGCAGGGAAAAGGCTCTGGCTATAGTGCTCTATAGTGACGGCCGGGCGGTGAAGCGGCCCCTGTTCCCTGAGGGACAGGCCTATGGTCAGATGCTGGCGGCACAGTCAGCGGAACTGCGCAGCCGGGGCCTGCCTATTTTGGCTTGCTGGTGGCAGGGGGGAGCCGTGCAGATGAAGCGGGTAGAAGCTTCTATGCTGTCTGCCTATTTGAAGGACGCACCGCAAGAGGAATTCATAGCTGTTTTTGATAAGCTGTGGGAATATATATTACAGTCTTCCGAGCATCTGGCAAAGGCGGATAATGCTCTCCCGGGTGCCGGTTCCTGCTCTGATGAGCCCTGGGAACCGATTCTTAGGAAGGCCTATCTGGAGCTTATCCCCCTTAACGCCTTTTTTGACCGGGGAGAAATCCTCTTTTTCGATCAGGAGTATGTGCGGGAGGACTACCCCGCCAAGTATGTGCTCTTCCGTGCTATCCACTATGCTTACGTTTTTACCCCGGAACTGGAGAAGAGGGTGCCTCGTAAATCTCTTATGGAACGATTTGGCATCACGGAGAAAATGTGGCAGGTCTTTGTGGAGGAGGAAAATGGACGCTTCCTGCCGGAGGTGCGGCAGCATAAGCTCTACCGTCACTTCTATAAGTGGCTGCAAGTGGACAAGAAACAAATGCGCCTAAACAGCCTGCTCCTGGGCATTGACGAGGAGTACAGCCCGGAGTATGTGGTGTCGGAGAAGATGCGGAAAATCTGGCAGGTGCAGTATGGGCTTTTGGGAGCCTTTACCGAGTTCTGCCGGGAGCATGGCTTGCGCTACTATGTATTCTTCGGCACCCTCCTGGGGGCGGTACGGCATCGGGGCTTTATCCCCTGGGATGATGATACGGATGTGGTTATGCCCAGGGAGGATTATGATCGTCTGCTGGCCTTGGGGGAGAAATTCCCCGCGCCGTATTTCTTGCAGACCATGGACAATGATTCGGATACCTTTTTCGGCGGATTTGCCCGTCTCAGAAATGATGCTACCACTGGCATAGGGCGGGAGGACTTTGGCCATGACTGCCATCTGGGCATCTGGATGGATATCATGCCCCTGGACTTCTGCTCCTCGGATAAAAAGCAGGTGAAGAAAAAAGCCAGATGCATACATTTCTGGCAAAATCTGCTTTATGCCAAGATTTATGGAGAGCCGCGCAGGTATATGCCGCCTTTAGTGCGTCAATTGCATAAGGGCTTAGCTTGTCTCTTGCCACATAGCTTCCTTCGGAGAAAGCTCAAGGAGGCTTTCCTAAGGGATATTGATGAAAGCTCAAAGTATTTTGCTATCTTTACCAGTGGTGGCATGCCGGGAATCTATGAGCGGGATTTTTTCGGAGATGGGGTTGATCTCACCTTCGGCTCCCTGAGGGTAAAGGCTCCTAAGGAGTACAAAAAATGCCTGCAGCTGACTGCAGGCAGGGATTACATGAAATTTCCTCCCATGTCCAAGCGCAAGCCACACCATCTGGGCATCTTTAATCCCGATGTGCCCTATACCCGCTATCGGGATATGCTCTGGAAGCTCTTCGAGGGGGCAGAGGGCAAGACTGTGGTGCTCTTCGGAGGCGGCTTCATGTTCGAAGACTATATGAAAAAGTGGGGGAGAGCCTACCCGCCTGCTTTCATCGTAGACAACGACGCAAAGAAATGGGGCACCACCAGGCACGGGGTGGAGATCGTCGAGCCGGAAAAGCTTTTGGATATGCCGCGAAGCCAATTGTACCTCATTATCTGCAGCATACACTATAAGGCTATAGGCAAGCAGCTGGAGAGCATGGGGCTGACGGACTACAAAATTTATGTTCAGGAAAAAGAATGGATTTTGGAAGATGAGCAGGAGAGGTGAGGGGTGTTGAAGAAGTACGGGCGAGGTTATGTGCAGGGTACCTTTGACCTTTTTCATGTGGGGCATTTGAATCTTTTCAAGCGGGCCAAGGAGCGTTGTGACTATCTCATAGCAGGGGTGGTGTCTGATGAGCTGAACGAAGTCTACAAGGGGGCAAAGCCATATGTGCCCTATGAAGAGCGGGCGGCTTTGGTAGGCGCCTGCAAATATGTAGATGAAGTCATCCGTGTGGATGTGGGTCATGATGATAAGGTGAAAATCTGGGAGGAGCATCCTTTTGACTGCCATTTCTGCGGGGATGACCATGGGAACTGGGGGCCTTTGATATCCGCTCTTCATGAGCGTGGCTCGGAGGTGGAGTTCTTTCCCTATACGGAAAGCACCAGCTCTACCCGCATACGGGAGGAACTGAAAAAAAGGATTCTCTACCACGAAGATGATGTGATGTCCTTTGATGTGTTTGATACCTTGGTTACGCGGAAAGTTGCTACCCCTAGGGGCATCTTTGCTCTTATGCAGGAAGATTTGGCAGATGCGACTCTGTTGCCGGGGCTGTCCCGGCGGGTACGGAAGGGCTTCTATGACATGCGCTGGTATTATGAGCGGGTGGCGCGGGAGCGCTGGCAGAAGGACAGCCGGGAGGATATAACCTTTGAGGAAATCTATAAATGCCTGGGAGAGGCAGAGGGGCTGAGCGAGGAGCTGCTGCAGGGGTTGATGAGGCTGGAGCTTGAGCTTGAAGAACGTAATCTCGTGGGCATTGAAGAGAACATGGGGCAACTGAAGAAACTGCTGGCAAGCGGTCACAGGGTGATCCTGATTTCAGACATGTACCTGGGAGAAAAGGAAATCCGCTCCCTGCTGGTGACGGTGGATGAAGTATTCCGTGACATTCCTATTTATTCCTCAGCAGATATGCGGAAGGGCAAGTGGAGCGGCAACGGCTATAAGTTGGTCAGGCAGCGGGAGCATCTGGATATCTTCCATTGGGTGCACACGGGGGACAATAAAGGTTCGGATATAGGCAAGGCCAGGGATCTGGGCATCAAGACTGTCTTTTACAACGGAGCGGCCCTTACCCGCAGGGAAAGTGAACTCATGGCCAAGCATGAAGAAGATGTCTCCCTGCAGCTGGCAGTAGGGGGGCTGCGGCTGCGTCGCTTGCAGGGGGAGGATGTTTCCCTGGATACTCTGTCCGGACTGCCTGATGAGGAATTCCTGCCCTTTGGCTTGGCCAACAGATACCCGGTGGGAGTGCTGGCAGACAAGGTTGCCCTGTATGGGGCAGGCCGTATGGGGCGTGACTTATATGAGTTGTTGCAGGTGCGGGGCAAAGAAGTAGTCTGCTGGATTGATAAGCAGGCTGAGAAGCTGCAAGATGAAAGCTTGCCGGTAGAACCAGTAGAGCGGCTAAAGGAGGGCGGCTTTGAGCAGGTGGTGATTGCTGTCAAGAATCGGGACAGAATGCTCGAGATACGCAGCGAATTGAAGGCTATGAGGATTGGCGAAGAGATGATTTTTTGGATATAGATGAGTTTTATGCGGGGCGGGCTATGGCCTGCCTTTTATATTGCAAGGTGTCCTTGTATTTTCCTGCATCATGTAGTAATATCTACCAATACATAAGAAAGAATCTGGAGGTAAGCAAATGTCCGAGACCCATAAGCGCCGTCCTCACTACAGCGGCAAGTATCCCCGTCGCTTCGAGGAGAAGTACAAGGAACTGCAGCCGGAGAAGTACGGCGAGGAGATAGAGCATGTGATAGCCAAGGGCAATACTCCTGCAGGGATGCATATTCCCATCATGGTGAAGGAGATACTGGAGGTGCTGGCCATCAAGCCCGGGGAGAAGGGCTTTGATGCAACCTTGGGCTATGGCGGCCATACCAGGGCTATGCTGGAGGCCTTGCAGGGGCAGGGACATCTTATCAGTGGGGATATTGACCCCTTTGAGTCGGCCAAGACTGAGAGGCGCCTTCGCGAGGCGGGCTTTGGACCTGAGCTTTGGGAGCTTCGGAATATGAACTTCTGCCAGATTGATGAATTGGCAGAAGAAGCAGGGGCTTTTGATTTCATTCTGGCAGACCTTGGCGTGTCCTCCATGCAGATAGACAATCCGGAACGTGGCTTCAGCTATAAGGCCGACGGGCCGTTGGACCTGCGGTTGAATCCTGAGGCAGGGCTTACCGCTGCCCAGCGGCTGGCTGAAGTGGGCAGGGAGGAACTGGTGGGCATGCTCTATGAGAATGCTGATGAACCCTATGCTGAGGAAATTGCCCGTCAGATCATAAACAGCAGGAAAAAGGGAAAATGCCCCCGGACAACGAAAGAACTCTACGATGAAGTAGCAATGGCTTTGGCAAAGATTGACCTGCCTAAAGAGGTGTTCGAGCGCACAGGCTACAGCAGCAAGAAGCAGGAAGCTGCCCGCCGGGAAATGGTGAAGAAAAGCGCCACACGCGTATTCCAGGCTCTGCGCATAGATATCAACCATGAGTATGAGGTGCTCTATGAATTCATGGAGAAACTGCCCTATGCCCTGGCTCCGGGAGGAAGGGTGGCTATCCTTACTTTCCATTCCGGAGAAGACCGCATTGTGAAGAAAGCTTTCAAGGCCTTCAGGCAGCAGGGCCTGTACAGCGAGGTGGCAGATGAGGTGGTACGGCCTGGCAGGGAAGAATGCAGAGCCAATCCCCGGGCCCATTCTACTAAATTGCGCTGGGCCGTGCGAGCCGATGATTTATCCAAACCGTCGTAAAACCCCTAGCTTCAGCTATGGGGATATAAGGCGTGTCTGGCGAATTTGCGTAAGCAATTGAAGCCAGACAACCTAGATAGTGTCGTATTAGTTTCCTTAGGGTGGTATAATATGAATATGGGAGAAATCAAATACCACTCGAGTCACAATGTAGTATATTCATGCAAATACCATATTGTGTTCTGCCCCAAATACCGCCGAAAAGTCTTTGTCAATGGCGTTGACACCAGACTGAAGGAGCTGGTCAAGTCAATCTGCGAAGAAATCCAGGTCGATGTAATCGAAATGGAAATCATGCCAGACCACGTACACCTTCTGCTGGAGGTTCACCCTCAATTCGGCATACACAAAGCCGTAAAAACTATAAAAGGGAAGACCTCTCGTATCTTGAGGCAGGAATTTCCATGGCTTACTACTAAGTTACCAAGCTTGTGGACAAACAGCTATTTCTGCTCTACTGTTGGCGGTGCTCCGCTAAACATAGTGAAGCAGTATATCGAGAATCAGAAAACTTCGCAAAGGAAGTGAGAAAATGGACACGTACACAATGGGTTTCAAGTTCAGGATATATCCAGACCATGCACAGCAGGAACTGATTAACCGTACCTTAGGCTGTTGCAGATTCGTGTTCAACCATTTCCTCGCTATTCGCAGGGATGAATGGACTGCAAACCACAATTCCGTAACCTACATTCAGACCAGTGCTATGCTGACGAACTTGAAAAAGTATGAGGAGTATGGCTGGCTGAAAGAGGTGGACAGCATGGCATTGCAGGAGTCCTTGAAGAATCTCGATATAGCATACCAGAATTTCTTCAAGCACCAATCAAGATACCCACGCTTCAAGTCTAAGCATAACCATAGCCAATCCTACCGCACCAGGAATCAGGGAAACGGTATCCGTATCATAAGGAATCGAATTAAACTGCCAAAAATCGGAGCTGTGAAAATCAAGCAGAGCCGTGAATTTGACGGGCGAATCCTCAATGCTACGATCAGCCGTGCTGCTTCTGGCAAATATTTTGTGTCTTTGTGCGTAGAATTGGACAGGGGAAGTTTGCTCAAGACCAATGACGGCGGAGAAATAGGCATTGATGTAGGTTTGAAGGAGTTCTATTCAGACAGCAATGGAAATACTGTTGCCAATCCCAGAATCCTGCGGTGTTTGACTAGAAAGTTGGTTCGAGAGCAAAGAAAGCTTTCTCGAAAAATGCCAAGGTCTGCAAATCGCGGCAAAGCCAGAATCCGTGTTGCCAGAGTACATGAGCGTATATCCAATATCCGCAGGGACTTCCTGCACAAGACATCAACTGCATTGGTCAGGCAGAATAAAACTATAGCCATAGAGCACTTGCAAATCAAGAATATGCTGAAGAACCATAAATTGGCTCGTGCTATATCAGATGTAAGCTGGTCTGAGTTCTTCCGTCAGCTTGAGTATAAGGCAGAATTGCATGGCTCTGAAGTTCTGAAGGTAGATACATTCTACCCGTCTAGTCAAACCTGTTCTGAATGTGGCTATCAGAACACGGAAACTAAAAATCTTGGTATCAGGGATTGGACTTGTCCTGCATGTAGCTCGCACCATGACCGAGATACCAATGCCGCAATAAACATATTGCGTAGGGCACTCGAAGAAAAGCAGAGCGCCTAAACAAAAGTCAGTACCGTGGGACACACGGGAATTCACGCTTGGGGAGAACGTGTAAGTCAGTCTGGCTACGGTCGGATCGCAGTGTTCAACGAACCAAGAATCCCCTGGCTTTAGCCATGGGGAGTGTCAAGACTTTTCCTTGCCTGTCGCTTCTGGCAATGGTACAATGAAATGTACTAGTTATGTAAGAGTTCGTTTTATTGAGAGGTATGTTTAGCATGAGACGCTATACATCACTGCTGGTGACAGCCTTCCTGCTTTTGATAGTGGTGGTGCTGGGCTCCGGCTATCTGGCGGTGGCTGACCATGATGGGGGGCAGAAGCCCCTTAGGGAAATCACTGCCTATACCAATCTGCCTACGGAGACGGCGGTGGTGCTGACCAATGCCTATGAATCTGCCAGCGGCGTCAGGGTGAACTTCGTGCCTCTGGGCCGGGAGGAGATACTGGACAGGCTCAAGGCTCAGGTAGAGGGAGAAGGGGCTGGACAGGCTGCTTTGGTGCTGGGGGACAGCGAGCTCCTTTACAGGGCGGCTGCTATGGGCTACCTTTTGCCCTACATGTCGGAGCACGGGGATCAGGTGCCGGAAAAGTTCCGCCAGACGGAGGGATACTGGATTGGTGTCTGGTATGACCCCATAGTCTTCTGCGTCAATCAGGATTACCTGAAGGCCCGGCAGCAGGTGCCTGATACCTGGCAAGCTCTGGCTGCGGCGCCTAATGTGCGGGTGGGGGTGACGGATTTCCTGGCGGCAGATGCCTCAGCCAATCTTCTCCTTAGCATGATTGCCCAGTTTGGCGATACGGCAGCCTATGATATCTGGCGGCAGATTCATCCCAAGGTGGTGCAGTACGCCCATTACCTTTCCAATCCTGTACGTCAGGCAGGTATGGGAGAGGTTGACGTGGCGGTGGCAGTGGAGAGCGAGACTTTGCGCTATATCCATGATGGCTACCCCTTGAAAGTCATCTATCCTGCCGATGGCACGGCTGCCATGGTGACGGGCACGGGCATTGCTTTCAAGACTTCGGCTCAGGATGAGCAGGCTGCCAAGGCCTTTGCTGACTGGCTGCTGTCCGATGAGGCCCAGCTGGCCTTGCAGAGCCAGGGCTTCTATTTCCTGCCCACCAATCCGGGCACTATGGCTTACAAGACCTTTGCGGGAAAGAATCTCCTGCTGTTCAGCGTTCGTCCCCAGTTCAATGCCCAGCAGAGGCATGATTTGCTGGACCGTTGGGTGAAGGAAGTTCGGTTCAATTGACAAGAGGGCTGCTTGCGGGCGGCCTTTTATTTGCATGATAGTTTTATCGATAGTTTTTAGGAGGTTTATCAGAAAGTGAAAGCAGGTTTCATCAGTCTTGGCTGTTCCAAGAACCTGGTAGATACAGAGATGATGCTGGGCATCCTCAAGGAGCACGGCATTGAGATTACGGCAGATCCTTCGGAGGCAGATATTCTCATTGTCAATACTTGTGCCTTTATCCAGTCTGCCAAGGAGGAGTCCATCACCACTATCCTCAATATGGCGGAGTACAAGGAAAGCGGCCGCTGCCGCAGCCTGATTGTGGCAGGCTGCCTGGGCCAGCGCTATGGGCAGGAACTGCTGGATGACATGCCTGAGGCAGATGCCATCATCGGCACCGGCGCTTGCAAGGAAATCATGACGGCGGTGGAGGAGTCCCTGAAGGGGCGCCGCCTGGTGATTGCCGGGGAGGACAAGCTCCTCTATGATGCCAAGAATCCCCGTATCCTCACCACTCCCAGCTACACGGCTTATGTGAAGATTGCCGAAGGGTGCGACAACCACTGCGCCTTCTGTGCCATTCCGCTTATCCGCGGCAGATTCCGCAGCCGCCGCATCGAGGATATCAAGGCAGAGGTGGAGCAGCTTTGCGAGAACGGGGTGAAGGAAATCATCCTCATTGCCGAAGACAGCACCCTGTACGGCAAAGACATCTACGGCGCTCCGGCACTGGCTGAGCTTTTGCGCGAGCTGGTGAAGGTGGAGAAGCTCCAGTGGGTGCGTACTCTTTACTGCTACCCCAAGTTCTTCACTGATGAGCTCATTGACCTCTATGCCAAAGAGCCGAAAATCTGCAAGTACATCGACATGCCCCTGCAGCATGCCCATGATGCCATGCTGAAGTCCATGCGCCGCCCGGACACCAGGGCGCAGATTGTGGCACTGGTGAAGAAGATAAGGGAGCGCATTCCAGGGGTCACCATCCGCTCCACTTTCATTGTGGGCTGCCCCGGAGAGACCGATGCCCAGTATCAGTCTCTGCGCAATTTCCTGGAGGAGATGCGCTTTGACAAGGTAGGGGTGTTTACCTACTCCCGGGAGGAAGGGACTCCTGCCTACGACATGCCCAACCAGGTGCCGGAAGACGTCATGCAGGAAAGATATCATGACCTCATGAGCCTTCAGAGCAAGATTTCCGAGGAGATCAATCAGGAACTGGAGGGCAAGGTCATCGAGGTCCTGGTTGAGGGGCGCGATGAGGAACAGAATATCATTGCCGTTGGCCGTTCTTACCGTGAGGCTCCGGATGTAGACGGTCAGGTCTACATTGAAGGCGATACTGACAGCCAGCCCGGGGACATCATCAAGGTGCGTGTCCTCCAGGGATTCACTTATGATGTGGTAGGGGAGAAAATCAATGAGTGATTACTATCTTGTCATCAAGAGCCTGCAGACCATGAGGGATTTGTCCACAGCTGTGGGTAAGGCTCTCCTTGAGCGGGAGGCTACTATCTCCTGTGCCGAGTCCTGCACAGGAGGCCTCCTTTCCAGCCTGCTGACGGATGTGGAGGGCAGCTCTGCCTACATGCAGGGAGCAGTGGTGGCATACGCTAACGATGTGAAGGAAAAGCTCCTGGGCGTGAAGCATGAGACCCTGGAGAAGTACGGGGCTGTGTCCGAGGAGACAGCCCGTGAAATGGCCCGGGGGGCGGCAAAGCTCATGGGCACCGATATCGGCGTGGGCATCACGGGCATTGCGGGCCCGGGGGGCGGCACGGAGGAAAAGCCTGTGGGACGGGTTTACATTGCCGTGGCAGGTCCCCAGGGGGAGCAGGTGCGTATGAATGATTTCAGCGGTGACCGGGACGAAGTGAAATTGCAGGCTGTTTCCACAGCCTTGCGCATGCTGGTGGATTACTACACACTCTAATGGAAATCTAATTTGTTTTTCAGCTTTTTTAGATAAAAGCAAGATATACTTAACATCGTCAACTTATTCAGGAGGATTTATTTGAAACAGGAATTAAAGTCATTCGGAGATATCGAACTCAGCCGCAAGGTGCTCCACGCCATTGCCGACATGGGCTTTGAGGAGCCCTCTCCCATCCAGGCAGGGACTATACCCCTGGTGCTGGAAGGCCATGATGTGGTGGGGCAGGCTCAGACGGGCACTGGCAAGACGGCTGCTTTCGGTATCCCCACGGTGGAAAAGATCGTGGAGGGCGTCCATGAAGTGCAGGCTCTGGTGCTGACTCCCACCCGGGAGCTGGCTATCCAGACGGCAGAGGAGCTCAACAAGATTGGCCACTACAAGCGGGTGCGCACGCTGCCCATCTATGGAGGCCAGTCCATTGACCGCCAGATTCGCGGCCTGAAGCGCGGCGTCCATCTGATTGTGGGCACGCCGGGCCGACTGATCGATCATCTCCACCGGGGCACCATCAGCCTTGACGGTGTCCGTACCCTGATCCTTGACGAAGCAGACGAAATGCTGGATATGGGCTTTATCTCAGATATCGAGGAAATCATTGGGGCCATTTCCAACGAAGAAAGGCAGACCCTGCTTTTCTCCGCCACCATGCCCGCGCCCATTGAAAAGCTTTCCCAGCGGTACATGAATCACCCCCAGCGGGTGAGCATTACCAAAGAAAATCTCACGGTGCCCCTGATTGATCAGGTTTACTATGAGACCAGGGAGAAGTTCGAGGGCCTGTGCCGGGTGCTGGACATTGAGGAGACGGGCAAGCTCATAATCTTCTGCCGCACCAAGCGGGCAGTGGATGACCTGACGGCTTCGCTGGAAGCTCGTGGTTATCTGGCCGGCGGCCTCCACGGTGACCTTTCCCAGGTGCAGCGTGACCGGGTCATGAAGAAGTTCCGTGACGGACGCATCGACACCCTGGTGGCTACGGATGTGGCTGCAAGGGGCATCGATATCGACGACATCACCCATGTCATCAACTACGATATTCCCCAGGACCATGAGTCCTATGTGCACCGCATCGGCCGCACCGGCCGGGCAGGCCGCAAGGGGGTGGCTATGACCTTCATTTCCCCCAGGGAATACCGCCAGCTGCGCCTGATCATGAAGCTGGCCCATACCAAGATCCAGCGCAGGGAGCTTCCCACGGCTTCAGATGTGTTGGAGCGGCAGAAGGAACTGGTGACGGAGCGCCTGCTGAAGGTCTTGAAGCAGGACCGCTATGATGATTACCACACCATTATCTCCGATGTGCTGGAAGAGGGCTATGATCCGGTAGATGTGGCTGCTGCTGCCCTGCAGCTTTCCCTGGAAGGTGAGGCGGGGAGCCGGGAAGAGGAACAGGCGTCCTTTGAGAATACCGGCGGGGCTCCGGGCATGGTGCGCTTCTTCTTCAATATCGGCAGGGCACAGAAAATCCGTCCGGCTGATATTGTGAGAGCCATTGCCAGCGAAGCTGACATTCCCGGTGATACCATCGGGGTTATCAATATCTATGAGAAGTTCTCTTTTGTAGAGGTGCCGGAAAAGGTGGCAGAAAGGGTGCTGAGCACCATGCACCGCAATACGGTGAACGGCTTCAAGGTGAATGTGGAGCCTGCCCGCAAGAGATAAGTTTTTTCTTATTTGGTGATTGCATACTATGTAATAGGAGTTGAAGATTATGTTAAAGAAATCTTTCCAGACCTTCGTAGCAGCTTCGGTGGCAGCCGGCCTGATTTTTGGCGCAGTACAGCCTGCAGATGCCGCCAAGAAGGCAAAGCAGCCCCAGGTTGAAACCCAGTCAGAGAAGTCTGCCAAGAATGTGCAGGCTCCGGCAGAACTTCCCTATACTTATAAGAGCCAGGAGTATGGCTACACCATCCAGTGCCCCAAGAAGCCTCAGGTGATTCCCGCCAGCGCTCTCTATGAGGACAGGAAGGGAGAGGTGCTGATTTTTGACAATGAAGGCTATGATATCAAGAACGCCTGGGTGATTGTGAAGGATGCCTTCGCAGATCAGAGTGTGCCAGACCTCAACAAGATCAGCGATGAGGAGGCAGGCAAGCTTTTGCAGAGCATCATGCGCAGCAACGGCTATGAGGCTATCGAGCTGGTACCGGTAAATGACCACAACAAGGGCATTTACGCCATCACCGCCAAGGTATTGGAAATCGATACCGATGGGGACGGCCAGCCGGACACCACTGCTGAGGCCAACAGCCAGAGTGCAGTGACCTTCTTCCGCGGGGACAATGGGGAGTGCTACAGGATAGAGCTCATTGATAACCCTGAGCTGAGGGATGAAGCTGTGGATCTGTACCAGAAGGGTATAACTACTTTTAATACTGCGAAGAAATAACAAGCAATATCAAGTGCTCCCGCTTCGGCGGGGGCATTTTTGCTGCGTGTGCGCGCGCATAAAAATGTTTATAACGAGGAATACCTTCCTCGTTGAAACGTTAAGAGGTAGTTTTGCCTTTGGCAAAACTGGAACAACGACGTTATAAGCATATTTAGTACCTGATTTGACATGACATACTAAATGTGTTATAATCGTCCACGTTGGTGTAAGTTGTCAGGATGATCGCGGCTGTGCCTTGTGCACAGATGAGGAAAGTCCGGGCTCCACAGGGCAGTGTGCTGGATAACGTCCAGCGAGGGTGACCTTAGGGAAAGTGCCATAGAGATTTAGACCGCCGGAGGATTCCGGTAAGGGTGGAAAGGTGCGGTAAGAGCGCACCAGCAGTCAGGTGACTGGCTGGCTTTGGTAAACCCCACACGGAGCAAGACTGAATAGGGAAGGGTTGATGCGGCCCGCGGACCTTCCGGGTTAAGTCGCTTGAGCGAGGGAGCAATCCCCCTGCCTAGATAAATGATCATCACCGCCATCCGGCGGCACAGAACTCGGCTTATTGATTGCTTACGCTGACTTATATTTGCTTGAAATATGGACTGGCTGCTCCTTTTGAGGCAGCCTGTTTCTATGTTTGAGGCAAATCTGAAAATTGTCTGAAACAAATGAATGTAGTGTGAGGAAGGGAGAGGTTTTTTGAGTAAGGCGTTTCGCATTATGACTTTATCGGTTGTCCTCATGTGCTGGTTTACAATGGTGGCAGCGGCTTCCGCATTCCGCGTGGGAGATCAGGGCAGCGATGTAGCAGAAATCCAGGGACAGTTGGCTAGTTTAGGGTATGATGTTGCTGCGGATGGTGATTTCGGGCCGGCGACGGCCGAGGCCGTCAAGGCATTCCAGGCTTCACAGGGGCTGGAGGCTGACGGACTGGTTGGTCCTACCACTTATACCGCACTTTTGGGCAAGGCAATGCCTGAGGTAAGCCGTGGTTCTAACTATATTTCCCGCCGTGTAGTGGCGGACTCCATGCAGTATATCGGCGTACCTTATGTCTTTGGCGGTACGACGCCCAGCGGTTTTGACTGCTCCGGCTATGTGCGCTATGTATTTGCCCAGGCAGGCATTTATCTGCCCCGCATGGCGGACGAGCAGTATGAATGCGGCTATCCTGTTTCTACCGACGAACTGGTGGCAGGTGACCTGGTATTCTTCTCTACGTATGACTATGGTGCTTCCCATGTGGGCATCTATCTGGGGGATGGCAGCTTCATCAATGCCTCTTCCAGCCGTGGCGTTGCCATTGACTCTTTGTACAGCTCCTATTGGGGTTCCTGCTACATTGGGGCACGCCGTGTAATGTGATATTGCACTTTAGGAGAGGTGGTAAGCCTCTCCTTATTTTCTTTTAATCTGAGGAAGGAATAAGCTTATGGGAGACCTCTTTCTTTTGGCATTGGTTGGCCTTATGGCCGCCTATGCTTTTTGGGATAAACTTTTTACGAACTAAGCAGGATTTTTGCCCAATGTAGCGAAATATGCAGGTAGTTAAGCAGGATTCTCAGCTTCCCAAATAATTGCTTGTATAAGGAGTGACCGTAATGGCAAAGATCAGGATTCACAACATGATGTTCTATGGTTTCCATGGTGTTTACGAGTATGAGCGTGAGCAGGGGCAGAAATTCTACATTGATGTAGAGGTTGAGACCAAGGATGACAAGGTGGCTGAGACTGATGCCCTGAGCGATGGTGTGGATACAGCAGCCATCTATGATATTGTAAAGGATGTCACTGAGAACAAGCGCTTCCAGATGCTCCTCGCCCTGGCTGCCCATATTGGTGACAGGATCTTGGCTAAGTATGCTCATTTTGCATCGGTGAGGACCACCATCAGGAAACCTTCTGTGCCTATTTCCGGACCTATCGATTATGTAGAGGCAGAGATTACCCGTCATGCCAAATAAATAAGTTTTGTGAAGCTCCGGCAGCTTATGTTGCCGGGGCTTTTTTACTATGAAATCTTAGTGAATCAAGCCCGACAGGGCGCAGATGAACTTAGATTTCGTGTAAGGGCGTAGCGACACGAAGTTAGTCCCTTTATGGATGCGAAACATTGTTTCGCACGAAGTTTTGTAGTGCCAGCCAGGAAAAGGAAAAAAGATATCGTTGTCGAAGTAAGGACAAAGAGATACGCTCATAACTGGCTGGAGGTAAGACATGCGGAATATCATCATCGTGGAGCCTGGCTCCACTGGCTATAACTTTGTGGAAGACATCGTGCGGCGGGGGTATAATCCCGTGGTCCTGGAAGCGTGGAAGGATGTGCCGCCTGAGATACTGGCTCTTTTCAAGGATGAAATTGAAAAAACCAGGGCAGATATCCTGGCAGCTATGTATCATAAGCCCCTGTGGCTGCAGGCGAAGGAAAGTTATGAGGAAACCCTTGCCATGGTGCGGAGTTATGCGCCTGCGGCCGTTCTGCCTGGAGCGGAATCCGGGGTGCTGCTGGCCAACCACCTGGGAGAGGACCTGGGGCTGCCCTCCAATCCCACCGTCCACCTGCCTGCCATGACCAGGAAGGACGGCATGCACGAGGCCCTGAAAGAGGCAGGGCTCCGCTATATCCGGGGACGGAAGATCAAGTCCCCGGAGGAAGCGCTGGCTTTCTGTGAGGAGTATGGACTGGACATGGCGGTGGTGAAGCCCCTGCAAAGCGCCAGCAGCCAGGGGCTGTTCCTGTGCGATTCCCGTGAGGAAGCGGCTGAGGCCATGGAAAAAATCCTCACCATGCTGGATATGTTCGGCCACCCCATCAAGGAAGCTTTGATACAGGAGCGGATTGTGGGAAGGGAGTATGTGGTGAATACCTTCTCCGCCGCAGGGGTACACCGCATCAATGACATCTGGGTCTATACCAAGGAAAAGACCCCGGAGGGGGGCTATGTCTACGATTATACCGAAAACGTCGAGGTGCTGGATGAAGCCGCCAGCCAGCTGGCCAGCTATGCCCTGCAGGTGGCAGAGGCGGTGCATTTCCGAAACGGCGTGATTCACGGGGAATACATGCTTGATGAAAAAGGCCCCATACTCATTGAAGTGAATTGCCGTCCCATGGGCGGTGGCAATCCGGCTGAGTTTCTGGACCTGGTGCAGGGGCAGCATGAGACAGATGTGGCCCTGGAGACCATGCTGGAGCCTCAGCGTCTGGCAGGGGGGGAGCGTCCTTACCGCATGCTGAGAAAGGGCCTGTTCAAGAACATCATCGTGCCCCAGGAGATAGAGGCCGTGGATTTCCCCCTGTGGGAGGTGACGAGGCGGCTGAAGAGCGTCTTCAAGGTCAATGCCAAAGAGACAGGCCCTGCCCACTATCCCAAGACCCGGGATCTGGAAACCAGTGGCGGCACTATTTTCATGGTGCATGATGACCCTCAGGTGGTGCTGTCCGAGCTGGAACTCTTGCGCAGGCTGGAGAAGAAATTTTTCCAATTACTCCTCAGTGACGGGAAAATGGCCGTCACCCGGCCTGGGGCAGCTGATGATATAGAAGCAGTCCTGAAGAAGTTCGACTGCCACGGAGCAGTGCTTATAGCCGGGGACAAGCTGCAGGAACGGGAAGGGGCCCAGTGGGTGACGCCGGATACTTTGTCTGATGCCCACAAGGGCTTCGACTATGTGATACTGGCCTACAGGGAAACTCTGGTGGGGCTGAAGGAAAGCGAGAGGCTGAAGCTCCTCTTCGACACCATGGCCCTTGTAAGGGAAGGCGGCAGGGTGATCATCCCTCCCGGCACTTTGGACTGCATCACCTATGGCCGCCAGGGGGCAGAGATGCTGATGCTCATCATAGGTCTGCAGCTGGAGCTGCTTGCGGGAGACCGGGCGGATTGTGTCATGGGCAGGGCGTGAAGTTATGGGAGACAGTACGACGAAAAATAACTGGCTGCCGGGACGTTCCTATTGGATACTGCTGAAAAAATTTCACATCTATCTTTTCCCCGCCATGCTGGCCATTGTGGCCCTGACGGTGAATGAGTTTGTGGACGGCATGCTGGTGGCCAATCTCATAGGCAGCCATGCCATGGCGGTGGTGAGCCTGGGGTATCCCATCCTCTTTATCATCGCCACCCTTTACACCCTCATAGGCACCGGGGGAGGTACCCTCTATGCCTTGTTTTTGGGAGAGCACAAGGCGGAGGAGGCGGCCAAGGTCTGCTATCTCAGCCTTTGGGCCTCCTTCCTGTCGGGGCTCTTGCTGATGTTCATCGGCCTGGCTTTTGCCGATGCCATCATGCCCCTGCTCTGCCCCGATGAGGAATTGATGGCAGCGGGGTTCCCGGCTTATTATCGGGCCCTGGTGATTACGGCGCCGGTGATGACGTCGGTGCTGACTCTCTTCGGCTTTCTGTCTACGGCAGGGGCTCCTGCCCTGGCTACCTGCATACATGTAGCGGCCAACGCCGTGAACCTCATCATGGACTATGTGTATATCGCCCGGTTCGGCATGGATGTGTCCGGGGCGGCCTGGGCTACCATCACCGGCTATCTGGTGGGCTTTGCCATCCTGATTGTGCCCTTGTGGCTGGGCAGGACGCCCCTCAAGGTGCAGAAAGCGGGCCGGGCTGACCTGCCCCTTTTGTGGGAGGCCCTGAGCCGGGGGGGCGCAGCGGCCATGAGCCAGCTGGGCATGTCCTTGAAATTTGCGGCCTGCAACGTGCTGGCCATCAAGTATGGGGGAGCTGAGGGGGCCGTGGCTTTTTCCCTCTGCGTGCAGGTCAGCTCCTTTGGCTCCATCTTCTATGCGGGCCCCCTGGGTGCAGCCAATCCTCTGCTGTCCATGCTGCAGGGGCAGGGGGATCTGTCGGGTAGGCACAGGCTGCTGAAGATTTCCCTGCTTTACGGCATTGTGCTGGCAGCACCCTTTACCCTCTGGGTTATGCTGGCTCCCGCAGGGGTGGCAGAAATCTATCAGGTTACGGCAGCGGAGGAACTGGCTCTGTCCATGTCTGCCCTGCCCATTGTGGCCCTGGCCTTCCTGCCCCGGGCTTTCTACATCATCTTCATGTACTATCTGCAGATACTGGGACGGAAAAGCTATGCCATGTTCATCAGCATCTTCGACGGTTTTGGGGGCACGGTGCCCCTGGCCCTGCTCTGCTGCTATGTGGGGGGGCTTACGGGGCTTTGGTGGACCTTCCCCTTGAATTCCCTCCTGCTGCTGCTGATTGTTCTGGGGAAAAACAGGCTCACGGCTCTGTCTTCCCAGGGAGTATATGAGGGCTTCCTCCTGAAGGAGAAAAGCGATGCTTGTGAGACTTTGGATTTCACCATGACCAGTGAGCCAGAGGTCATTTCCCAGGTTTCGGAGGAGGTTTACAGGAGGCTGAAAAGGGCTGGCTTGCCGGAGAACAAAGCGAATATTGCGGGGCTGGCCGTGGAGGAAATGGCCGTCTATACCAGCCAGTATCAAAAACAGGGCCAGCCGCTGGATGTGCTGCTGCGGCTCTATGAGAACAGGGTGGAGATAGACTACCGCAGCCTGGGGGAGTCAGGCAATCCCACGGAGTACAGCGAAAAGGATAATCTGGTGAATCTCTGCCTGCTGCAGAAGCTGGCCAGCCAGATTACTTATGACTATATCATGGGCATGAACAGCACCCATATAGTGCTGGATACCAAGCGTTCCTGAAGGAGGAGGCGGCATGGGGGATTTCATGCAGCACGCCGCAGGCGTGATGAAAAAATACGCGGATAAAATTGCCCTGCTTGATGAAAACAGGGCAATGACCTATGGGGAACTGGACGAGGCTTCCGGCAAGATTTATGGCTGGCTGAAAAAACAGGGCATAGGCCGGGAGGACTTCGTGCAGCTGGTCATGCCCCGGGGGGTGACGGGCCTTGCGGCCATGCTGGGCGTGTGGAAAGCAGGGGCGGCCTTCGTGATTTCGGAGCAGGATTATCCTGCCCACCGCATCGAGTTTATCCGCCAGGATATGGGGGCGCAGGTGGTTATTGACGAAAAGACCTACCAGCGGATTATGGCGGAAGAAGCCATGCTTGACGGTTTCCAGGAGACTGACTCCCACGATGCCGCTTTGGCCATTTACACCTCCGGTTCTACGGGGAATCCCAAGGGTATCCTGCATGAGTATGGCAATCTGGACCTCATCGCCCTGTATGATGAGCGGCAGCAGGAGTACCACGAAGAGCCGGTGGCTCTGGTGGCGCCTTTTTCCTTTGTGATCACCATTATTTATACTGTCAACTGCTTCAACCATCTGAGGCCCCTGCTGATTGTCTCTGCAGAACTGTTGCGTGATTTTGCCGGCCTGCAGGCCTTCTTCAGGGAAAAGAAGGTTTACAATCTCTTTGTCACCCCGTCATATCTGCGCATGTACAAAGACCCCAGCCCCTATCTGGATTACATTGTCATCGGCGGGGAAAATACCAGCGGCATCTATTATGAAGGCGGCAAGCCAAGGGTGCGGGTTCTTTATTCCCTCAGCGAAGCAGGGTTCTATGTGCTGCAGAAGGATTTGGACAGGAGCTACGACAATGCACCTCTGGGCAAGCCTGTGATTGCCAGTCTGGATGTGCATCTGGAGGACGAGGAGGGCAACCGCATAGAAGGACCCGGCGAGGGAGAAATCTGCTTCAAAAACATATATATGCGCGAGTATATGCATCTGCCGGAGAAGACCGCCGAAACTTTTCGGGGAGGATATTTCCATACGGGGGATCTGGCCAGGCGGGATGCGGACGGTATGTATTACTATATTGGCCGCTCTGACGATATGTTCAAGATCAACGGCAACCGGGTGGAGCCGGGAGAAATCGAGTCAGCTTTCCGCAAGGTCACAGGCCTGTCCACCGTGATGGCCAAATGCTTTGAGGAAAAAGGCCGCTCCTATATCTGTATGTATTATCTCCGTGGCGAAGCGGAAGCGACGGGAATCTTACAAGCTGGTGAGCTGACGGTGAGCCTGGCGCAGCTTGCGGATATCCTGCCACGCTATATGCTGCCCACTTACTACATACCATTGGAAAAGATGCCGGTGAATGACCACGGCAAGATTGTGCGCCGCTTGCTGGAGCCGCCCAAGGTGGAGGCTGAACAGCAGGCCTATGCAGCCCCGGCCAGCGAAATGGAAAGCATTATCTGCCAGCTTATGTCAGAGGTGCTGGGACTGGATTGTATAGGCGCAACTCACGACTTTTACCTGATGGGTGGGGACTCTCTGCGCACTATCCGTCTGGTGGCCCTGGCAGGGGAGCGGGGCTATGCCCTGAAAGCGGGGGATATCTATGCAGCCCGCACCCCCAGGAAACTTGCCCGGCTGTTGGAAAAGGGCAGCGGGACGAGCCCGGAAACGCTGAGGAAACTGGCGGAAATCCGACAGCATTTTGCCGGGGACTATCAGCAGTATCTGGCCACCGGGGAATTGGATTCCTATACAGGCAGCTTCTTCACCCGGAATAAGGACGAGGTCATGTCTGCTGCCGCAGGAATCAATTTCAAGTTTACCCTGCGGGAAGAAGTGGACGGAGAAAGGCTGGAGCGGGCTGTGCGGAAGGCTGTGCAGGCTTGCCCCTATGTGGCCTTTGGACTGGAGTTCCACGAAAATGTGCCCCGTCTGACGTTCAAAAGGCTGGATGACATGATTCCTCTTTTCCAGGGTTATCTGCCTCAGCGCTTTGATGAACCAGAGCTGCAGGGGCACTTCGCCTTTGCCAGCTATCGGGGAGGCGAACTGACTCTCTGCGTATGTCATGCCATCACTGATGGCCATGGCTTTATGAAATTTATGCAGGCTCTTTTAGAGGCTTATGGCGGCAAAGAAGTCAGCTTCCAGGCATCAAAGGACTGCTGCGCTGATGTGATGAAGTACGAATGGCCTCTGCCAGAAACATTCAAGCCGGAGGAAGCGGACTCAAAGGAAATTTTCGAGGTCAAAGAAACGCAGGGAAATGAGGGCAGCCTTTGCCGGGACTTCCTGATAGACCGCCAGTCCTTCGAGGCCTGCCGGGGGAAAATGGGTTTGTCGCCCCAGAGCTTGTCAGCTTATATTTTGGCCAGAGCTTTGCAGCTGGCAGCGCTGGACAATGACAAGACCATCAGGATTCGCTGTCCCATTGACACCAGAGATATCCTGGGGGTGAAGGAAACCTTCCAGAATGCCAGCGTGCCCCACATGTATCTGGACTTTTATCCCGATAAGCTGCTGCCCGGCCTGCCCCGGGAAGAAGCTGAGAGAATCAGCGCGTCTTTCTATCGCCAACTGTCCTATGAGCATATCGCCCATGAGACCAATGTTCTGGCCGGAGCGGCCAAGGGCGATGCGGCAGAATTCACGAAGGTGATCCTTGACTATGTAGGAAGAAGTAATCTCTGTGTCAGCTACATCGGCGGCGCTACAGGAGCGGATATGAGTGAGGCCGTGGTGAAGATGGAACCTGCCTATAAGGGCCAGCCGCCCTTCCCTGTGATGCTTTATTTCTGGGAAATGGGAGAGAAGATAAGTGTCCAGTATGCACAGGGATTTGCCGGTGAAGATTATGTGGCAGCGATTAGGGAAACTTTTAAGGAGTTGGGGATAGAGATAGTCTGAAGGAGGACAACCCATGCGGCCCTTTATGGAACAACTTGCCCGCAACTGCACGAAGTTTGCCGGGCGTTTGGCCTTTGCGCTTGATTATAGAGATGAGACTGTAACCTACGGCGAACTGTGGGAACTGTCGGGGAAAGTATATGCTTACTTGAAAGCTCACGACATTGATAAGGCAGACGAAAAACAGTCGCATCACGCTCCTTCGACGCGAAAGTTAGTCCCTTTAGGGGCGTCTGCACTAGCGCATTCGTGCGCGTCGGAGAATTTTGTCTTAATCAACCTGCCCCGCGGCCCGAAGATTGCCGTGGCCATGTTGGGCGTTTGGCGGGCAGGGGCAGCGGTGACTATCACGGAAAAAGGCTATCCTGCCGAGCGGGTGGAGTACATACGGAAGGACTGCCAGGCAAAACTTGTTATTGACGAAAAAGTTTACGAGGAAATGATGGCCTGTGAAGCAAGGGAGGGCTGGGAGGAAACTGATCCACATGATGCCTGCTTTGCCGTCTACACTTCCGGAACCACGGGCAACCCAAAGGGGGCTTTGCACGAGTATGGCAAGATGGAGATGGTCATTGACAGCTATCATGTAGAACCTGATTTTGCCTACGATGGCAATTATCGCTTTGCGACCCTCTTTCCGCTGAATTTCGTGGCTTGCTTTATGTGGTCCCTGCCTCACCTCTATTATGGCAACAGTTTATACATTTTGTCCTACGAGCTGGTCAAGGATATCCGGGCTTTCAGCAGGTTTGTAGCAGAGGAAAAGATTTCCGAGTTTTTCCTCTCACCCTCCTTGCTGAAGCTATACAAAGATGCCCCGGGCACTCTGCGCCTAATCTGCACCGGCAGTGATAGTGTCAGCGAGTCGTATTTTCCTCATGTAAAGCTCAGGAATTGTTACGCCATGAGCGAAACAGGCTTTTTCGTGTCAGCATTCTCCATTGACCGGCCCTATCACAGAACCCCGGTAGGGAAGAATGCCTGCGGATTGGAAATCAAGATTCTGGATGAGGAGGGGAATCCCGTCAAAGACGGCGAGCAAGCTGAAGTCTGCTTTGACAATCCCTATTTCCGGGGCTATATCAACCTGCCCGAGCAGACCGAAAAGGTCTTCAGAGGTGGCATTTTCCATACGGGGGATATGGGGTATAAAGATGCTGAGGGCAACCTGGTTATCTGTGGCCGCTCAGACGATATGATAAAGATTCATGGCAATCGCGTGGAACCCCAGGAAATTGAAATTGCCGCCAAGGAAATCCTGGGGGTGAACAATATCATTGCCAAGGGATTCTCCGGCGAAGATGGCGCTTTTGTGGCCCTCTATGGTATGGCAGAAGAAATAGGGGACGGGTTCGCTGAGGAAAATATTCCAGCCCTCCGGGAAAAGCTGGCTGCCAGACTGCCCCAGTATATGATTCCCACCTGCTATGAGACTTTGGCAAAATTTCCTACCAATGCCAATGGCAAGGTGAGCCGCAAGCTTTTCCCTGCACCGCAGGTCAAGATTCAGCAGATAGAATATGTCCCGCCAGTCAATGAGAAGGAACGAATCCTCTGCGGATTGATGGGAGAAATCCTTGGTATCAATCAATATGGGCGCAATCTTGATTTCTACCAGATGGGGGGAGATTCCCTGCGCACTATCCGTCTGGTTGCTCTGGCAGGAGATAGGGGCCTGGCCCTGAAGGCGGCTGATGTTTATGCCGCCCGCACCCCCCGGCAGCTGGCAGAGCTTTTAGGCGGCATGAAAATTCTGACGGGCAAAGAACTGCAGGAGGCAGAGCAGCTGGCAAGGCAGAAGCCCCAGCCTTTGCTGCCCATGCAGCGGCTCTGGGCTGCTCTGGAAGAGGTCAATCCCCAGGTGAATATGGAGAATATTGTGGTGTTTTACAAGATGAAACCCCATACGGAGGCCGTCAGGCTGAAAGCAGCTGTGGACAAGGTGCTCAGGCACTACCCCATCTTTGCCACCCGCTTCGTGAAGGGGGTGGGCGGGCAGCTTAGGCAGGTCTATGATGAAGCTGTCATTCCCGCTTCGGAAATCATCGAAGCCACGGAAGCTGAGATGGAGAAACTGCAGGTCACTCCTCTGGAAAAACTGGATATGTTTGCCGGGGGCTGCAGGGTGAAGATTTACCAGACTGAGGAAAATTGTTATCTGCTGCTCCACGCCCATCATGCCTATATGGATGGCGGGGGCCTGGCTCTTTTCCGGGACAGCCTTTATGAGTGCTATGAGGACATGAGCTATGAGCCTGCCCCGGATTACTATTACTATCTCCTGCAGCAGGCAGAGCAGGGGCGGGCAGGTGATGCCTATAGGGAGGCAGAAGCCTACTATGAGGGGCTGGACATGGACAAGGGGGCCTGCCGCCTGCAGCCGGATTTACAGGGGGAGGGCAGGAGCCTAATGTTCTACCGCCAGCCGGATGCTTTTCCCCGGGATGAAAAACGGACCAATGTCTTCTATCTGACGGCAGCTGCGCTGGCTATGGCCAAGGCCAATGGCAGGGACAGGGCTTTGGTTTACAGCACCTATAGCGGCAGGGATGAGCAGCTGAAGATGAACAGCGCCGGGGGCTTTGCCTTCAATGTGCCTGTTTATCTGGTCATGGAAGAGGGGGACACTCCCGGGAGCCTGATGAAGAAGGCAGCGGAGCAGTTTTATTTCGGCGCAAATCACGCCCCCTACAGCCATTTCCCCGAGGAAGCAGCAGAGATGAATGATACGGTGCAGTTCCTCTATCAGAAGGATGTGTTCAGCCTGGGCAAGCTGGGCAAATATATTGACTGCGAGCTGAACCACCTGCCCAGCGGGGAGCAGCCCTGGCCCTTCTTCGTGGCTTCGGTGGTGGACGATGCGGAGGAGGAGATGCTGCGCCTTTGCGTGATCTGCTCCCCGGAGCGTTTCTCCGAAGCAAAGGTGGAGAAGTTCCAGCAGCTTTACCTGGAAGCAGTGGCTTATTTGAGCGAGGGATAAGCATGGGAGATTTTATGCAGCACGCCGCAGGCGTGATGAAAAAATATGCGGACCAAATCGCCTTGATTGATGATAAAAGGGAAATGACTTACGGAGAACTGGACGAGGCCTCCGGGAAAATCTATGGCTGGCTGAAGGGCCAGGGCATAGGACGGGAGGACTTTGTGCAGCTGGTCATGCCCCGGGGCGTGACGGGGCTGGTGGCCATGATGGGGGTGTGGAAAGCCGGGGCGGCCCTGGTGATTTCGGAACAGGGCTATCCTGCCCACCGACTTGAGTTCATACACCAGGATACGGGAGCGAAGGCCCTTATTGACGAAATAGCTTATAACCGTATCATGTCGGAAGAAAAAATGCTTGAAGGTTTCGAGGAGACTGCTCCTCATGATGCCGCCCTGGCCATTTACACCTCCGGTTCCACGGGCAATCCCAAGGGCATCCTGCATGAGTATGGCAATCTGGATCTCATTGCCCTGTATGAAGAACGTCGGCATGAGTACCATGATGAGCCTGTGGCCCTGTTGACACCTTTTTCCTTTGTGGCCACCATTATCTATACAGTAAATTTCTTCAACTACCTGCGCCCATTGCTGATCGTTTCTGCAGAACTGTTGCGCGACTTTGCAAGGCTGCAGGCTGTCTTCAAGGAAAAGAAGGTATACAATTTTTTTGTCACCCCCTCCTATCTGCGCATGTATAAAGACCCCAGCCCCTATCTGGATTACATTGTCATCGGTGGGGAAAGTGCCAGCGGCATCTATTACGAGGGTGGCAGCCCCCGGGTGCGGATTCTTTATTCCCTCAGCGAAGCAGGATTCTGCGTGCTGCAAAAGGAGCTGGACAGAAGCTATGACAACGCCCCTCTGGGGAAGCCTGTAATTGAAAGCCTGGATTTGCATCTGGAGGACGAGGAGGGCAACCGCATCGAAGGGCCCGGCGAAGGAGAGATTTGCTTCAAAAACGTATATATGCGCGAGTATATGCACCTGCCGGAGAAAACTGCCGAAGCCTTCCGGGGAGGTTATTTCCACACGGGAGACCTGGCCCGGAGGGAGGCAGACGGCATGTACTACTACATGGGCCGCTCTGATGATATGTTCAAGATCAACGGCAACCGGGTGGAGCCGGGGGAAATCGAGTCAGCCTTCCGCAAGCTCACGAGGCTTGATACCGTCATGGCTAAGTGCTTCGAGGAAAAAGGCCGCTCCTACATCTGCCTGTATTACCTTGAGGGCGAAGCGGAAGCGGCGGGAATCTTCAAGGAGGCAGACTCAAAACAGTCGCGTCACGCTCCTGAGTCCGCACTAGCGCATCCGTGCGCGTCGGGCGAGTTGACGGTGAGCCTGGCACCCCTTGCGGATATCCTGCCCCACTATATGCTGCCCACTTATTATGTGCCTCTGGAGAAGATGCCCACCAATGCCCACGGCAAGATTGTGCGCCGTCTGCTGGAGCCGCCCAAGGTGGATGCTGGCAGTCAGAACTACGTTGCGCCCGTAGGGGAGGCAGAAAAGGATCTTTGCCAGATCATGGCAGAGGTTTTGGAACTGGGCGTGGAAGACTTTGGCGCAGAGCATGACTTCTATCTGCTGGGGGGAGATTCCCTGGGCACTATCCGCCTGATTGCCCTGGCGGGGGAAAGGGGCTGGACTTTTTCCGCAGCAGATCTCTACAAGGCCAGAACTCCCCGGAAACTAGCTCCGCTGATGAAAAAAGCGGCGGCAGATATGGAGGAGAGGGAGAGGAAGGCGCGGCAAAAGGATATGCCCCTGCTGCAGCTGATGTGCCTTTGGCAGGACAGGCTGGGGACGGAGCTGAATTACCCCATTGCAAGGGTCCAGACTCTCCTGAAACTGAAGGAGTCTGTGGAACTGGACAGATTCCTTCAGGCGGTGGATCAGGTCTACCGCCATCATCCCATTCTGCTGACCAGGCTGGTCGAAACGAAATCAGGCAGCTTCGTGCAGCGATATGACCAGGAACTCTTTGCACCTACCGAGGCAGAGGAAGTGACGGAAGCGGAGATGTGGGAACTGGTGCAGGGAGGCGGTTATGCCTTTGATATGGCTAAGGGGCTGCTGCATCACCGGCGCATCTTCAAGACGGAGCAGGGTATTTACTTCTATATGCTGTTCCACCATGTGCTGATGGACGGCACAGGCCTGCAGGTAATCCGGGACAATATCTGCCGTGCCTATGAGGGCGAGGAACTGCCCCCGGACTATTACTACTATCTGCTGGAGCAGGAATTCAGCGAGGACAGGGAGGCTGTGCTGCGGGAATATGAGGAGAAGTATGGCCTGGAAAATTGCAGCGGCCTGCTGGCGCCTGACTTGCCTGGGCCTGATGCGTCCCCTCAGGTGCTGACGGAAACTTTTCCCCGTCATGATGATGACGAGAATCTTTGCCATCTGGCAGCTGCTGCCATGGCGGCAGCCAGGTGCAACGGGGAAGACAGAGCTGCTATTTACTGGACATACAATGGCCGGGACGATTACCTGCGCAGCAATAGTGCTGGGGGCTTTGTGAAGTACCTGCCCCTGCAGCTGGAAGTGGAGCCGGGGGCTTCCCCTGCACTTATCAAGGCCAGGGTGCAGGCCCAGACCGCCTTCACTCTTTCCCATAACAGGGCCTTCCAGGGAGGGCTTTTCAAGGATAACTCGACGGTTAATAGCTTGATTTACCTCTACCAAAAGGATATCTTTTCCCTGGGGAAAATCGCCGCTTTGGCGGAGGAGGTGCCCATCCCAGCTGACCACTCCCAGCCCATGGGAGTGTTGCTGCTGACTTTGGTGGATACGGAAAGCGCTGAAAAACTTACCCGCCAGTTCGTCTATTCAGGAGGCTTTTACTCGGAGGCGAAGGCGGAGAACTTTGTCAGATACCTGCGGGAAAGCCTGGCTTATTTGGGAGGTTGAGACGATGCTCAAAATCGTACCCTATGACAAAAATAAATCCTACCGCATGATTCCTCATAGCCCGCTGGTATTCCATGCGGCTCAGGAGGGCATCATGGATGGGGAAAGATTTTTCCATGTGGAGCGGGAAAACGGCGAAATGTATGACCTGGAGTATGTGGACAATCAAGCCTGGGCTGAGGCCTCTCCTGACTATTCCACTGCTGAGCTTTTCCGCACCTATTACTCCTTCCCCCCATACCACGATTACGATGAACACAGCCACTTGCTATGTTTCACCCTGCTGGAGGGGAAAGACAGGGTGTGGTTTGAGGAAGCCAATGAATACACCGTGGCACTCACGCTGATTTTCCTGCGGGATACGGAAGTGAAGATTTTCTGCCAGGATGAGCGTATGCTGTGGTTTTATCCGGCTTCTGACAGGCTGCAGGTGGGAGGGAAGATGCCGGAGAAGGATGAGCCGGGGCTTCTGAGGGTGATAGCCACCTACTTTTCCTCCATGTTCAACAAGAACTATGACACGGTGGATTCCATCACCTGCTTCCACCATGTGATGCTCCATCAGTGGATTGCCAAAGGCAGGCACCGGAGTGCCCGCTATGTGGAACTGAACCTTCCCAGGGATGAAGGCATCGGCTCCATCCTGGGCACCTATACGGATCTGGTGAATTTCATGAAGCCCACGGGGCTGAAGGTCACCGCCCGTCCCGGCACCTCCCGCTACAGCGACAGGCTGCTGTCAAAGTATTTCAATGTGAAAATGACGCCGCTGGATGCCTACAGCAGGAACAGTGTCCTCAGCATCGAGAATTTTCTGCCCCTGCTGATTTGCAAGGACTTTGGCGGCAAACGCGTCACCAGCTTCAAGCTCAGCACCTTGAGCCCCACCCTCCTGGAACATCTGCGGGAGTACGAAAGCTTCGTGCTGCAGGGCAGGAGGATGCTTGGCGTGCTCCTGCGTGGCTCGGACTTCTTCAAGGCCAATTTCGAGGGTGGCGCAGCTGCCATTCCTGCCGAAACTGCTATTCCCATTATCAGGAAATTTTTTGAAGAGGGGGGATATGATGGCATTATGCTGGCCACGGAGGACAGGGATCTTCTCCATGCCACGAAGGAAGCATTTCCCGGCAAGGTCATCACCGTAGCCCAGGAGCGTTATAGTGTCTCGGATTTCGAGGTGGCCCAGACCATAAGCGAGCTGGAAACCATGCGCAGAAGGCCGGAGGAATACGAGCGTTATGTGGAAGACACCACGGTGAACTATTTCTACGGCATTTATCTTGTCTCCCGCTGTGATACCTTCATACACTCCAACAACTGCTGTGGGGCACAATTGGTCAAATCCTTCGGGGAAGGAATCCTCAAGCGGACCTACTGCATTGCTGAGGAATTGATGAAGAAAAAATAAGAGAGGTCATATCCCATGAAAATGATTTTTACTTTTACAAAAGGCCGGACAAGCAGCTGATAGATGCAATTGTAAGCGCCAGTGGATTTGTTGAATTTGCAGTGAGATAGTTGCAGAATGCTTCAATATAATGTAAGATAATGAAACGTATAGGCAAGCATGGAAGGCTTGAGCTGGGATGGTGAGGCAGATGGAGGGAATGGACCCCTTTTACGGCGCAGCGGTATCCCGTTGCCCGGGGGTGGGCGGCAGCAAATTGCAGACGCTGGTGACGTGCCTGGGATCTGCCCGGGCGGTCTGGGAGGCTGAGCCTGCAGACTGGCAAGTGCCTGGAGTGGGGGAGAAGCTCCTCAGGCGGCTGGCGGAGTTCCGCAAGGAGGAACCCGGACTGCCAGAGAAGCTGCAGGAAGAGTGCAGCCGCCTTGGCGTCAGGCTGCTCACCATCTGGGATGAGGATTATCCCCCCGTGCTGAAGGAGATTTACGAGGCTCCCGCCATCCTCTATGTGAAGGGAACTATCCAGAAGGAAGCTGCCCGCATTGCCATGGTGGGGGCCAGGAAGTTTTCTCCCTATGGGGAGGCCGTGGCCAAGAGTTTTGGCATGGGGCTTGCCAAGGCCGGGCTGACGGTGGTCAGCGGCGGCGCCAGGGGCATTGATACCGCCTCCCACAAGGGGGCGCTGCAGGCCCCAAATGGCAGGACTGTGTCGGTGCTTGGCTGCGGGGTGGATGTGGTCTATCCTCCCGAGAATCGCCGTCTTTTTGAGACTATCGTGGAGCGGGGCGGGGCAATTATTTCGGAATATGAGCCAGGCACTCAGCCGCTGCCGGCTTATTTTCCTGCCAGAAACCGCATCATCGCCGGCCTTTCCAGAGGCACGGTAGTGGTGGAGGCGGCAAAGCGCTCCGGTTCCCTGATTACGGCGGAACTGGCCCTGAGCGAAGGTCGGGAGGTGTTTGCCGTGCCTGGCAGCATTTTCTCCAGCACGAGTGAAGGCTGCCATCATCTGCTGAGAGAAGGGGCCAGCATGGCTGCTTCGGTAGAGGATGTGCTGGAGGGACTGGGGCTGGCTGCAGAGGAAAAGAAGCCCCGCAAGGAGCCAAAGCTCACCCCGGAGCAGCGCCGTGTGTATCAGGTGCTTTCTTTTGAGCACCCTTTGACTATGGATGAAATAATAGAATGCCTGCCGGAAGGGGAGGTTTCCACCTTGTCCTTCCTGCTCCTGCAGATGGAGATGGAAGGCATTGTGGTAGAAAACGAACTGCATGCCTACAGGCGTGCGGAGAGGGAGTGACAGTTTGGCTGCAGCAGTTGCGGAAGCAGAAGAGAAGAAAAAGGTAAGGCCAAAGAAGAAAGCTACGGCCAGCAAAGTGAAGAAGACCCTGGTGGTGGTGGAGTCACCGGCCAAGGCCAAGACTATAGAGAAATACCTGGGCAAGAAGTACATGGTGCGTGCCTCCATGGGACATCTCAGGGATCTGCCCAAGAGCCAGTTTGGCATCGATGTGGAGAACGATTTCGAGCCCAAGTACATCAATATCAGGGGCAAGGGCGACCTAATCAAGGCTTTGAAGAAAGATGCCAAGAACGCCAGCAAAGTCTATCTGGCAAGCGATCCGGATCGCGAGGGTGAGGCTATTGCCTGGCATCTGTCCTATATTTTGGGACTGGACCCTGCCGGGGATTGCCGCATTGTCTTCAACGAAATAACCAAGCCTGCCATCCAGGAGGCAGTCAAGCATCCCCGCTCTATTGACCTTGACCAGGTGGATGCCCAGCAGGCCCGCCGCATGCTGGACCGCATTGTGGGCTACAAGCTGTCTCCTTTGCTTTGGCGTAAGGTAAGGAAGGGGTTGTCTGCGGGCCGCGTCCAGTCCGTGACGGTGAAGCTCATCTGCGACAGGGAAAAGGAAATCCAGGCTTTTGAATCTGTGGAATACTGGACAGTAGGGCTGAAGCTCAGGAAAGCCAAGTCCCCCCAGTTTGAAGCGGAACTGGTTCAGGTGGACGGCGAGAAGCTGGAACTCCATACAGAAGCTGAGACCATGGCTTTGGTGTCTGACCTGCAGAAGCAGGACCTTGCCGTGCAGGCCATCAAGAAGAGCGAGCGCCGCAGGAAGCCGTCAGCGCCCTTTACCACCAGCTCACTGCAACAGGATGCTGCCCGCAAGCTGGGCTTCACCTCACGCAAGACCATGATGCTGGCCCAGCAGCTCTATGAAGGTCTGGAACTGGGCCACAAGGGGCCCGTGGGTCTTATCACCTACATGCGTACCGACTCCACCCGCCTTTCCGAGGTGGCACAGAATGAGGCCCGCAGCTACATTGAGGCGAACTTCGGCCAGGATTATCTGCCAGAAAAGCCCAATGTCTATGTGGCGGGCAAGAAGGCCCAGGATGCACATGAGGCCATCCGTCCCACTCAGGCGGAGCTGACTCCTGAGGCGGTGGAAAAGTATCTGAGCAAGGACCAGCTGAAGCTCTACACCCTGATCTGGCAGCGGTTCATTGCCTGCCAGATGGTGCCGGCAGTGTACGATACCATGAGCATTGCCATTCAGGCCGGCAGCCGCTACGGCCTCAGGGCTGCAGGCTCCCGCCTGAAATTCCCGGGCTTCACGGCAGTCTATGCCGGGGCAGATGCCACCAAGAAGGAAAAGGATGTCATCCTGCCGGAGCTGGCGGAAGGGGATGCTCTGGATCTCGTGAAGACCCTGCCCCAGCAGCACTTCACGGAGCCGCCTCCCCGCTACAACGATGCTTCCCTGGTCAAGACCCTGGAGGAAAAGGAAATCGGGCGCCCCAGCACCTATGCCCCAATCATTGAGACCATTCAGGCCCGGGGCTATGTGCAGCGCATTGACAAGCACTTCCAGCCCACGGAGCTGGGCTTTGTGGTGGTGGATATGCTGGAGGAGTATTTCCAGGATATCGTTGATGTGAAGTTCACGGCAGACCTGGAGAACGAGCTGGACGGCATTGCCGAGGGCCAGGTGAAGAAGAACGACCTGCTGGGGGGCTTCTACGGCCCCTTCGAGGAGACTTTGGAAAAGGCTGACGAGGCCATAGGCCATGTGGAGCTGCCGGTGGAGGTTTCCGATGTGCAGTGCGATCTCTGCGGCCGCATGATGGTGGTGAAGCAGGGGCGCTTTGGCAAGTTCCTGGCCTGCCCGGGTTTCCCCGAGTGCCGCAATACCAAGCCACTGCTGAAGGACACGGGGGTGACCTGTCCCAAGTGCGGGGGACGCATCGTGGAGCGTCGCACCCGCAGGGGCCGCACCTTCTACGGCTGCGAGAACTATCCTGAGTGTGATTACAACACCTGGGATCAGCCCTTGCAGGAGAAGTGCGAGAAGTGCGGTGCCTTTATGCTGAAGCACCACTATAAGAACGGCAGAGGCATCACCTACTGCAGCAACGATGACTGCGAGAGCCGCATCAATCACCCCATCAACAAGGAGCTGGAGAAGATTCGCCAGCGGGCCGAGGCCAAGCGGGCCAAGGAATTGGAAAAAGCTGAGGCAGAGGCCGCAGCCGAAGGAGAAAAGGCATGAAGAAAGTTATCATCGTCGGCGCAGGCCTGGCAGGGGCGGAAGCCGCCTGGCAGGCAGCCAAAATGGGCGCTGAGGTGACCTTATATGAGATGCGCCCGGAGAAATCCACTCCGGCCCACAAGACTGCAGGTTTTGCGGAGCTGGTGTGCAGCAACTCTTTGCGTGGGGCAGGCATGGAAAATGCCGTAGGCGTGCTGAAAGAAGAAATGCGCCGGCTGGGCTCCATCATCATGGAGGCTGCTGATGCTACCAAGGTGCCCGCCGGGGGCGCCTTGGCGGTGGACCGGCACGGCTTCAGCGATTACATTACAGAAAAGGTAAGCAACCATCCAAACATAACGGTGATTCATGAGGAAGTCACTGCCATCCCCGAAGAAGAGGGGGCGGTGACCATCATTGCCAGCGGCCCTCTCACGGAAGGGGCTTTGGCAGAGGATATTGCCCGCCGCACGGATAGCGATTCCCTGTACTTCTATGATGCGGCAGCGCCCATCGTGAGCCTGGAATCCGTGGACATGACCAAGGCCTATCGTGCTTCCCGCTATGGCAAGGGAGAGGCTGCCTATATCAACTGCCCCATGACCGAGGCAGAGTATCGGGCCTTCTGGCAGGAACTGGTGAATGCCGAGAAAGCTCCCACCAAGGATTTTGAGAAGGAGAAATTCTTCGAGGGCTGCATGCCTGTGGAGGTCATGGCGTCCCGTGGCGAAGATACGCTTCTTTTCGGTCCATTGAAGCCTGTAGGGCTGGAGCACCCGGAGACCGGGGAACTGCCCTTTGCCGTGGTGCAGCTGCGTCAGGATAATGCGGGAGCCACCCTTTACAATATCGTGGGCTTCCAGACTCACCTGAAGTGGCCTGAGCAGCGACGGGTCTTTGGCATGATACCTGGCCTGGAGCATGCAGAGTTCCTGCGCTACGGTGTCATGCACCGCAATACCTTCCTGAATTCTCCCCGCCACATGCGCCCTACATATCAGCTGAAGGGCAATGACAATCTCTTCTTTGCCGGGCAGATGACAGGGGTGGAGGGCTATGTGGAAAGCGCTTCTTCGGGACTGGTGGCAGGCATCAATGCCGCCAGGGTGGCCATGGATTTGGAGCCGCTGGTGTTCCCGGAGGAAACCTGCCACGGAGCCCTGGCTCACTATATCACCACCAGCGAAGCCAAGCATTTCCAGCCCATGAATGTGAATTTCGGTCTTTTGCCGGATGCGGGGCTGACCAAGCAGGATTTGAGAGCTATCCCCCGCAGTGAGCGGAAAAAATACAAGAAAGAATGGCTGGCCAAACGGGCTTTGGAAAGCCTGGAAAAGTTCAAGTCCCAGCTTAATATCTGACACATCAATATCTGACACAGCCTTACTAGGAGTTGATCTTATGGAAAGCAGAATGGAATTTCATGCTACTACTATCTGTGCCGTGCGCAAGAATGGCAAGACTGCCATTGCTGGTGACGGCCAGGTGACCTTTGGACAGAGCGCCATCATGAAGGCCAATGCACGGAAAGTGCGTACTCTCTATCATGGCAAGGTGCTGGCAGGTTTTGCCGGTTCCGTGGCAGATGCCTTCACCCTCTTCGAGAAGTTCGAGGGCAAGCTGGAAAGCTACAATGGCAACCTGCAGCGGGCTGCGGTGGAGCTGGCCAAGGATTGGCGCACGGACAGGGTGCTCAGGAAGCTGGAGGCCCTGCTGCTGGTAGCTGACAAGGAGAAAATCCTCATGCTCTCAGGCAACGGCGAAGTCATAGAGCCGGACGGGGATGCAGCAGCTATCGGTTCCGGCGGCTTCTACGCCCTGGCAGCAGCCCGGGCCATGGTGCAGCATACGGATATGGAAGCCAAAGAGGTGGCCAAAGAGGCTCTTTCCATTGCCGCAGACATCTGCGTCTACACGAACCATAATATCAAGGTGGAGGAACTGGCATGAGCGACATCGAGAAGAAGATAGAGGAAATTGGCGTGAATGAGCAGACTCCCCGGGAAATCGTGGCGGAGCTGGATAAATACGTAGTGGGGCAGGGGGAGGCCAAGCGTTCCGTGGCTATCGCCCTGCGCAACCGCTGGCGTTCCCGCCAGCTGACGGGAGCCATGAAGGAGGATATCATACCCAAGAACATCCTCATGATCGGCTCCACCGGTGTGGGCAAGACGGAGATTGCCCGCCGCCTGGCAAAGCTGGTAAAGGCTCCCTTCATCAAGGTAGAAGCCACCAAGTTCACCGAGGTGGGCTATGTGGGCCGGGATGTGGAGTCCATTGTCCGTGATTTGGCAGAGACTGCCGTGCGCATGGTGCGCCAGCAGCGCATGGAAGCCGTGCAGGACAAGGCCAGGGAACTGGCAGAGGAGCGCATCCTGGATGTCTTCGTGCCCCAGCCCAAGAAATCCCAGAACCCTCTGGGCAAGCTCTTCGGGGCTGCCGAGGAGGAAGAGGAGAAGCCCGCAGAACCCAAATATCCTGCCGGGCGTGAATGGGTGAAGAAGCGCCTGGACAAGGGCGAGCTGGAGGAGGAAACCATCGAGATCGATGTGGAAGAGTCCTCCAAGCCCATGGTGGGCATGTTCGCAGGCTCCAGCCTGGAGGGCATGGGTGACAACCTGCAGGATATGATCGGCAGCCTGATGCCCAAGAACCGCAAGAAGCGCAAGGTCACCGTGGCCCAGGCCCGCAAGATCTTCGCCCAGGAAGAGGCCGCCAAGCTCATCGATATGGAAGCTGTGGCAGAAGAGGCCGTGAAGGTAGCCGAATATACCGGCATCGTGTTCCTGGACGAGATTGACAAGGTGGCAGTGAAGAACGGCACCTCCGGCGGCGCTGATGTGTCCCGGGAGGGCGTGCAGCGTGATATCCTGCCCATCGTGGAAGGTTCCACGGTCATGACCAAGTACGGCCCCGTGAAGACTGACCACATCCTCTTCATCGCTGCCGGTGCTTTCCACACGGCCAAGCCCTCCGACCTGATTCCCGAGCTGCAGGGCCGTTTCCCCATCCGCGTGGAGCTGAAGTCCCTGCGCAAGGAAGACTTTGAGAAAATCCTCACCGAGCCTCAGAATGCCCTGCTGAAGCAGTATGAGGCACTGCTGGCTACCGAAGGTGTGACCATTGAGTTCCGGCCTGATGCCATCAGCCGGGTGGCTGAGCTGGCCTGCGATGTGAACGAGCAGGCTGAGGACATCGGTGCCCGCCGTCTCCACACTCTTCTGGAGAAGCTCCTGGAGCAGGTGAGCTTTGACGCTCCCGACCTTACCGAGAAGCATGTGACCATTGACGCATCCTATGTGGATGAGAAGTTATCAGATATTGTGGTGAACAGGGACCTTTCCCAGTTCATACTGTAAGGAACTGGCAATAAATAAATTTTAAGATAGGACGCAGGATAAATCTTCATAGACAAGGCGGAGGAAGGAGGCATAGCGGGTGCTATGTCGACTGACGACAACGATGCCTATGGAGATTTAGACAAGTAAAATCGAAAATTTATTTATGAACAGTTCCGAAGTAACTATTTCAGAAAGTTTATGGCAGGCGGCAGCTTCTTTGGCTGCCGTCTTTCCTTTTCTGTCTTTGAAAGTGAGTAAAAGCAGAAAATTTAATTAAAAAAATTTCCTTGCCATCTATGATAATTGTGAAAAATATGATAAAATAACAATGGTATGTAAAAAGTGCGAAAATACAGCTATTGTGTTTTAAAGTTTCAAAAGTCAGAAAGGGAGAGGCTTACATGTCATCATTGCTGGAAAAAACAAGGAAGATCAACCGTCTGCTGCAGCGTTCCGAGAACGTGGAGTACGATGGCATCTCCCGTGTCCTTAGCAACGTACTCAATGCGAATGTCTATATCACCAATAAGAAGGGCAAGATCTTTGGTTATGCCTTTGTGGACGATTTCGAATGCGACCTGATGGTGGACAAGGTCATCAACCAGGGCGAGTTCCCCAAGCACTATGTGAACTGGCTCATGCGCATGGACGAGACCAATGCCAACTTGCGCTCCAAGACTGGCATGTGCGCATATTCTGAGAACAGCCGCTGCCTGTTCAATGGCAAGAATACCACAGTTGTCCCCATTTATGGCGTAGGAGAGCGCATTGGCACCCTTATCATCGCCAAATACGATGAAGAGTTCACCGATGATGACCTCCTGCTCTGCGAGTATGGCGCAACCGTGGTGGGCATGGAGATGCTCCGCGACCACGCCCAGAAGATTGAGATTGAGGCACGCAAGAAGGCTACGGTGCAGATTGCCCTGAACACCCTGTCCTTCTCCGAGCGCAAGGCAGCCATCGCCATCCTGTCTGCCCTGGACAGCACCGAAGGCCTGCTGGTGGCTTCCAAGATTGCAGACGAGGTGAAGATCACCCGTTCCGTCATCGTCAATGCCCTGCGCAAGTTCGAGTCCGCCGGTGTCATCGAGTCCAAGTCCCTGGGCATGAAGGGCACCTACATCAAGGTTCTCAATGAGTACCTGCTGGATGAAGTCCAGAAACTGAAGAACGAACAGTAATGATAAAAAGGCATCTGCTGACCATCTCATGATGGTTGCAGATGCCTTTTGCATTGCTTTTTTTACTTGTGAGCCTTGCGGAAGCTCTCCATGAACTCTGCCAGCTTGGCTACGCCCTCATAGGGCATGGCGTTGTAGATGGAAGCCCTCATGCCGCCTACGCTGCGGTGGCCCTTGACGCCGCCCAGGCCAACCTTTCCGGCTTCGGCTACGAATTCCTTCTCCAGCTCCTCGCTGGGCAGGCGGAAGGTGACATTCATGAAGGAACGGCTGTCCTTGTCTGCATGTCCCTTGTAGAAGCCTTCGGAGCTGTCGATGGCCTCATAGAGCAGGGCTGCCTTCTTGGCATTGCGCTCTGCCATGACGGAGAGACCGCCCTGGGCCTTGATCCAGGCTGCCACCTTGCCTACCATGTAGATGCAGAAGGCAGGGGGGGTGTTGTAGAGGGAGTTCTTTTTATAGAAAGTGTCATAGCGCAGCATGGTGGGCAAAGTTTCCGGGCTCTTTTCCAGCAGGGACTTCTTTGCTACTACCAGCACGGTGCCGGCCGGGCCGAGGTTCTTCTGGACACCGGCGTAGATAAAGGAGAACTTGGAAAAGTCCAGGGGACGGGAGAGCATGTCAGAGGACATGTCTGCAAAGAGGGGCACGCCATTGGTCTCAGGGATGTAATGGTACTCAGTGCCGTAGATAGTATTATTGTAGCAGAGGTGCACGTAGGCAGCCTCAGGGTTTATCTTCAGCTCATCCTGGGTGGGGATGTGGCGGAAATCCACGTCCTTGCTTGAAGCAGCTACTTCGCCTACGCCAAGGATTTCGGCTTCCTTATATGCCTTGCTGGCAAAGCTGCCGGACAGCACATAAGATCCCTTGTGTTCTTTGGTGGCAAAATTCATGGGAATCATGTCAAACTGCAGGCTGGCGCCGCCCTGGATGAAGAGGACTTCGTAATCATCGCCCAGGCCCATCAGCTCTTTCACATCTGCCTTGGCTTTCTCCAGTACTTCGTCAAACTGCTTGGCGCGGTGGCTGATTTCCAGGATGCTCATGCCGCTGTGGTTGAAATTCAGGAATTCGCCCTGGGCTTCCTTCAGTACTTCCAGGGGCAGCACAGCCGGCCCCGGATTGAAATTATAGATACGATCTGCTTCCAATGATAATACCTCCTAAAACAAAGAGATTCATGGGACTTCTTGCTTTTGCCGACACTGTTTTATTTAGTGTAAACAGCGCCGTTTTTAATATTGTAACTGTAATTTTGACTAAAAGCAAGGATGAAAATAAACTTTGTTTTTCTCAAGAGAACACTTGACGTTCGAAAGAGGATGGCTTATAGTATTGTTAGTCTGAAAAAGAATATTGTATAATCTATAAAAAGGAGAGTCGGAGAGATGGGTATGAAGGTTTTGGCAGCTGATGGCATTTCCCCAAAGGGCATTGAGCTCCTGCAGAAGGAGTTCGAGGTAGTGGTGAAGGACAAGATTTCCGCAGAGGAACTCTTGGAAATTATCCCTGAATTTGACGCCCTGATGGTGCGCTCTGCTTCCAAGGTTACGGCAGAGGTCATTGAGAAGGCAGAGAAGCTGAAGATCATCGGCCGTGCAGGCGTTGGCGTGGATAACATTGATATCCCTGCGGCTACTGCCAAGGGCATCATCGTCATCAATTCCCCGGGTGGCAACACCATTGCCGCTACGGAGCATACTATGGCCATGATGCTCTCCATGTCCCGCAATATTCCCGTGGCCAACGAGACCATGCAGAAGGGCGAGTGGAATCGCAAGAAATATGTGGGCGTAGAGCTCAGAGGCAAGACCTTGGGCGTGGTGGGCCTGGGCCGCATCGGCAGCGGCGTGGCCAAGAGGGCGCAGGCCTTCGATATGGATATCATTGCCTATGACCCCTATGTTACCGAGGAGCGTGCCAAGGCACTGGACGTCAAGGTGGGCACTTTGGAAGAGGTCATAAAAGAAGCTGACTTCATCACCGTGCACATGCCCCTGACCCCGGATACCAAGGGCATGATCGGCTATGAGGAAATGAAGAAGATGAAGCCGGGGGTGCGCCTGGTGAACTGCGCCCGGGGCGGCATCATCGATGAAGAGGCTCTGGCCAAAGCTGTGAAGGAAGGCCTCGTGGCAGGGGCTGCCATCGACGTTTTCACCAGCGAGCCCATCCCCGCTGACCATCCTCTCATTGGCGTGCCGGGCATCGTGCTGACCCCCCATCTTGGTGCTTCCACCGTGGAGGCACAGATTGGCGTGTCCGTGGATGTGGCCGAGGGCATCTGGGCAGCTCTCCACGGCGAGCCGGTGGCTACTGCCGTGAATATGGCTCCTGTATCCCCCCAGGCTATGAAGGTCATAGAACCTTACCTCACGCTGGCAGAGCGCCTGGGCGGCACCCTGTGCCCCCTGGCCGAAGCTCCCATCAAGAGCGTGGAGGTCACATACAACGGCGAGATCACCGAGGTCAATACCAAGCTCCTCACTACTGCTGTGATGAAGGGTATGCTGAACCCCATCATGGAAAGCGAGGTCAACTATGTCAACGCACCCAGTCTGGCTAAGGAGCGCGGCGTGAAGGTGACGGAAATCAAGGACAAGGAGCCTGTGGACTTTGCCAACCTCATTACGGTGAAAGCCAAAGCAGGGGACAAGGTGCTTTCTGTTCAGGGTACTCTCTTCGGTCAGGAAGGACGCATTGTTTCCATAGGCGACTTCCGCGTAGATGTGGCGCCCCATGCCCGCATCCTGATCTGCCCCCACATCAACCGCCCCGGCATCATCGGCAAGGTGGGTTCCATCATGGGTGGGGATGGCATCAATATCTCTGCCATGCAGGTGGGCAAGACGGATAAGGAAGGAACCAACCTTATGGTGCTCACCATCGACAACGACCTGCCTGCTGCTACCCTTGAAAAGGTCAAGGCCGTGGATGGCATCTTCGATGCCAAGCTGGTCAACTTCTACGCTGTGTAAGGTTTTAGCCTCCACCGCTTGCGGGGGAGGGGGACCACCGAAGGTGGTGGAAGGGGGAAATGGCAACGATGCCAATATCCCTAACTTAGCTAATTATATTGCAACATTCCAGGCCCGCCGAATTTGGCGGGCCTGTTTAAGTGCGAGCAGCTTTCTGACGATAACAAGTATATAGATAGCATTGAGAGGAGGCACCCTTTATGATAAGCAGCGCTGAAACCCTGAAATACCTCCAGCAACTCCAGAATCTGGCCAATAATGCCGTGTCGTCAGCCACAAGCGCACGAAATGCAACGAAGCAGACAGATGATGAAGATGATTACCAGAGCATCTTTACCAGGATACAGAAAGAGCAGGAGGACTGGGATGCCAAGATGAAGGAACTGGACATCGCCCAGTACAAGATACAGGCCATGGACAGCTTTTGGACCGGCAGCCACAAATACCAGAACCTGGCCTACAAATACGCCCTGCGGGAGCAGCAGAATCAGAACCAGCAAGCCATCAACAGCCTGGTTTTCCACATTTCCGACCTCCAGCGCATGAACTTTGCAGACCTGGCTAACGGCAATATAGATGCCAAGTCTGCCGTGGAATTGCACAAATCCCTGAACACCGCCCTGCAGAGCGCTGTCATGCTGTCCATGATGAACAGCACAGTTATGCAAAGCATGCAGGGAAGCAACAGCGGAGGATTTTACTTTTAAAAGTTCATAAATGCCCTCAAGTTTGTAGCAAAACATCTTAAATGTTATACTATAACAATAAGAGCTACGAAAAGGAGGGCATTTTTCATGAAAATACAGTTGGCAGATGTATTTGCACCTGGTTCCATGCCGGACCATACATATATCAACCGTTCCTCAGAAGAGAATGGTGTCACTTATGAGGCGCGGCTTGAGAAAGCCTTGATGAAGAAAGGCAATCTGATTTCCATTACTGGCGGCACCAAGACAGGCAAGAGTGTCCTTTGCAATAAAGTAGTGGGAGCAGGACAGTGCGTAGTTATCAACGGTTCGGAGGTAAATAAGCCTGAGGACTTCTGGCAATATATTGCAGAGGCTTTGGAAATACCTGAGGAAATACAGGTAAGCCTGTCACAGCAGGAGTTGGAAGGAACGAAGTTTGCCACTTCGGCCAAAGCCGCCTTGTTTAATCTTTTATCCACAAGTATTGCCACCGGACAGGACAGCACCCAGACCAGTGGGCAGAACACGGTGAAAAAGTTGAGGCGCAGCAATGCGCTTATTATGAATGCCCTCATAAAAAGCGGCATTACGCTGGTTATAGATGATTTCCATTACATCGACAAGGAAACTCAGTTTTATCTTGCAAGGGTGCTGAAAGCCCAGATATTCCATGGCCTGCGGGCGGTCCTTTTGTCCCTGCCGCATCGTGCAGACGAGGCTATTCGTCTGAATCCGGATTTGATTGGCAGAGTGTCTTTCATAGAACTGGCGCCATGGTCAAAGAGCGACCTTGAGCAGATCGGCAGAAAGGGCTTTGCTCTTTTGGGAATGGAAATAGGCGATGAAGCGCTTGACATGCTTGCCAGTGAAAGTGCCCTGTCGCCTCAGCTGATGCAGGAGAATTGCTTCAATCTGGCTTTTGCCATGAGAGGGCAGGAGCGGGCAATAACTCTAGAGGATGTCAGGGCAGCTTTTCATGATACAGTAACGGAATACAAGCATTATCAGGATGTAGTGGCACAGATTCTGGAAGGCCCCAGCAAAGGACGGAGCCGCCGCAGGATGTATAAGACCAAAGATGGCAGGGAAGGAGATATCTACGACATCTTCCTGCTGGGCATAAGCGATGACCCGCCTATGCTGAAATTTTCCCTGGAGGAGATTCAAAGGCGGATCAAGAAGGTTATAGCGGAAAATGAAGCAATGCCTGCTCCCTTGAATTTGAGCAAGACGGCCAAGAATGTGGAAAAGATTGTCAAAGAAGCCATGCCCAATGCGGACACTTTGGATTGGAAGGAGGGGGAACTTTATATACTCGACCCGTTTTTGCTGTTTTATCTTAGGTGGAGTAGGGCGTGGAAGAGCGGCCTTATTTCCTGATTTGCAATGGTATCAATTACTCTGGTAGGGGGAGGTTCAATGGAAATGGGGCTATATGACAGGAAAGACCCCAAGAGCATTGAGAAGTACGGGCAGAAGATGATAGGCCGGACTTTTCAGGACATATATGATTCAGCCATAGAGCAGGGAATCCTGAAAGAATCCCCAGCCGAGTATGCTGTGAAGCATGCGGACAAGAAATACAAGGGCGGCATGGGGAATCTGGTGGAAGAATGCTTTTTCGGATACAAGGCCAACAGTGATTCGGGAGCTGACTTTGCCGAGGCTGGCGTGGAGCTGAAGGTCACGCCCTACAAGCAGACGAAGAAAGGCTATGCCGCCAAGGAGCGCCTTGTGCTCACTATGATAAACTACATGGAGATTATCAAGGAGCGGGACTTCGAGCACAGCCATGTCTGGTCGAAGGCCCAGCTGATGCTTTTGGTTTGGTATCTCCACATAAGCGGGCAAAGCGACCTGCAGAGCACCATAGACTTCGTGCAGCTGTTCACGCCGCCTGCAGCAGACCTTGAAATAATCCGGGAAGATTATGGGAAGATCATGGCCAAGATACGCGCTGGCAAGGCCCATGAGCTATCAGAGGGAGACACCCTGTACCTTGGAGCCTGCACGAAAGCCAGCACCTCCAAAGACCGCCGGAGGCAGCCTTTCAGCCAGGAACTGGCTAAACCCCGGGCGTTTTCCTTGAAAAGCCAGTACATGACCTATGTGCTGAACAACTACATCATGCCAGGTAAGGCAACTTATGAGCCAATCCTCAAGGCGGGCCAGCCTTTGACGGACTTCGAGACCTATGTGGTGGGCAGGATAGATGCCCACAAGGGCGAGACGGTCGAAGAACTTTGCCGGAAGTTCGGCCTTGAGAAGAACGCCAAGTCCCTCCAGGCCATGATAGCCTTCCGTATCCTGGGCATAAAAGGAAATCATGCGGAAGAGTTTGAGAAGGCGGGCATTGTTGTGAAGTCCATACGCATCGGCGCGAATGGCAAGATCAAGGAGAATATGTCCTTCCCTGCCTTCAAATACCGGGAACTGGCCGAAGAGACCTGGGAGACCAGCACCTTCGGCAGTTACCTGCAGGAGACAAGATTCTTCTTTGTGGTCTTCAAGGCAGATGAGGGAGGCGTGCTGCACCTGGTCGGAGGCCAGTTCTGGAATATGCCCCTTGGAGACATCGAGGGTGATGTGCGGAGCGTGTGGCAGGAAATGCACGACATAGTGAAAGAGGGCAGGATCCAGCTGGTCATAGAAGCCAATGGCAAGATTCGCAACAACTTCCCCAAGCAGAGCCAGCACCCAATCTCCCATGTGCGGCCCCACGCCCAGACACGTGATGACCGCTATCCTCTGCCGGAGGGCACCAAGCTGAACATAACTTGCAAGGGCAGCTATGGCTGGGATGATATCACCACCTACCCGAAGCACTGCTTTTGGCTCAATAACAGCTACATCTATAGCCAGCTTGATGACAGGTTCAAGAAATAAGAAATGCTGATGCCTGAGACCGAAAGGTCTTGTGCATCAGCATTTTTCATCAGTTATCTTCAGTTATGGGCTGCCCTGCAAAAATCTTGTTGAGCGTCAGCCCCATCTTCCAGACCACATCGGTGACCAGGGCGTTGCCCATGCAGAAATAGCGGAAACGCTCGCTCATGCCGGTGTCCGTCCAGCCCTTGGGGAAGCCCTGTATCTGATCGGCCTCATCAGGAGTCAGGAGCCGATACTTGCCAGTATCAAGGTCAGCCACCACATGGGTGCTGCGGTTGACGGAAGATTCGCTGGTCAGCATGGTGCGGGCAGGCTTGTCGATGGAATCGGGGAAAGCAATCGGCCCTTCCGAGTAAAAATACTTGTGCCCGTTCTTCGCCGTGCGCTCCTCATGCTTCGCTCCCTTGAGATATTCCCATTGGGCAAGGTTCTCCCCAAGGAAATACTTCTCGTCTACATCATGGTCCATGATGTCACGGAGCACCTTGCGGGGACCGTGGTAGACCGGCACAGCCTTGGCCGTGGCAAGGTGGCCTTCAGTCATGAAGCCAGAAGTCTCGAAGGGGAAAGAGAACCTTTCGGAGATTTCCAGCAAGTCCTGGGAAGGAAGCCTGCCCTCATCAACGCTGTCGTGTGCTTCAGCAGGGAAAGTGCTGGCAAAGAACCCATCCCGATTGATGATGTCAAGGGGGCTTTTACCTGCCTGTGACCGGTCGAAGTCCGTATCATTGCGGTAGGCGAAGATGAAAGTGCGGCGGCGGCGTTGCACGAAGCCATAGTCTGCCGCGTTGATGACACGCCACTCAACGCTATAGCCGAACTTCCAGAAGGAAGCCAGGATGATGGCGAAATCCCTGCCCCGCTGGGAGGCAGGGGATTTCAGCAGGCGATCCACATTCTCCAGCAGCACGAAGGGCGGGTGCTTCTGCTCCAGCACATCATAGATCTGCCACCAAAGGACACCCTTCTTGCCCTCGATGCCCTTGGCACCGGTGGCTGCCACAGAATAGTCCTGGCAGGGAAAGCCTCCCACCAGCAGATTGTGGTCAGGGATGGTGCCCTTGTCAATCTTTCCGATGTCCTCATTGACATATATATCCTTATGCCCCCCGAAGTGGCTGCAATAGCATTCAAAAGCGTCCTGCCGCTTGCGGCTTGGCTCCCATTGGTTAGCCCAGACCGTCTGCCAGCCCGCATCTGCGCGCTCAAGGCCCACCCGGAAACCGCCGACCCCGGCGAACAGTTCGCATATCGTCTTATCTAAGCTCATGTATGATCCTCTTCCTTGTCTATGTATCGCATATAATATCTTACCATCTGATGTCAATAAGATCAAGGTCTATGTAAGGATATTTGCACCAGTAATCTTGTCTTTTCCGTGATGAAGGAATAGAATCAGAGAAGAAGATATCTTGCTGGCGGAGGATGCAGATGGCAAGGACGAAAGAAGAGCAGCGTAGTTACACCATGTCGAGGATAAAGGGCAGGGACACGAAGCCGGAAGTCATGCTCCGCAAGGCCCTTTGGCATAAGGGCATACGCTACAGGAAGAACTACAGGAAACTACCCGGCACTCCCGACATAGCCCTGACCAGGCAGAAAATAGCCATCTTCGTGGACGGCGACTTCTGGCACGCCAAGGGCCATCAGGACAATCCCGGTGAGCAGGTGCGAAGCAACAAGGAATACTGGCAGAAGCATCTGGGCAGGAATGTGGAGCGGGACAAAGAGGTGAACGATGCCCTGACCGAAGAAGGCTGGCTGGTGCTGAGATTCTGGGAGAGCGAAATCAGGCGTAATCTGAGTCGGTGCCTGGAGCAGATAGCGGGCTATATTTGAGCGGCTGGTGAGCTTTAAGGAATCGTGCGGAATTTATGTTTTAAATAAGCTTGACTTTAAGCGTACTCCAGGTTGTAGAATTGCAATAGTAGATGTGTGCTTCATAGGGGAGTGTTTGCTGTGAAATATAGAGCACTTGGAAATACCGGAATTATGGTCAGCGAGATTGGCATGGGCTGTGAAGGGTTCGGAGAAAGCAATTGTGCAATGACCAGGAAGCTGTTTGATTTGGCGGAGGAGCGCGGGGTCAACTACTTTGACCTATATACCAGCAATCCTGCTATCAGAAGGGCTGTAGGGGAGGCCATGAAAGGGCGCAGGGAAAAGTTCATCGTGCAGTCCCATATTTGCTCTGTCTGGCAGGATGGTCAGTACAAGCGCACCCGCAAAATCTCTGAAGTGAAGGCTGGCTTTGCAGAAATGCTGGAGCTTTTGCAGACGGATTACATTGATGTGGGCATGATACACTATTGCGATGCCTTGTCTGACTGGGATGAGATAGTAAGTGGCGGCGTGCTGGACTATGCACGTCAGCTGAAAAAGGAAGGAAAGATACGTCATATAGGACTTTCCAGCCATAATCCTCAAGTGGCTCTCAAGGCTGTGGAAAGTGGCGCCATTGAAGTTTTGATGTTCAGTGTCAATCCCTGCTATGACCTTCAGCCAGCCAATGAGGATGTAGAGGAACTGTGGGCGGCCAAGAACTACAGCGGCACCCTGACAAACATGGATCCGGAGCGGCAGAGGCTCTATGAAACATGCCAGAGGCTGGGAGTAGGCATCACGGTCATGAAATGCTTTGGTGGCGGAGATCTGCTGGATGCCAAGCTGTCTCCCGCCGGTGCTGCGCTTACCGTGAATCAGTGCATACACTATGCCTTGACACGTCCCGGGGTAGCAGTGGTGCTGGCAGGTGCCCATTCCATAGAGCAGCTGAAGACGAGCCTGGCCTATGAGGAGGCCTCAGAGGAAGAAAAAGATTATGCCGAGGCATTTGCCTCCTTCCCGAAGATCAGCTGGACAGGGCATTGCATGTATTGCAGCCACTGTGCTCCCTGCCCTCAGAAGATAGATGTGGCATATGTCACGAAGTTCTTGAACCTCACTGTAGCCCAGGGAGAGATTCCGGAGACAGTGCGGGAGCATTACAGGGCTCTTGAGCACCATGCGGGAGAGTGCATAAAATGCGGCATCTGCGAAACCAGATGCCCCTTCGGTGTGAAGGTTCGGGAGAATATGGAGAAGGCTAAGAGCGTGTTTGGATACTAATCAATGAGAGCTGCTGAGGGGCTGGGATACTAAGGGAACAAAGCAGGATACAAAAATAAAAGGGGTTGTCGCATGGTTTGTGCAACAGCCCCTTTTGTTATTCCGTTATTCTTCTAAGAAACTTTCTTTAACAACCTGCAGACAAGCAGAATGAAGCGATTGCGATTATTGATGCACAGTTCCTTATTCCAGGCTGCGCAGCTTCTCCCTGACCTGCATCAGGGCATAGCCAAAGAGATTCCTGCCCAGCCAGCGCTCCGGGTGGGTGGCGTCTTCGTCAAGCCTGTCCAGGCCAATGCCACCTGTCCTGTCATAGGGACTGGCTTCAGCCAGGGTAGCGTCCCCCGTGCTCAAGAGATATGCCTTCATGTCCGGGTGCTGGCTGAACTTCAGGAAATTGCCTGTGCAGGATATGCTGTGGCTGAATTCCTGCCAGACTGCATTGTCCACTCCCTGGATGCGCATACTGATGATCCTGAGGTCCTTGGGATCGGTATTGACCCTGATCTTCCTGAGATTGACGCGATCGCCGAAGAGCATTGCCTTTTGGGCGACAATATACTGTTCCACTAAGGAATATGTCACGCCGTCAGCCTCGAATTTGCGCGCGAACCAGGGCGAAAGGCATTCCTCGGCCAGCTTGCCATCCGAATGGGGGCGGCTGCGCCAGAACATCACGAATTTCTCGCCCTCACCGTGTACAGGTTCCACGAAATCCCAGCGCGGGATGCTGTACCCTTTATGCGTAAGCACTTCCATATCCTCCAGGCCTTTGATTTCCACAGCCATACAAATCACCCTCCTCGTAAAGCTCGACAGCATATACTCCACTTCCTCTTATTTCGCTCCGCCCCAGCCGATTTCCTGCTCTATGCTAAAGATGATATAGCGCATTATTCTCCCCAAAATAAGAGGATAAAATAAACGATAAATACTTTCATACGAAAACATAATGCTTTTGTAAAAGCTCCCTTTATGCTATACTTAACATAAAGGGGGCTTTGGCTATGAATGAGCGTCAAATAAAAATCCTGAATATTGTCAACAAGGAAAAGCGCAGTGCTGTGACTGAGCTGGCGGCAGCTGTTGGCGTGTCGGAGGTCACTATCAGGAAAGACCTGTCTGTTTTGGAGGATAAGGGGCTTCTGAAGAGGGAACATGGCTTTGCCACCATGGTGGAGATCGACGATGTAAGCAAGCGCATGGCCATAGGCTACGAGGTCAAGCGTCGTATCGCCAAGTGTGCGGCGGCGTCTGTGGTTGATGGGGAAACAGTGATGATAGAGTCGGGGTCTTCCTGTGCTTTGTTGGCAGAGGAACTGGCAACTGTCAGGAGAGACATCACCATTATCACGAATTCGGTCTTTATTGCCAACTTTGTCAGGGACAAGCAAGGGGCACGCATCATCCTGATGGGCGGGGAGTTCCAGAAGGAGGCCCAGGTGATGGTGGGGCCGCTGGTCCGGAAATGCGCCGAGTCCTTTTATGTGGACAAGCTTTTTGTTGGCACGGACGGCTTCAATGAGCGAGGAGCCATGTCCGGTGACCTTATGCGCACTGAAGCGGTGCGGGCCATGGCGGATAATGCCAAGGAAGTGAATATCCTGACTGAGTCTGCGAAGTTTTCTAGGACCGGGGTGGTGTCCCTCTTTTCCTATGGAGAGATTTCTGCTGTATACACGGATGAAAATATCGATCAGGTTTATCTGGAGGTCTTGCGGGAAAAGGGCGTAGACGTGCATACGGCTTAGAAGAAGGCTTCTATTCCTGCTGCCAGGAACACCTGCCTGTATTCCTCCAGGTCCTCCGGGTACAGGGCCTTGACGTTTTCGAAGGCGTAGTTCCTGCCCAGCATGCGGTATTTGTTCTCACCGAACTGGTGGAAGGGCAGGAGCTGGACTTTGTTTGCTCCTGCTTCCTGCAGGCGGAGGACAAAATTTTTGGCATCCTCCAGGTCTGCATTCACGCCGGGAATCACCGGCAGGCGGGGCAGGACTTCCTTGCCTTGCTGGATGGCGTATTTCATATTGGCCAAAATAGGAAGATTGGATACGCCTGTATATTCCCTGTGTTTTTCTTCGTCCCAGTGCTTGATGTCAAAGAGCAACAGGTCCAGATAGCCGATGACCTGCTGAAAGACGGCTGGGGCGGCAAAGCCTGTGGTCTCCATGGCAGTATGGAGGCCTTTTTCTTTGCAGGCCTGCAGCAGGGCTATGGCAAAATCCGGTTGCAGCAGGGCTTCGCCTCCGGAAAGGGTGACGCCGCCCCCGCTCTTCTGATAGAAGGGCTCATCCTGCATGACGATGCGGACAATTTCATCTACACTTTTGCGCTCCCCCTTGAGCTTCAGAAAATGAGGGGGAGCCTTCTTTTCGTCCCAGGGAATCTGCAGGTCGGCAGACTGGCTCTCAGGGTTGGCGCACCAGGTGCATCTCAAAGGGCAGCCCTTGAAGAACACCACTGTGCGTATGCCTGGCCCGTCGTTGAGGCTGAACTTCTGTATATTGAAGATGGTGCCAAACTTGCCTTTTTCGTCCATTATCATCATTCCTTTTTCGAGAGAGTATCGTTCCTGTCTTCTTTTGTATAATAGCATATAAAAAGAATACTTTCAAATGAAAGTATGAAGACTTCTTATAGAATAAAAATCTTGACATATGGTTAGTATTAATATATTATTAGGTTACAAACGAAAGTAAAACCTTTGTTATCAAAGAGGAGACTGTGCCATGGAAAACAAGGAACACTTTGGCGCGTTGACGGAGCGCATGCAGGCCTTCCGGGAGGAAGTGCTGGATGAGAAACCTTATATAGATGCAGAGCGGGCCCTGCTGGCAACGGAGGCTTACAGGGCTAACCAGAACCAGCCCCAGGTGATGAAGCGGGCGCTGATGCTGCAGAAAATACTGGAGAATATGTCCATCTATATCGAGGATAAGACTCTCATCGTGGGCAATCAGGCCACCAAGAACTGCAATGCTCCCATTTTCCCGGAGTATACCATGAAATTTGTCATGGATGAGCTTGATAAGTTCGAGCAGCGGGATGGGGATGTTTTCCATATTACCGAGGAAACCAAGGAGCAGCTGCGTTCTCTGGCGCCTTTCTGGGAAAACAACAACCTGCGGGCCAGAGGAGAGGCTTTGCTGCCGGATGAGGTGGCTGTCTTCATGGAGACCGGTGTCTTCGGCATGGAGGGGAAGCTCAATGCCGGGGATGCCCATATCGTGGTGAACTATGGGCGGCTGCTTTCTGAGGGCTTGCGGGGCTATGAGCAGCGCACCCGGGAAATGAAGGCTGCCCTGGACCTCACTGACCCTGACAGCGTGGATAAGTACGTTTTCTATAAGTCAGTGCTCATTGTCATTGAGGCGGTGAAAGACTTCGCTCTGCGTTATTCCCGCCTGGCGGCAGAAATGGCGGACAAGGAGCAGGAGGGGGCACGCAAGGCAGAGCTTGCGGAAATCTCCCGTATCTGCGCCATGGTCCCCTATGAACCAGCTGCTTCCTTCCGGGAGGCAGTGCAGGCAGTCTGGTTCATCCAGCTGATCCTGCAAATCGAATCCAATGGCCACTCCCTTTCCTATGGGCGCTTTGACCAGTATATGTTCCCCTATTACAAAAAGGATATGGAAGAGGGGAAAATCACCCAGGCAGAGGCCTTGGAACTCCTGACCAATCTTTGGATCAAGACACTGACTATCAACAAGGTGCGCTCCCAGGCTCATACCTTCAGTTCTGCTGGCAGCCCCATGTATCAGAATGTCACCATTGGCGGTCAGACCACTGACAAGAAAGATGCGGTGAACGACCTTTCCTTCCTGGTGCTGCAGTCCGTGGCCCAGACCCGCCTGACCCAGCCGAACCTGACAGTGCGCTATCACGAGCATCTGAACAAGGCCTTCTTTGACGAGTGCATCGAGGTCATGAAGCTGGGCTTCGGCATGCCGGCCCTGAACAATGATGAAATCATCATACCGTCCTTCATCAAGTGGGGGGTGAAGGAGGAAGATGCCTACAACTACAGCGCTGTGGGCTGTGTGGAGACGGCAGTGCCCGGCAAGTGGGGCTATCGTTGCACGGGCATGAGCTATATCAATTTCCCCAGAGTGTTGCTCTGCGCCATGAACGATGGCGTGGACATGACCAGCGGCAAGCGCTTTACCAAGGGCTATGGCTATTTCAAGGACATGAAGTCCTATGAGGAACTGCTCTCTGCCTGGGACAAGACGGTGCGGGAGATGACCCGTTACAGCGTCATGGTGGAAAATGCCATCGACAAGGCTTCGGAAAGGGATGTGCCGGATATTCTCTGCTCGGCCCTCACGGACGACTGCATTGGCCGGGGCAAGACCATCAAGGAAGGTGGCGCGGTCTACGACTTTATCTCCGGTCTGCAGGTGGGCATTGCCAATATGGCAGATTCCCTGGCGGCCATCAAGAAGCTGGTCTTCGAGGAAAAGAAGGTCACCCCGGCCGAGCTTTGGGAGGCTATAGAGGACGACTTCCAGTCTGAGAAGTCCCGCAGGATTCAGGAGATGCTCATAAATGACGTTCCCAAGTACGGCAATGACGATGACTATGTGGACAGCCTGATTGTGGAGGCTTACGACTCCTATCTGGACGAGATCAAAAAATACCCCAATACCCGCCACGGACGCGGGCCCATTGGCGGCATCCGCTACGGCGGCACTTCTTCCATTTCTGCCAATGTGGGGCAGGGCATGGGCACCATGGCCACCCCGGACGGCAGGCGGGCTCATGAGCCGCTGGCAGAGGGGTGCTCACCGGCTCACAGCGCCGACAAGAACGGTCCCACGGCTGTCTTCAAGTCTGTGGCCAAGCTGCCCACGGAGAAGATCACCGGTGGGGTGCTGCTGAATCAGAAGATGACGCCCCAGGTGTTTGCCAAAGAGGAGAACAAGCAGAAGCTGGAGATGCTGATTGCCACCTTCTTTGACACCCTCAAGGGCTATCATGTGCAGTACAATATCGTCTCCCGGGAGACCCTGATAGATGCCCAGAAGCATCCTGAGAAGCACAAGGACCTCATCGTGCGGGTGGCGGGCTACAGCGCTTTCTTCAACGTGCTTTCCAAGGCTACCCAGGACGATATTATCGGCAGGACGGAACAGAGTATTTGACTTAGGAGGATGAGACCATGAAGCTTATCATCGACGATGCCCATATTGACCAGATCAGGAAGATCTACGAATACTATCCAGTAGATGGTGTCACTACCAATCCCACCATCCTGGCCAAAAGCGGGCGGCAGCCCTATGAGGTGCTGAAGGAAATCCGCGAGTTCATCGGCGCCAAGGCAGAACTCCATGTGCAGGTGACGGCCCGGGAGGCAGAAGGCATGGTGGAGGATGCCCACCGTATCATCCAGGAACTGGGAAAGAATACCTTTGTGAAGATTCCCTCTGTCCCCGAAGGTTTCAAGGCCATGATGGCCCTGCACCATGAAGGCGTGAAACTCACTGCTACCGCCATTTACACCCCCATGCAGGCCTTCCTGGCGGCCAAAGCCGGGGCTGACTATGCCGCACCATATATCAACCGCATTGACAACATGGGCTACAATGGCGTGAAGGTGGCCAAGGATATCCACGACATCTTCCGCAACAACGGCCTCCAGACCGAGGTGCTGGCTGCCAGCTTCAAGAACTCCCAGCAGCTCCTGGAGCTCTGCGAGTATGGGGTAGGGGCTTCCACCGTGTCCCCGGATGTGATCTTCGCCCTGGTGAAGAACAAGGCCATCACCTCCGCCATAGACGATTTCATTGCAGACTTTGAGGGACTGGTAGGAGCCGGCAAGACCATGAAAGATTGCTGAACTCTTTTGGTCATGCAGATGAGATGGTAGGTTGTGGTAAGTTTATTTCCTAAAGTTTTATAAAAAGACCGTTTACATTTATCAGAAAATAATTGACTTTCTCTCAAAGGTGTAGTACAATAGTCCTATAGATAACAGAAGCGGATCCGTAGCAGGGAACGTACCCTGCGGGTATGAGCTGTAAGCGTCTCCTCCTAAGGGACGATGAGGGGATTCATTGAGCGCTACGCGCTATGGTCCTGATGGACTTATGCCGGACGGTTCATAGGCGACTGCGGCCTGCTGGTTCAGGCGGCACGGCGTCCATCACTACTATAGACGACGCTCCTGGTACTGAGGGAGGAGTCACTGAGGCCATACCTTGAGCTTTCTGTGTATTGCCGGTGTCTATTTTTGTATACATGGAGGAATGTCTTTACAAAGCATTGTAACTGTGTTACTATAATTCCCGTAGAAAGTCATATATGGCAAAGGCGCCATGCAAGGAGAGTTTCCCGCCCGCGGAGGTGGTTTCTTCTGGCATGGCTTTTTATGTGCCCATTTGCCTGTATCATGAAGTTGATATTTATTAAAAAAAGGGTGGTAAAAGATGGATGAACTTCTGTATGTAATTCCCGCTAATTCCAGCAAGGAAGAAGTGCTCAAGTATGTAAGCGAGCATCCGGAAATCAAGTTCGTTTCCCTGGTGGGCATCGACATGGCCGGCAATGATACCGATGAGAAGATTCCCATGCGCATCTTCGTTAAGGATATAGATGATTTCTATGCAGGTTCTGCTGTGCAGACCGACGGTTCTTCCGTGGTGCTCACCGGTATTGCCACCCTGAACAACGCCAAGGTTGATATGCCTATCGACCCCACGGTGAACTGGTTCGTGGATTACAACTACGAGCATTATGACGAGACCCTGGGCAAGCCTGTAGGCACCCTGCGCATCCCTGCCTTCCTGGTGCATGAGGGCAAGCGCGTTGACTCCCGTGCCGTGCTGGCAGATACCCTTGAATATGTGAAGAAGAACATGCTGGACCTGCTCCATGCCAATCCGCAGATTTCTGGTCTGGATCTGGACGGCAGCCAGGTGGAGGATATCTCCTTCACCTCCGCTACGGAGCTGGAGTTCTGGGTCAAGACTCCGCTGGATGAGGCCTCCATTGAAGAGATGGAAGCTTCCCAGGTCATGCAGGAGCAGTACTGGGAGCGCACCCACGGTGCTGTGCGCACGGCTCTTGAGGGCTGCGTGCTGGAACTGGACCGCTACGGCCTGAATGTAGAGATGGGCCATAAGGAAGTGGGCGGCCTCAAGGCTCAGATTGACGAGAGCGGCAAGATTGCCCACGTCTGCGAGCAGATTGAGGTTGACTGGCGCTTCGATAATGCCCTGCAGGCTGCAGATAACGAGATCCTGGTGCGCACCGTGGTCAAGGAGATCTTCCGCGCCAACGGCCTGGAAGTCAGCTTCAAGGCTAAGCCCATGATCGGTCTGGCCGGCAACGGCGAGCATACCCATATCGGCATGGCTGCTGTCACCAAGGACGGCAAGTTCCATAACCTCTTTGCTCCTGCTGAGGCCAAGAAGGACTTCATGAGCGCTGTGGGCTATGGCGCTATCATGGGCATGCTGAAGAACTACGAGGTCATCAACCCCTTCGTTTCCGCTACCAATGACTCCCTGAACCGTTTGAAGCCCGGCTTCGAGGCTCCGGTCTGCATCGTCACCTCCCTGGGCCACACCCCGGAGGTTCCTTCCCGCAACCGTACCATTCTGGCTGGCCTGATCCGTGACCTGGAGAACCCCATGGCCACCCGCTTCGAGCTCCGTGCCTGCAACCCCTACACCAATACCTATCTGGTCCTGGCAGCCATCTACTCCGCTTGCCTGGACGGCATTCAGATGGCAGTGAAGCACACCACCGAGGAACTCCTGAAGGAGCTCTCCAAGAATGCTGGTGAGGAAGGCTTCTATCTGGAGAAGGACCGCGCTTACCGCAGCGAGGAGGATGTGTTCGAGGATTACACGGATGAGGAGCGCGACCGTCTCTTCGGTGCACCTCCTGCCACTGTCTGGGAGAACATGCAGAACTTCGACAATTATCCCGAGAAGAAGGCTGTCATCACTGCTGGCGGCGCTCTGCGCGACCAGATCATCAACGCTTTCCGTGCCGGTGCCCTGCTCCGCTGGAAGACTGAGCTGGTGGCCCGCATCATCCCGGAGAACCGCGATATCGTGCGCAAGGCCCGTGAGATTGAGTCTGACTGGGTGACCGACCAGGATGCTTACAACTGGAACAAGATTGCCATCCTGCGCAACTACCTGGCCAAGGACAGCATTGATGAGAAGTCTCTCTTCACCCTGTTGATCAATGCACTGAACGAGAAGGACTACGCCACCGCTTCTGGTCTGCAGGTGGAGATGTACGACAAGATGGAAGAGCTCAAGGCTCTCTATGACAGCTACAGCAAGAACATGCTGTAAGATTCCCATACAACATCATCTTTTCCATTAAAAGAACAGAACGCCCCGGTTCCGCTGAACCGCTCCCCGTCAAGTGGACAGTAAAAAATCATAAAATTTCTTTGGCTGGCAGATTCGTCTGCCAGTCTTTTTATGCTGCCAGGAACATGCTGTATTTCTCAAGTGGCGTAAGGGTTCCCAGCCCTCTTTGGACACGCTTTGCATTGTAGTAGCGAATGTAGACCACTATCATATGGACCAGCTCCTGCTTGTTGGTGAACTTCCTGCCATAGTAGCGCTCCCGCTTCAGTATGCCCCAGAAGCCTTCCATCGGCCCGTTGTCGATGCAGTGAGCTACTCGAGACATGCTCTGCTTCATGCCTGCTTTTTCCAGATTGCGGTGAAAGGTCCTGTTTGTGTACTGGAACCCCCTGTCGCTGTGAAATAGCGGATGAGCTCCCGGATTTTTCTTTGCCGCCTTGTCAAAGGTCTTGAATACCAGCAGATTATCGTTCCGCTCGCTTATGACGTAGGAAACAATCCGCCTGTCGTAAATGTCGAGAATCGCGCTCAGGTATATCTTGTGTACAGCAGGGCCATCATGCCACTTAAACTCCGTCACATCAGTCAGCCATTTTTCGTTGGGCCGTTCTGCATGGAACTTTCGGGCAAGCAGATTTTCAGCAATGTGCTTAGGGTTCCTGGCACGCCTTGTGCAACTGTGGCTACGGTACTTGATGGTGGACTTGATGCGCTTGGCCCGGCATATCCTAAGGATTCGCTTGTCGTTCACGTGGATGCCGTAGTCGTGGCGCAAATCGTCGTTTATGCGGCGGTAGCCTTTGTCCGGACTCTTGGCATGTATTTCCTCAACTTTCTCAGCTATATCCTCGTTTTCCCGAATCCTGCTGCCCTTCTTCCCAGCTTCCCACTTGTAATAGGCTGACTTTGCTATATGAAGCAGCCTGCATAATTCCTCAACGGGATAGCCTTTTTTCTGGCGGCACTCCCGTACAGCCATGTAGATACCAGCCTGCCTTATTTGTTCAAGCGATCCCTCCTCTCTATCTCTTCTAATTTTTTTAGCACATCGCGCTCCATTTCTGCCCTGTAAAGAAGATGCTTAAGCTGCTCAATCTCAATCTGTGCCTTCTCCAACTCTGTCCTTGGTGCCTGGTCCTTTTTACGCCTGCCCCGGCGGTCTTCCAGACCTGCCGCACCCATTTTCTCGTAACGTAGCGTCCAGTTCCTAGCCTGCTGGTAGCTAACGTTGTATTTCTTGGCTATCTCACCGTAGTTCTTATCCGAGGCAAGGGCAGCCCTTGCTACTTGCAGTCGTTCTTCCTGGGGGGCTGCGTGCTTTGCTCATGTAGCTTCCGCCTACTGAATATTTTCTGTAGTTAAGGTCTCCATGAGCATTATACACTTTTATCCAGGACTGAAGCTGATGCTTTGAATGAATCCCATATTTTTTGCAAATATCCAACAGGCTTCCTTCACCATTCAAGTAGCTAAGAACAGCTTGAATCTTGAGTTCTGTCTTATAAACACGATTACGTTCAAAGGGAATAAATGTACCATCGCCTTCTGATTGGTATTGCATTATCCATCCCCTAAATGTTGATCTATCCCCCATATAGTTCTGGATGCCTGACTCTGCGAGAGAACTCACGAATAACTCTAACCTTTTCCTCTGGTGTTGCTTTCTGTTTGTGTGGCATGAAAAACTCCCCCTATGATGACAGTTTTATTTTTCACTGTCTCTTATAGGGGGAACATATCACTGAAGGTTCTGCAGCGTTTTTTTGTGTTTGGTTGTCAGTATCAGCCGTAGGCCAGGGTACCTTTTTCGTTCACCGAGCAGATATCTGTCTTGGAGTCTCTGGTGAAGCCGGAACTCTGGTCGAAGTAGAAGCCGTTGGGGTTGGTGAGGAAGTTCCAGTATTCCTGTACGGCAGGGGACACGGCGATGGTGTGGCGGAAGGAGTAGGGCAGGGTATCAATATAGCGGACGGAATGGCTGCCAATCTGTACGGCCAGGGTCTTCCTGACGCTGGTGCCAGGCTGCAGGCCATCTATGTAGAGGTAGTTCCTGCCGTCTTCCATGTGGATGAGCACAGGCTCCAGATCCTTGAGGGGGACAGGAATTGCTTCTTCAACGTCATTTACCTTTACATATACAGCCTCATCGGTGAAGCGGAGGCTGATGACATCCCGCTGGCCGTTGTCCTTCAGGGAAGTAACAACGGGATAGTAGCCGATGAAGGGCTGGGCATAGGCGGTGGGAGTTTCGCAATAGGTGCTCTGGAAGAGTGACGGTTTTTCCTTGAACAGGATGGTGGCGGTCAGCAGCCCCTCAGCATAGGAAGCGATTTCGTAGGGATTGAAGTAGAAGGTGATTCCCTGAGGGTCAAGTGTCCAGTTCAGGGTACCCTCTGCGGCGCGTTGGGCTATGGTTTCTTCCAGCTTGTCAAAGGGGCTCTGGGGATAGTCCTGGCGGAGACGCTCACAGATGGCTTCAGCAAGGGCGCCCTGATCTGTGATGACTGCTTCCAGAGGCAGCTCCGTGCCGGTGACGGTATTGAGGTTCACCCCATGCCAGGCGTAAATGCCATGGATGCCGCTGCCTCCGGTGTAATTGTATTGCAGGAAGCTCACTGCCATGGTATCGGCCCGGCGCATGAGTACGTCAGTATTATACGCAAAGGGGTGATAGTAATTGGGATTTTCCTGGCGGAAGGCGGCTGCTTCTCCCTTCATGCGGGTACGGTTTTCCTGGGCGCACTGCCATTCCTTCTTGTTCATCCTCTCGATGGTCTGGGTGAGCAGTGGGTAGGCTGCGCGAATTTCCTTGTTCACGCCAAGCCCCGCAAAGCTCATGCGGAAGAGTTCGTATTCTCCCCTTCCGTCTCTGTCCATGTCGTTATGATGATGGACCTGCTTGAAGAAACCGTTTATGGCCCTGGGAGCGGCGTCAGCATTGGCGATATAAGCCAATGTGAAGCAGATTGCCCAAAGGAGGCTGGCAACTACCAGCATTATTTTTTTCACGTTTATCCCTCCTTATACAATGATGTAAATTAGAAAACTCAAAGCCCTCTATTTGTCTGACTTGAGTCATGGCACATTATTCAATGTGCCCCCACATTTTATGGCAAAATACTGCTGCGAATGAGTATCACCCATCTCAGTTTGATGGTTCACATGTACAATAGTACTTGAAAGAAGGTGAACATCATGCTGAGATTGCCTGATATTGGCTCCCACGCTGCCTACAAGCAGCTCCTCTCCCAACGCATTCACAACAGTCGCCTCAAGCGCTTCGACAATAAGAAGCGCAAACTGGCAGTCAAGCTCATGGCTCTTGACCTTTCACCGGTTGACGAGATCATGCGCCCCTTTTTACTCAGAGGAAGGTCGTCCTGCATGGCTGCCTTCCTCTATGCTGCGTTCCTACTTGCTTTCCATCTGGCTCAA
>NZ_FNWN01000030.1:0-29685 GCF_900108415.1 Selenomonas sp. KH1T6
TCCCAATCTACAATCATAATCGTGTATCTTATCAAGCGGAGCCACACTGGTTCCGCTTGTTTGCAACTACATCACAGACCATCACAAAGACATTACTGACGTGCAAAGGAGCCACACCATGGGAAAGATTTGCCTGTGACATTTTCATATATGAAATAGGGGTCTGCTGCTTAACTCCAACAGGCACCTTTTAGTTTAACCATAACCAGACATCAATGGAATCGAGCAGACACATGCACCGTACCCGTTTCCATACTATCCCCATCAAAACCACTACCAGGCTTACGCCCAAGCCGACAAATACGGGAGACATGACCGTATGGATTAGACCGGCCACTGCAGCGGAGCATATGGATAGTATCATGGAAGCCATTGCCCATTTGGGCTCCAGCGCCTTGGGCCTGAATATAGCCAGTGTCAGCGGAATAAATACGCCGCATCCTCTAAGGGACATGGACAGATAATTCCAGAACAGAATCTGTGACCCCTGATTTGCCAGTGCAATGGCCATAGCCACAACAATGGCTCCCACCACAGACATCCTCATAAGCATGAGTTTTCCTGCCTCCGTACGCACCTTCAAGATTGGCTCCAGCATATCCCTTGCCACCATAGTGCCCACACCCAGGCTAAGGCCTGCTATGGACCCTATAACCCCCAGAACAATACCTCCCAGAGCCATGCCACCCATCAATGACGAGGCGTAGTGGAGCAAATACGCTGGCAATGCCAGCATAGCTGCAAGCTCGGGATGTGCAGACTGCATGTATATGCCCATAATGGCACAGGGCAAACCTATGGGTATGGCGACCATTGCTGCCAGAATAAGTCCTACTGCTGCAGTTCTGGGTGTGGCTGCTGAGAAAACTGCCTGAATATATGTCTGCGTACAGATCATGCCCACCAATACCGAAGCCACATTGGTCAGGATAGAACCTGCGCTGATGCCCCAAATGCTAAGGAAGCCCTCTGGTTTTTCTCTCAGTAGTTCTGGTGAGGCAGCAAGCCCCTGCCAGGCCGCAAATCCCAACGTAAACAGCGTCACAAAGAGTACCAGCATCTTCAGGATTCCACCTATAGAGGCTGTTTTCATTCCTCCGAAGAAAGCGTACAGGATCACTAACAGCAACAGTATTCCCGCCGATACTAAAGGGGAAAGTCCAGTCAAGGCAGCCAGCAAGCCAATCCCGGGAAGAATGCTGGATACTGCGCTAAACAATATGCCAAAGGAAGTGGCGCAGCTGGTGATCCTGCCTGCCCCTTTCCCATAATTGCCAACTATATACTGGGATATTGTCTCCAGCCCCGTATATCGCAGAGGACGGGCATAGATAAGGCCCATAACCAGCAGGGATAAGCCCACTCCTATAGTAAACCATACAGCTGACAGGCCTACAGAACCGGCCAGTTGCGCTGTGCCGATAGTGGCACCGCCTCCTACACAGGTACCAGCAATGCTTCCCGCTATCATGGGGACACCTGCTGAGCGGCCTCCCAGGCTGAAGCCCTCAGATGAATGCACCGACCTGGCTGCATACAAACCGCCACCCAAAACCAGACAGATTGTCACGGCCATTACCGCCAAGTGGCCAATCGAGAATTCCAAAGCTATGCGCTTCCTTCCAGAATCATAAATGATTTGCCCAGTAATCGCTATTAACCAACGCCATTGCGTGAAACTATCGTAGTGCCCATTCTAACATTATCGGATATTACGGTCAACGCATAAGCCAGCTGCCACCACGCAAAAACTGGCTGCGCAGCCAGCACAGCCAGTTTCCATCTCTTTCCAAAGTAACTGTAACCATTTCATGTATCGCGTAATCAAGGATCTCATTTCCTACATACTTTAATCATATACAATTTCAAGCCACGGCTGATTAAACAACCCTGGATGCACTCTCATCAGCATTGTCTTTTCCCCTGTCATATTGTCATATTTCTCATATTCCTCTTTTGAAAGCTTAATCTTTTCTTTTTCATATCCCCCATAATCCTTCAAATCAATGTACGCAGAATATGTATGACGTAGATGGCCGTTATCCCTTCGACTGTAGTGGGAGATCTTGTATATAATAATTTCCTTATATTCTCCAGGACTCCTGTCAAATACCACATTTGACCCACATAGCAGCAATACGGCATAAGAAGCGATTGCTATCCCAAAGGGCACAAAGGCGAAACCTTTCTTGATATATCTATGAAAAATTACAACATATAAAGACAACACTCCGATAAAGCATAGCAGACATTCGCCTATCCACGACAACCTTTCCATCCCAAACACTTCGTTTGCATATATGAAAGGAAAGACCATAGGCGCCAGCATTAGATAAAACCCAGCTACAGCATACCACTTTCCCATTTCCAACGATTTAGCTTTCCACATCACCGGAATAATCTTATATCCTATCCAGATTGCAAGCACCAGACTATATAAAACTAGCCATGAGGCCCAGAAAACGGAATACCCGTAAAGAAAAAATGCACCGGCACCAAAATACAAGCTGTACTTGACGCATCGACTGGTACAGAATAAGTCAGTTGGGAAACTATCCCAGAATTTTGGTCTCTTTTTCTTCTCTTCAACGTTCTCTGCTGCTTCTTCTCCTGCCATCTCATCACCGCTTTCACAACAACAAAACAAGGCCCATGCCGGAGATAATTCCCATGGCATGGTGCCCCCATCGGCTTATTTACTTCCCTTTTTCCAGCGGTATGATTCCCGCTTAACTTTGATGATACTCTCTCTCGATTAGATTTGCCTTATAAAATGATTAGCGAAACATTAAAATTTACACAAATTCCCTCATATTTTTCATCAATTCGTATTCTCTCGTAAATACGCACCAAAAAGCGGCCGCATGAGCAGTACGGCCGCCTTTTGGCTGTGTATTGTATTTAGGAGAGCTTAACGAAAGCCTGTACATAATATAGCACAGATGATAATTATTTTCAATACCTAAATGAAAAATATTTTCAATTATAGCAAGAACCCCCAAGGCCAATACACCTAGCCTCGGGGGTTCATTCACGTATCTAACGCTCTCCTGCGATTATTCTATCACGTTCAAGCGTATTTGTCCAAATATTTCTCCGAATAAGTCCACCCAGAGAAGATTCTCTTAAGCCACAACCACCAGACGCTCAATATCACCATACTGGAGCTTCGCACTGGCATCCGTAGGTTCGCCCTTCAGAATGTCATTCTTCACAGCTTCTGCATCGGACACATTCACACGACCGGCAGCAGCTTCATCTTCAACCTTCTTCAGCAGAGCCTTCCTGCCAACGGCAGTATCAGCAAAGGTCTCATTGTTGTAGCGGATATTCATGCTGGCAGCATCTTTTTCGTCGTTGCAGTTGAAGAACACATACATATACTTCTTTCTTGCAGTCGTCTTTTTAGCAGCAGTGGTTTTCGTAGTTGCCTCAGCCTTCACTGCTTTAGTCTCAGCAGCCTTTGCGGTTTTCTTGGCAGCGGTAGTCTTCTTTGCTGCAGTGGTAGTAGTCTTCTTAGTAGTAGCCAAAATATACCCTCCCCCAATTTTATTGTTCCATGTAATCCCTGACAAATTCTATCACAAAAGCTTTCAGATTGCAAAATCACCCAATCCTGGAAAGCATCTAGCTCGGACTGCCTCCCAATGATTTCAGCGTTCCTACCATATGTTTCTTGGCATCATCAGGCATATGCTTGATAATCCAGTATAATTCATAATCCAGTCCCTGAGGCTCACCCCCCAGCAGCTTGTCTACAGTAATACGAAAGTGCTCCGCAATTTTAGGCAGCAACAACAACGAAGGCCCAGCCCGTCCGTGGTACCTGGTCTTTTTTGCGCTTGCCACGGCGGTCTTGCAGACCTGCCTCGCCCATCTTCACATAACGGAGCGTCCAGTTCCGCACCTGCTGGTAGCTGACGTTGTATTTCTTGGCTGTCTCGCCGTAGTTTTTACCCGAAGCAAGGGTATCCATGACTATTTGCAGCCGTTCTTCCTGGGTGGTGCTGCGTGCTTTGCTCATGTAGCTTCCGCCTCCTGAATATTTTCTGGAGTTAAGGTCTCCATGAGCATTATACACCTTCAGCCAACCTCTTAACTGGCGTGTACTGCATATCTTATACTTTCGGCAAATATCCATGAGGCTGCCTTCGCCATTTAGGTAGCTAAGGACTGCTTGTGTTTTCAGTTCAGGTGAATAGGTTCGGTTGCGGGTATGGGGAAGGAAAGCAGCATTACCTTCCGCCTCGTAACGATTAATCCATTGTCTTATTACTTGTAGTAGATTAGCCGCTTCACTCCGTCCCTTATGGCCAGCCAAACATTCTCGGACAATTCTTGTCTTCTCTTCTGCTGTTGCTTTTTGTTTATGTGGCATAGAAAACTCCCCCTACGATGACAGTTTTATTTTTCACTGTCTCTCATAGAGGGAGCATATCAGAGGTGCCAGTCATCATCATATTTAGTCTTTGTCAGAACGGCAATTCATCCTCATCTACATCTTGAGCAGAGCCACTCCCCTCCTTTGTTACAAACTCCCCTAGGAGTACTCCGTATACTGCCATATTCGCTAGTTCAATTTCTGACTCTAATTCAGCCCCGGACAGTCCTGTGGTCTTCTCTATCCACGCCTCACTATCACGCTCTATACGCCTGCGGCACTCCGCCATATCTATCTTCCCTGCACAGAAAGATGCTATGATACCTCGTACTCTGTGGCTCTTACATGCCTCATACACCTGTAACACTCTACCTCGCCATCACTTTGCCAACCTGTATCCACTGTACTACAACTTAAATGCCCGCAACTACATGCCATACCTTTTATGCTGCCGGGTCCTAGGTTGCAGATCACCTTTCCTTATCCAGCCCGAACCCATCAAATCCACATCTATGTCCATCATCCCATAGTATCCATCTGATGACACACCGAGCTCCGCAAACTCTTTCTCATAATCCTCCCCCCATCGTATTTACCCACAGTCATCGTAATCTTCAATGACACAGGCTACCAGATCATGGGCCCTATAGACAGCCTCCAACAGGGTATTGCCAAATGTCATACAGCCATTCTTATGTATCATGACCTCATAAGCAGAATTCAAACGTACCATGATCCTTTTTTCGTCTTAAATGAAAGAATAATGTTTTCATCTGCCTCGCCCCCTTTCACAGGATAACCCCCATAACTCGCTGGAAGAATACAGCCATTACCATCTAAATTGCCAATACCCTCCTTCCCAACGTTGACACATTAAATTATTCATCACCCGCTCAATTAGCAATATTGTTTATAATACTTTTCCAGCTTTGATTAACTGCTTAACTTTAAGCATCATTCCGTCTTCTGCAGTACCTGGCACTACTATTCTTTCCGTATACTCATTCTTTACCGTCTCTTTGTTCATGTCCATAATGTATTTGTAATAATTACTTCTCTTGGAATTTTTTTCATACACATACACTTCAAAACGATTATTTCCTAAATTATATACATGTGACCATATATAATAAGTCGAATAGTTTGATGAATACACCCATATCCATTTATCATTCACATCAAACACATGAGTCTTACCGACGTAGTCACATATTGAATTTGCGACCTTTTCAGCATCACTACCCGGAAGAATATCACAGATTTTATTCTCCAAACCTTTTCTTTCTCCATCATTAGATCCGCCAATATTTTCTATAAATTTAAGAATTTTATATTTCCTAGATGACGGACTATATTCAATCTTAGTTGACACACTAGCATGAGAGTAAACTATCAATTTCCAGCATTGCACTGTATTATTCACACAATCATACTTGAACGAATTTTTATCGATTATTGTTTTAGAATCACCGTTATCGCTTACCAAAATCCATCTATCAGCAACATTAGCATATGTCATGCTGTTACACGACAAACAAAGAATCATCCCTACCAAAGCTATAACCCGTATGACGATACATTTCATTTTATAGAGCAATGTCATTTTACTATAATTCCCTTCTTTCCGAATCTGTTAATTAAATCAACATTAGCATTATCATCACAATAATTTACAACAAACTTGGATATAGATTCCGAGTAACTACCCGGAACTATCTCTGTTCTTTTAGGACGATTTGATAAATCTACCGTATGCAATATCCAGTCATCGTCATATCCTGCGAATCTTACTACTTCCACTTCTTCTCCGCCATCATACGAATAGTATTGGACAACCTCCTTTTCTGTACTATTATCCTCTGCCAATACACGCGTATTTATAACATAGTTATATTTTCCACCATCTTTTCTAATAGCCAACCGAGGCAGTAAAAACACTGTAACCTGCCCTGAATAGTCTGTTTTTTTCCAATAACGTATAGCCCCTTTATTTTCATTGACAGTAAATTCCCGACCACCAGTTAATTTGCTAGACATGTAATACATAATTGATGCTAAGAAGGTATCCCCATCACTATAAATGGTTGAGCTGGAACCACTTTGTGTTCTCAACAGATTTCCATTGGAATCATAGAAACCCAAATACAAATAATCCACTTCTCCTGTCAAATATTTTAGACGAAGCTTATATAAACCGTATCCGTCTTTTAAGACAGCTGGATTAACACCACTCAACTTATAATAATCTATCTCATTCTGTGCTCCTTGATAAGTGTATGCAACTTTTACCCATACATCGCTATAATCTACCTCATTAGCACTTACCTGATGGTTAATTGCGTTTTCCACATCAATAAAGTATCCACAATAATCATCAGACTTTATCCATTGCCAATTTCGTTCCATTGCATAGCACTTATTTGCATTAATTGCAACACATACGTTAAGTAACACTACTAAAAACAAACTTAGAATTTTTTTCAACTTTAACTACTCCCTTTCTTAGTACAAAATATGCATTAATTTTATATTATACTCATAGTCTAACATAGTCAAATTGTTTTCATCACATTACATTCATCTTGTCCTTCAGCGCCTTCTCAAATTTCTCAATCCGCTCAATCTTCTACTTAAATATTCACTCCATTATCGTCCCCATAAATACATCTCAGCATTTGTATCCTTCATATGCATTCACGTATGTTTGATAGTTTCACAACAATTGTCACGGAGGCTGTTCATCCACTCTTTCCCATGCATATAGGAACTTATGCCTCTCTTAGTACCGAATCTCAAACAATTATACTCCAGAAAACCCATAATCTCTACATTTCTTACCAATTTCTTTCCATTTTTTACATTTTCGGCAATAAACCGCGTGTTTTGTTACATCTAAAACTAAAATAACCAATCTATCTGTGACCTAAGACGTTATTTTTCCAAAATCATATAAAAACTGGTCTAGGTCGACTCTTTATGTGATGAGGCTCTACTTCAATACAAAAGCATTCTTTGTCACTACGTCCGATAAGGGGTATATGCAATCTATCCCCCATCATTATCCCCATAGATTCCTGTCAACAACCTACCGTGGTTGCCACTCTCTGAACCTTATTCTCCTAATGGTCTCCTCCACTAAACTTAGGACCCGATTCTACGCACCATCCCCACTTCCATAGACGCTTCCCTACTCAAACCTCACCCTTCTTCCACATTCCATCATTTTCTCCCTCACTTCCCCGAATAATTCAAACGAGGGTTTGCTTAATTCACGGCCCACATACCGAAATCAGCTTATAGCCCGCAGCCTCCCCGGCCTTCATCATAGACCTGAGGCTATCCACAAACCTCTTATAGAAATCCAGTATATGCTCCCTGTTCTCACGGACGATTTTATCTGCTTCTTCAGCAGATAACTTTTCCTTTCGTCGCCAATACCCGGGGATATAATCAGGCAGATTTCTCAGGCCTTGCCACATTTCATCCAGACGCGGGTCATCGTAGTCCTCCGCAAGTATCGCTACTGTTGCTTCAATATCCGTCAGAACTGCTTCTATGCTCCCATAGGTATAGAAATTGTCCGTCAGATACCACTCGAATCCTTTGACATACTTGCGTTCCTCAGATGGATAGGACTCCCACCGATTCTTGTTCTCCGGCAGATTCTCGTCAAAATGCTTTTTGAACATTGGATAGAGAAAATCCTCGAATGAGCTTTCCGATATGGATATCTCCTCATCCTTCATGCAGTCCAGATTATCAATGTACGCACAATTCTTTGTAACATCCTTGGCCCTGACCGGCATCAGCCAGAAGCTGTCCCCGTAATTATGCCATTCCTCAACCTCAATCAAGGGGAAGGGATGCTCCTTCTGCCTCCGCCTAAGCTCTGCAATGATGGTCAGCTCATCTTCTGTGACCACCTTGCCATAGCTGTTGAGCGTACCCAGAGCCACATCCTTATTATCCCCGTGATAGTCGCTACCTCCGCTGACCCAGAGATTATGCTTCCTGGCTACCTTCAACAGGGAATTCACCTGCTCCTCATCATAGGCAGAGTAATAGCACTCAATCCCCTGCAGTCCTGCCTCCAGCAGTATCTTCAACTGCCGCTCAAATTCTTCCCCGTGCATCTCCCGCTTGCCCGCACCGCCATAGGGATGTGCCCATACAGGGATGCCCCCGGCAGCCAGGATGGCCTGTATGGCCTCCCTGGCAATATACTCCATATGGGTTTCTGCTATCTTTCTTAGCTGCCTATTGGCCTTTTCCACCATCCTGCCAAAGGCTCTCACATCCTTGTTGAAGCCATAACCCAGTATATGACAGTTCCTGACCTCTGTCAGGCAGGAGAACTCAACACCCCGGATATACAGCATATCCTCAGGTGCCAAGTACACCATCCCAGATACAGCACCAATAGTGTCATGGTCAGTCACGGAGAACGTCTTTATCCCGGCTTCCCGCAGCTTTTCGATCAGCTGCCATTCCGCATCTGTCCCGTCTGACTCTTTGGTGTGCATATGCAAATCTACCATGCGTGTTCCTCCATGAAAATCTCCTTCAAGTATAGTCACCAGCTTTGAGAGCTACATTGCCTATAAATCATTTGCAATTTTCGTACAATCAGGCCAATAGCGTAGCCATGGCTATCCAATTCCCCTCATTATACCGCTAGTATGGGCATTTTTCCATAGACAGAGGCTTTTCCTTAGCCTTTACCTACATCCGTTCTAATTCAAAGAGGCTCCGAGTCCGTTACGAACTTGGAGCCTCTTTTCAAAACTTCCCGCCGCATATGGGACAGGATTTGCTTTTAAACAAGAAATAGTATGGCACATACACAAACAGCCAGCCCCCACAGGTGAACAGGCACATCAGGGCCAAAATGAACCAGTTGATATGCTTCCGGGGCTGCACCTGCTGATTGCAGTATTGGCAGAACTTCATGGTCATCCTCCTTACTTATCAGCTGGCACCTGGTTTGCCTGGCTGTTCTTCCAGAACCTGGCGGATTCTGTCACCGGGATGCCTGCTTCCGTAGGAATGTAGATTACCTGATCTTTGCTTTCCTTCAATGCCTCAATCCAGAGGTAGTGAATATATGCATCATTGTTCTGTAGGCTGTCTCCGATAATCTTGTTGGCTTTGGCCACACCCTCAGCCCTTATCACTTCTGCATTGGCAAGAGATTTGGCCGACTCCTCCTTAGCCTTGGCCTCCTGGATAGCAATCTGCCTGTTCTGCTCTGCCTTGGCCAGCTCCGCAGCACCTTCCTGCTCCTGCTGCCATATGAGGTATTTCGGATAGCCAACCGCCACACCAAGTGTAGCGCAGCCTCCCACTATTAGTATGAGCAACGGCACAATGAGACCGGCCAGCTGAAACTTGCCATCCTCATCTTTCGTCTTTACCACCAGAAACAACGTGGCAAAGAACAGTCCCAGCGTAACAAGTCCTATAATCCCTGCTATAAAAATCATCCCTAATCCCCTCTTTCATATATACCTTTACCTGTAGTTGATAACCACCAGCCCAATCAGGCAGATGGCTACCCCCACAATCTTATTCCACGCCAACGGCTCCTGATAAAGCCAGTATCCAACCAGCAAAAGTGCCGCTGCCAGCACTGAACTCTGCACTATGAAGCCAGTGCTCACCGGCCAGCCAGCTTTGTATGCGTATATCCAACCAGCCTCCAGCCCCACTATGACAGCCCCCAGCACAAACGGTGCCCAGTTCAGCTTCCTATACTCACCTAGGAAATCTACGCTTTCTCCCAGCCACACATAAAGCAAACCGGACATAATCGTTGCCACCAGATATGTTACCGTCAGCGAGGCCAGTGGATTGATTTCCACTGGCACCGACTTGGCACACACCTGATAGACTGTATTGCAAATAATCACCAGCGCAATAGGCCAAATATAAGAAAACAACAACATCGTCCTTTCTTGCTACATCTGCATCTCAAAAATAGCTAGACTGATGGGGTAATCCGGATGTCGCTCGTTGTACTCTGATATCTCCCGCCTGTTGTAAGCCTCCATATCTTCACGTTTCGGCAGTACCCCTGCTGCCACATACAGTTTTTCCATTTTTAGACTCAGGATAGTCTGATGTCAGGGCAACCCTCACATAGTCATCATTATCAGCGAATGTCTCAGACTTAGGACCACGGTTACACAAGAAATCCCAAAAACTATTCATATCCTGTCAGCACCATCCTTACTTGACACCTGGGAAGCTGTTCACATACTTTATCTTGATATCCGGAAAGCTCTCCACGAACTGTATCGTGAAGTCCTCCCCATACTCCACAAACTACCACTCCCCCACCTCATATGGGAATGCGCTGACAACCTTCACCCGCAGGTCAGGAAAGGAATCCACTACCTTCACCTTGATATCTGCGAAATGCTCCACCACCCTTACCTTGCCACATAGCATCACTATCATAAAACAGAGCAGTCTTATCAATTTACTTCCCATCATGTACCACCTCCTGCTATATGTTTCGTCATCGTGTATTCATCTCCTGCTAATCCTCTTCTGTCTGTTCTGACCAACAAGCAAAGCGGGAAAAGCAACCTTGTCAGGCTCCCTTTTCCCGCTTCACAGTTCTGTGCAGCCGAGGCACAGTTATATGTCAATCAACCTTCTATTTCTTCGATGCTTAGTCTCTTACCCAGTCTGCAATAGCCTTTATATCACTGGGAGTAGTTCTGCAGCATCCTCCAATCAATCTGGCACCAGCCTTGTGCCAAGCTACGGCCATATCCACAAAACTTGCTGATGTCCCCTTCCAGGTCTTGGTCTTGGCATCATAGGTTTCGCCGGAGTTTGGATAGACTACTATGTGCTTTTTCGTGTTAGCCCTGATCTTCTCTATCAGAGATGACACATACTGCGGCGCTGTGCAGTTCAGCCCCAGCGCAACTACCTCGTCAGCCTTGTCCAACCACGCAGCGCATTCTTCAATAGGGGTACCATCACTGATAGAACCGGCATCCCTGCAGGAGAAGGATATCCACAAAGGAATATTTATTCCAGCTCGCTTGACTGCTTTTACGACAGCTTTAGCCTCTACCAGGCAGGGCACAGTCTCCACTGCCATAATGTCAGGACTTTCTTCTGCCAGCAATTTCAATCTTTCTTCGTGAAAATCTGCCAGCTCATCCTCCCCGATATCGTAGTTGCCACGATACTCAGAGCCATCTGCCAGAAACGCTCCATAAGGGCCTACCGAGGCTGCCACCAAAGGTTTGGTTCGATTGGCCAAAGCCTCTGGCGATTCCTTAATAAAATCCTCCCTTGCTTCCTTGGCAAGCTTTACAGAGAGTTTTATCAGCTCTGCTGCCCGTTCCCTTGACAAGCCTTTGCGCAAGAATCCTTCAATAGTCGCCTGGTAGCTGGCACTTTCTACCACATCAGCTCCGGCGCGCAGGTAGTCCAGATGCACGGCCTTGACCAGATCCGGCCTTTCATGCAGGGCCTTGGCAGACCACAATTCATCCTTGATATCAAATCCCCGTCCCTCAAGTTCCGTAGCAAAAGCTCCATCCAGAACCACCAAGGGATATTTTTCCAAAATCTTGTCCAAGCAATTCATGTTCAACGCCCCTCTTTCATTGTCCTGCAATCAAAGGACACTATGGGAGGATTTTCACCGCGCTCTTTGGCTGGCAAATACCTTTCCCAAAAATCATCAAACAGACGGAAAATCTCCTTGTGACGTGCCACTATGATAAATAGCGTAACTGCCACGTAAAGCGCCGAGAGTATATCTGTAAAAGCCCACAGCACATCTGCCTGCACGTTGTAAAAAATAACGCAAGGCAGCATGTAATAGATTTTGTACAGGGGCATGAGGCTTTTATTGAGCCTGGTATCTCCCAGAGCGTAATTCACTGACTTTTCACAGGTATAATACATGCCAATAATGGTTGTCCACGCCAATACAGCTATGACTACCGCTGTCATCTGTCCTCCCACAGCCCCATACACATTGCTGAAAGCTACAGTGGTAAGGGTACCTGATGTTGCCTCACTGGTGTAGTAAGAACCCGTAATGATGATAGTAAACGCCGTTATGGAGCAGATAATCATGGTGTCAAGAAAGACTTCCCCCCAGCCCCACAAAGACTGCCTCACAGGATGATCTGTCTTAGCCGTAGCATGGGCAATCATACCATAACCTGTGCCCACATCATTGGAATAGATTCCTCTTGCCACACCAAACTGTATCGCATCTCTGACCGTAGCTCCAGCAAATCCACCCGCTGCAGCTACAGGCGAGAAAGCACTCACTAAAATAAGTTCTAGTACGCCTGGAATATCCCGCCAATGCAGGATGATTATCCCCAGCCCCATAAGAATATACACCGCTGCCATGAGGGGAACAGCTTTGCTCATGACCTCAGAAATACGCCGCAAGCCTCCCCATATGGTCACCAGGCAGGTGATGCCGATTACAGCTACAGTGGTCAGACCAGAAATGCCAAAGGCTTCGTTCATAGATCCCACCACTGCCTCTGTTTGCACACTGCAGGTCCAGGGACCAAACAGGAAGCAGAACACCGCCAGCACCACTGCTCCCCGCTTCCAGCCGAAAGCATTCTTAAGCACAAAGGATCTATCGCAAACAAATTCATCCATGGAATCCCGGTAATGCTCCCGGTACCTTTGGCCAATGATTATTTCACAGGCCTTGGTGGACATCCCAAAGAATGCGGAAAGCCACATCCAGAAAAGGGCTCCGGGGCCGCCACTGACTATGGCAGTTGCCACTCCGCTTATATTGCCTGTGCCTACAGTGTTGGCCAGAGCCGTGCAGGCAGCGCGAAACCCTGATATGGTTCCCTCTCCCTCACCATCTCCTTTTTTCAATGCCTGCCCATAGGTATTTCTGGCATTGAAGCACATCTTACGCTGATAGCGAAAACCAAAACGGATAGACAATATTATGCCGGTACCAATCAAGATGACTGTCATGGGAGTCCCCCAAACAAGTTCATCTATGGCATAAAGCCACTGTGCAATTTCTTCCATACCCTGCCTCCCCTAAATTAACTGACTTTTGAGCAAAACACACAAACATTCTTTCTGCATGTATACAATATTACATCATCCTTGTAACATTGACAACCTTTCCTAAGTCTGCGGTATCACATTCGTAATATTCCGAAAAGGAAGCAAGCGTTACATGGAAAAACCGGGGCTTTATTTCCACCCCGGTTTATGCCTTATTTCTACTTCAGCTTCAGATCAAGCAACACCTTGTCAGTCTCCCACGGAGAGATGACCGTGTACTCAATCTTGCCAGCTTCCAGCACTGCCTTGATCTGTTCGTCTTTCTCCTTGGCCCTTTCCAGATTGGTCTCCTTACGCCCGTCAATACTTATGAACTCATCATTCCGGCGCAGCAAATACTCCACATTGTCAAACTTCCGATGCTCATGCATGACCAGGGCATCGAAAATCTCCTCCGGCTCGCTGTTATATATGATATTCAGTGGCAGAGGAGAATCACAGATGGCGTACTCGACCCCGTACCGTTCCAACGTTTTAAGCCTGTGTACCTGCTCTGCAAAGAGATACAGCTGATCCTGGACAATATCCGTAGCATTCTGATACCAGAGCCACTTGGCATACTCTCCTACCAACTCCGTCTTATAACCCTTGCGCTTCAGCTTGGAGAAAATGTCTGCCGCAATAGTGCTCTTCCCAATACCGGCCCCGCCGTAAAAATTAATAACCTTCATTGCTGCCTCTCAACTCACATGATAACCCTATACGTCATAGCCTGTGGCAAGCCGAAATCCACCCGGAACTGTTCTGCGGTCTCTCCTTCCATATGTTCCCAGCCTGTCATTCTTACTCTGGCCTGGCTCCATACATAGGAATCCATGGAGTCATACTCGCACATATGCCCATGTCTGTCAGATATCCCAGAGTGATGCCTTCCCATATGATCAGTAGGGGTGCCATACTTTATTTTGTACTCGTTGGTTGCTTTATTGAACATAGACCTGGCAATTCTCTCAGACTTTGTGAAAAAATTTACAGAAAAGCATTTAACATGCGCATTTTCCATATCACTGGTGATCCATATGACTTCATACACAGGCTCTTCCACGCCAATATTTCTGTATACCACATATTTCTGTGTATGATCATAGTCATACCCTCTGTTTGTTCTCGCTTCTGCTATCGTCCACTGTGTTGCGCCTTTGAAATTCTCCCTCATGTCATCAAGGCTCATCCCGGGATAAACCGTATATAACATATCTCCTGCGTCGACAACTGCATCTATCTCAGTCAAATACGCTTGTGGCCCCTCAGCAGCCCTTGTCACACTGCCACCGGCCAAGGCTATAGCCATCACAAAAATCATCAGTACCTTTTTTAGCATCTTGTTCTCCCTTCTACTATCTCGACTATTGCTTCATTTCATTACTGCTTAGATGCCATATATCATCTCTTCATCAGAGCCTCTGCCAGCATCCCTGCTACTACATCCTCAGCTTCATCCACGGCCTTCATATAGCCGCGCATATCTCCAAGCTCGGCTCCGGCCTGTATGGCCATACCATAGACATCATCATAGATGCCATCTGCATAGCCGCTTAAGGCCTTCACCAGCCTGCGCTGCTAATCCTCTGTCACACTGTATTTCTCAAACAGTTCTTCCAGCATAGCTTCAGCCTTCTTCTGGCTCTTCATTGTCTTCTCAGATAAGCCTTCTCTCAAGGCTGTGCTTATGTCTACCTTTTCCACTGCAAATACCTGCCCACTTCCAAATTTCTGTCTGCCCTCTATTTTACACCCCCAACCCCATTTCCGCCAAATCATTACAAACCATTACAACAACACCTTCAAAGCATTATCTGGTGGCGGCAGCCACCAGGGCTGTTTCTCATTACAGATTTTTTGTTTTTGGCCGCCGCATTGTACATGTTCCGCAGGGGATGTGCAAGGATTCGCTTCGCGCCCTTGCACATCCCCTGCTCCACATGTTTACAATTTGCGTCAAAAACAAAAAAATCGGCGGGCAGGCGTCGGAAGGAGGTTGCCAATCACCTGCAATGTTAATTGTTGTTGTTAATCTGCAAAGGAGAATTTACCATGAACGTCGTTGAACTTACTGGCCGTATTTCCCAGGATATCAAACTCTTTACCACCAACGGGGGCACCTCTGTGGCTACCCTCAATATCGCCGTCAAGCCTGATTTTGTAAAGAAGGGCGATGAACCAAAACCCGAGTTCATCCCTGTCACTGTTTGGAGCAGTCTGGCCGATGTCTGTGCCGAAAATCTCTGCAAAGGCTATCTTGTAGGCATAACTGGAAGGCTCCAGCGCCGTACCTATGACACTGCCGAGGGCGAACACCGCTATGTTACCGAGGTCATTGCCGACAAAGTGGAGTTCCTGTCCAAGCCCAAGGAAGCCGAAGCAGCACCCGCTGAAGCCAAGAAATCCAAGAGCAAGAAAGCAAGCTAATCAATAAACCAGTATGGCAGGGGGCTGGCCTACAGCCAGCCTCCCCATGTTTCATATTTTGCAGGAGGTATATCATGAACAACGATCTACAATTTGCTTCTAATTCCGAACTTCTTGCTTCTCTTCTAGGGATACCTGCTGAGAAGCTGGGACCAGTAGATTTATCCAAGATTCTCAGCGCTCCTGCTTCCTTTGCAGGAGTAGGCAAAAATCGTTCCAAGAAAATTTACATAGTCAAGGAAGTGGTCAGACGCATCATGGAAGCCCCTGCAGCGCCACCCCTTCAAATTCATGGCCCCGAAGATGTCTTCCGTTTCTTGATGCCGAGATTTCTTCACGAACAAAAGGAACACTTTGCTCTCGTTCTTTTGAACACCAAAAACTTTATCATCGCAACTCCTACAGTTTCCATAGGCTCCTTGACGGCCTCTGTGGTTCATCCTAGGGAAATATTTGCAGAAGCGGTTGTCTATCATGCTGCTTCCGTCATACTGGTTCACAATCATCCCAGTGGCGACCCCAGCCCCAGCCGTGAGGATATCGCCGTCACTGCACGACTGGTCAAGGCTGGCAAAATCATGGACATCCCAATTTTAGACCATGTGATAATCGGGGAGCATTCTTTCTCAAGCCTGAAAGAAAAGAACCTAATGCCTGATGACTAACCCCCACCGCGTTCTTGCTCAAAAATGGAGGACAAAATGATCTAAATAGCATATGCCAGCCCCTGCGGGGGCTTTTTCCAGCGCCCAGACATCACAGCCACCATTACAAGAGATTACATCTTCAAAAGACATTACAAACCATTACAGCAGCATTGCTTCACCATGTTTGACAACAACCTTCTTCGCACTGTACCTCATTCCTTCCGTTTTCTGACACATACACAAAAAGAGCTGCCGCATTTAACCATTTTGCCACGATATCTATCAGCCAAGAGAATTTTCTCTAGCTAGGTATCGCAGTGAAACAGCCTAGTGCGACAGCCCTTTTTTATCTCAGGCGCTCTCGATGCTCACTGTACCGCCGGGACGGATGGTGATATTGAAGATGTGGTAAAGGTCAAGATCCTCCCAAACATCTTCTTTGCCATTGTCATATACCACCTTGATATCCCAGTAACGCACATTATCCCTGGGAGAGAATGTCAAGAAAATAGATTCGCCGGGACGCAGCACATCATTGGGCCCCAGCTCATCCTGATAAACCCATGCGTTCTCATCGCTTGGGCTCAGGTAGATGTAAGCAATAGTATGCCCCGTGCCATTCTCCAGATCAAAGTCCTGACTACCCGCAAAAGCCGTGCCAGCCATAGTCAAGACCATCAAGGCCATCAGCCCGAATATACGAATTGACTTGAATAATTTCATCGTTATCCCCCCACGTTAACTTCATATGCTTCATATAAAATAGTGCATCTGCTTATTACCTTGCTTATCATGTCAGGCTTTCCAACTAAGAGGGCCAACACACAAGCATGTGCGTCAGCCCCTTTTATTGATAAAGCATCAAGATAACGCCTGATATGCTGTAACTGTTTTGAATATCTTAGGCAACTTTCGCTGCATCAATCATTTTGAGTACATCCGCATGTGAAATGCTCTTCCCATTGTATGAATACTTGTTGTCCTTAGACATGAAGCCGGTACCGAGTACGCCGACACTCAGGTCATGGGAGATACCAAGCTGGCTCAGACCCTTGCCTACAGCTTCCCTCAGCAGGATGTTGACCGGTCCAGCCAATCCAGTCTTGCTGTTCAAAGCGCTGTGGATTTCGGCTACTACTTCTCCGAAGATGCCACCTTTCTTGGCGAAGGCATCTGCGAGCTGGTTAACTTCGGTAAGAGTCCCACCTGCTACAACGTCCAGTTCGAAATCATTCAGCTTCTTGTTGATCATTGCGTTCTTCATTTTCATCTACCCCCTTCGGTGGTTGTCTTTGTTTTACATTTGTATATACGTAGCGAAGGGGAAAGCATTACAGATTAACTTACATTTTTTTATTTTCCCAAGAGAAGATATCTCACCCAACGTATCTATCAGCCAATTACCATCGAAGAAGTTCTGTCCAATCGTTTGCTCTGCGCATAACAAACCAGGGCTGTTACACAAATTCTGCAACAGCCCTGGTTGACGTATGTTCTTATAGCAGCGTGAGATATTTGCACGGAACCTTATCTGTCAGCCATACGCCATTGACAGACAGATAGAACTTGAAGCCGTCCCTGGACATCTCTCCTGCTGCCACTTCATAGATAAGCTTCTCGCCCTTACGTCTCCCGGCCACTTTCATAGCTGTCTCCACATCAGCAGATAGATGCACATATAGCATGGTACCCTTTATAAGCCCCTTGGCTTCAATTGAGGCCTTATTCTTCTCCACCGTCCCATGATAGAGCACTTCTGGTGGATCCATGGGCTTCAGTTCCACATCCACGTTCACCGAATGCCCCTGATTGGCCCTTATCTTCTTGCCATCGGGGCTGAGTGCAAATCGTTGCTTGTCATTCTCCGCCACGATTCTCTCCAGCGTTGGATAGTCAATGCTCCTGCCAGATTGGCAGATCACCTTCAGCAGTTCCTCCACGTCAGCCCAGCCGTGCTCATCCAGAGTGATCCCTATCGTCTCCGGCTTATGGCGTAGTATCAGGGACAGGAATTTGCTTAACTGTTTATCCTGCATGTCATTCCTCCGCACATCCCCTGCTATGATCTACCTTTGAATACCCTATATGAACATCACAAATAACATGTTGAATCTGTGTTAAGTGTTAGGTGGTTAGTCGAAATGAAAGTCATGATGGTCAATGGAATCCCAAGGACTCATGGCAACAAAGCAGCTACCTTGAAGGAAAAATCCTGTACCCTGCCTCCATTTCTTCCCGCCAATCATCACAAGTATGTCTCTATGAGCAGCTGACGTATATCTTCTGCCCTTACCCCGGGAATCCGCAGGCTTTTAAGCTCGGCATCAGTTACGTTCATGCTTTCCACGAATTTCTCCATATCTGCCTTTACTTCCTCAGGAAGCTCGCAGCGTTCAAGCACAAACTCAGAAGCCAAACGAATGATGTCATTGCGGTGCTTCTTCAAATCTCGTGAATCCACATGCATTCCATTGGCATCACGCTGGCTCAGATCAAGCCATGCCTTGGCTTTAAACGGTATAAGCCAGCTCGGTTTCAGTATGGAAAGTCCTTCTACTATTTCCCTGCCGGATAGCAACGCCTGATAGTATGCCTAATTCAACAGGATGGCAGACAGGCTGTAGACATTATCGTCAATATGCAGCGGCGTTATTTCTGCTGCCCCGTCCTGCAGAAAATCCGTCCTGGCAAAAAGCTCTATCATGGACGGGAATTCTGCCTCCCTTGGCTTGTCGAAACGATAGAACTGGGGCTGCCCCGAGGATTTAACCCGGTTCTGATAACCGCCATCATGGATGAACTGCCAGAATCGCGCACCAAAGGCTGGAGTCAGCGCCTCCACGATAAGGACAACATCCAAATCCCTTGTTGCCCTGAAGTCGCCGCTATGCTGGCTGAACGATATATCACAGGCGGTGCCACCGATCAGAACATACTAATCAGCATACTCCTGAAAATACTCCTTGAATTTCTCTATGCCTCTTACCATACATACCTCTCCAGCATTTCATCCACCGCCATGCTGATACGTGGATCTTCCGTTTCTTCTTTGTTTAGACTCAGTACCAGGCTTAGCGGGTCTATTGCCGTTCCTGGCCCAAAATCAATCTGATAGCCTATTTCCTGCACGATACAAGCTGGCGTTTTTTCAGCCAGTGCCAGTTTGCTCTTGGTAAGCTTAAGGCTAGATATTGCCTTTTTGCTTACAGCGAAGGCGGGGCAAGCTGGTTCGCTCAGCAAGGAATATTCAGCCAATGCCGTCAGTCCTGCCGTCAGCAAGCTGGCCGCCGGACACTCCTTCAACGCATAGGTGGCTATAACGGGGTTCCGTAAGCTATCCTTCATGGTTTCCCAAACTACCTGCTTATCTTTCGGTATGGTCAACTTCCTGGCCCTGCTTTTCACTGAAAGATAGGGTATATTTATAGCTTCCAGTTCATCGAAGCTATGGGATACTGCTGTTTTGGTAACCCACAGCATCCCGGCAGCCTTGGTTACGGTTACTTCCTCCCAGCTTTGATACAGGGCCGTAAGCAACATCCGTTGTGTCAGAAAAGAGATCTTTTCGCACTGTGGCACTGTCCTGCCTTTAGTGCTGTCCAGGAGCATGCCTAGGAACGGCAAATATACCTGATGCCCCTCCCAAACAAAGGGAATCCCTTCCTTCACCATGGCATCCCGTGCGTAGCTGCTCATATTTCTCAGAGCTAGTACACAGCGTGAACCCGTATAAATCTCCAGCTGCCTATGTTGCTTCTTGATAGCTGCCAAAGGCTCCTGCTCTACCGGTTCGACCAAAACAGCCCCCTGCCCCGCTATGGACATCTCAGAAAGCCTATATCTGTTCCTATATGCCAGTGGCAGCTTTCCAGTTTCAGTAAAAGGGAGGATGTCCACATCCTGATGCAGGACTGCTTCAAGGTATTTTTCCATACTGCCACCCCTTTATAAAGTATTTTTATTATTGTAAACTATTTTTGTTTACAAATCAAATATTTTATTACCATAAAACCAAGTCAGATGACATCAATCCCGGCTTGGCACCTGGAAAACGGATGCACCCAAAATAATAAAGGCCGCATCAAGCAGCCCCTCTCTATTCAGGATGTTAATTATTAACATCCTGGTGCAATTCTGATATTCTATGTATCTTTTCAAACCGCCGTTGTTCCGGGGCTGATGCACTTAATGAACGTGCATCAGCCCCGTTTTTCATGCAGATAACAACTGTCAAACTACAGAAAACGCCGTGTCTCCCATACGCTCACCGTAAATCACGAACAGTTCCCGAAAGCTCTCGATATCCTGGCTTATGCCCACAGGGCCTAAGTGAATGATAGGCTTGCCGTAATTATTGCCGCCGGAATAAACCATCATCCCCTGCACCATCATGAAGGTCAGGAGTTCCTTGATAGCATTCTCCCCACCTCCGTGTATATACTGCTCTGTGGCAAAGGCACCCCCCAGCTTGTAATCCAGTTTAAGCTTCTGCCAGTTTGCCTCCAGCCAGGTCTTCATCTTGGCAGTGACGGAAGCCATATAGGTGGGGGAACCGAAGATGACCAGATATGAGTGGGCGATATACTCAAACGCCTCTTCGCCAATTTCGTCGATGTGGAAGCATGCAGGCTCCAGACCCGCTTTTTTTACTCCTTCTGCAATGAAGGAAGCCGCCTTTTCTGTGGTGTGGGTGCGAGAGTCATAGATAATGGCCGCCTTCATGTATCCCCCGGTCTCCACATGAATGGTTGAGCCAGCTCCTAGAGCCTTAAGATCAGTGGGCCAGGCCACGGACTGATGGCACTTGTCGGTGGAACAGTGGCAGAGATTGAAGTATTGCACTCCCATAGCCTTCAGTTCCTCGAAAGTCTGTCTAATCCGCTCGTCTCCGGCTCCAATCATGTGGATGCCCCCAACCACACGCACTACATCCTTGCCAGTACGCACTTTGACTTCGGCCACCATGTTCAGAATGCCACGATGAGCGCAGCCTACCACCATGGCCCAGCCCTGACCTTCCTTCAAGAGTAGGCAGATTTCATCATCAAAGGTATCAGGAACCTTATCCTCTCCCCGCACAAATTTCTCAGGGATTTTTTCGAACTCGTAGTAGCGGGAAAAGCCCGTAAACACTATAGCGTAGTTATCCAACCTTACTTTTATCGTACCGTCACATTCAAACTGCTCAATGCCCCACCTGTCCAAATCTTCCTTAGTGAAGCCACAGCCCTTGTAAGCATATTCGTCTTTTTCCTTGTCATAGGAAAACTTCTCCTGCCAGAAGTTCCTGCCTGTATATAGTACCTTTGGCTTCACATATTCCAACAGGGACGGGAAGCCTCCCCCATGGTCATAATGGGCATGGCTCAAGACCACAAACTCCACAGCAGACAAGTCTACACCCATCTTCTCCGCATTGCGCCAGGCAGCCCCTGTATGACCGCAATCAAAGAGGAACTTGCTTTCCGGCGTCTCTACATAGAAAGAAAGGCCATGCTCTGCCTCCAACTCCCCGGAAGCATCCACCACCCAGTCGTTCATCAGAACCTTTATAGTATAGCTTGGTTCACATGCCATGATAATGCCTCCCCATTTTTGGCTTCAGGATGTTAAATATTAACATCCTGAACTGATTCGCTGATACTGTCTTTAGTCTGATTTCAGGCTGTCTCCTCTCCTAAAGTCAATTTTCCAATCTGAGATACAGCTGTTCGTCAATGACCCTCAGAGGTTTCTTCAGCACCGGGCTGTAACCCATCTTGTCATCAAAGAATCTCATATCGTATGCACTCACAAAGGCCACCTCAGCAGCAAAGGGAATAATAGGATTACCCTCTGCATGACAATAGTCACGGTTGAGATCTCAATCCAGCCAAGTCTCTACCCGCTGGTAGAAAATGACCTTCCTGTCCCAAATGTAGCGAAACTTAAGAGTAATGCTATCTCCCATGGTATATTATATGGCCCGCCAATATAAGTTTCGTGACTTCGCCAATACTCTTCAGATAACGTCACTCCCACCACATAGATAGACAGCTGATATCTTGGCGGTGCATACTGCTCCACCTACACATATGACCTGTCTGCATAATAACCCACGCCCATGCCACTATCTACCAGCACCAGATTACCAATATCCAGCGTGCCGGAGAAATTGAATTGCCACAATTGCATGCCCTCAGATGCCCGTTGTACAGATGGCTCACTAACCTACTGAAGAGTGTCTTCAGCAATTACTACCTCAGCTACAGTCAGCACGAATATATTTATTCCATCCGTTCCCACCAGTCATCAAATATTTCCAGCTGCTCGCTGCCAATGACAGCCAATTCACCAATTTCCGGCGTGAGCAGCTTATAGCCCTTGTTTTGGCTTGCTTTTGCCAGCTCCCTATATGGTTCCTGCCAGGGGTGGCGGGAAAGGGCGAATTTGCCGCCGTGGGCAGGCAGGAGCATTTTGGCTCCCACGTCCACCGCCGCCTGGGCCGTTTCCTCAGGTAGCATGTGTATGGCGTGCCAGGCCATATTGTACTGGCCATTTTCCCCCAGCATCAGGTCAAAGCCGCCGAACTTTTCGCCAATGGCCTTGAAATGCTCCCCATAGCCACCGTCACCGGTGTAGTAAACCTTGCGCTCCGGTGTCACAAAGGCAAAGCCGCACCACAGGGTTGGATTTTGGGTTAAGAAGCGACCTGAAAAGTGCTGGGATGGCAGGATATGGATGGAAAAGTCTTCGGCCAGCTTTATTTCCGTATCCCAGTCCTCCTCATGTAAAATCTGCGGGTCAAAGCCCCAATGCTCGAAATACTCACCCACCCCCAAGGGACAGACAATCTGCTTGATTTTGGGCTTCAGGGCCATCACCGTGGGATAATCCAAGTGGTCCCAATGGTCATGGGAAATTACAAGCAAATCAAGCTCCGGTACATCTGACGCCGTATAGACATTGCTACCTAAAAAAGCCTTGTTTATAAAAAAAACGGGAGAAGCATAAGGAGAAAAAACCGGGTCAATGAGAATCCTCCTGCCCCCAAGCTGCAGGAAAAAGGTAGAATGCCCCATCCAAACCACGGCATCACGGGCAGGGTCAAGCTGTCGCAAATCAGTTTTCTTTGACAACATCGGCTCTCGGGGCGAAAGCTCAGACTTGTCCCCAAAGAGAAACTTGGCAGTAGCCACCAGCCTGTTCTCCCCGTTCTTTTCATCCATGACCTGCACCGGCACCAAATTTTGGAACTGCCCGTTCACATAGTGGGGCGATGCCTCCATGCGGGCCAGCCTCTCTCCCCGTGGTGCCCTGCCAAATTCCGGGCGATTCACAAACAAAGCCCCACCACCAGTCAGCATACCCAATGTGCTGATACCTCCCAAGATAAATGTTCTTCGCTTCATGCAGATGTCCTTTCTGCCCTAATTACTTCGCTTTAACTCAGTCATCTTGTTTCATTCTGTACTACATATGCAGTTTCCTCTTTTACTCTAACACTTGGAGCCTGCTCCAAGTCAAGCCAAATCTGACACCTTGCCAGCATTCAATTCCATAGCCAGTTCCTGATAAATCTCAGCCACCTGCTTGCCAATATTGCGGCTCCCCGTATGGATGACAAGGTAGTACGTACCATCCTTGGCCTGGTCTATCTCGATGCTTCCCGACATGGACATCGGGCATAATGCGGATCCTGCTGCCCTTGGTGAAATCATAGTCGCACATGCGGGCAATCTGCCCCCGTGCATTTTCGTCTATTACCTTTGCGTAGGAAATTGCTGTCGCAAACTTCCCCTTGATTTCCTCCACTGCTTACTCCCCCTTGGAAGATGACCAATATAAAGAAGAGGTGGCTCCGATATTCGATACTATATCCCCGAACTTAAACGCCTTAAACGACTCGGCTCCCCCTCTCAGGCTATATTCAACTTTGTTTCAGCCAATACCTCCCCGTAGGATGTTAATAATTAACATCCTACGCCTTATGGCCGCCGACCTGCCCATTCCGCTCAATGGCCGTGGCTCCCGGCAAGAAGTTCATACCCCGAAGCATGGCATTCTTCCCATACTTTTCCTTGATAGCCAAAACAGCACGTTGCAAAGATTGTTCCTTCCTGGCATATTGCCTAGCCCGTTCCTTCCGCTGCTCTTCCGCCGGATCAGCAAACAAGTCAAGCTCCTGACTACCATTTTCACGTTTCGCCGCAGTTTCTTCTGTTATCAACCCGGCTGCCGTTACTGTGATGCGCCGAACCAAGAGACTAGGATTAACCACTCTGTCATATAGCGCCTTCATGGCGGCCATAAGCACCTTAGTAGATGAGGTAGGCTCCACGCTTACTGAACCATGGGCCGGAGCAGGTACCTTGCGGCCATAGTGATCTACGTGGATTGTTCCCTTGTATGTCAACGCACCAGGCCCTTTGAGGCTTTCTATGTCATAGCCCACATCCAGCATCAGCTGAGGTGTTACATACTGTCTGGCCACCAAATCCAAAGTTAGCTGCTCCGTCATTTCCAGTGTAACCACCAGAGCTTCCTGAAACTCATAAGCACGCATGAGTACCTGCCCGGAACTCATGCTGGTGGACATGGGCACATAGCTCTTTATATCCTTTATCTCCACCGGCTCATGGCCCCAAGCATGGTCAATAATCAGTTCGGCCTTCACGCCAAATTCTTTGTACAACAAGTCTTCGTTGAAGAAACTGGCTCTGTCGCCCAGTGAGCACCGGGCAATATCCCCCATGGTATACAGGCCATGCTTGGCTAGTCTCCTGGATATCCCCTTGCCTATCTGCCAAAAATCTGACAGTGGCTTATGATCCCACAATTTCTCCCGGAAGCTCATCTCATCCAGCTCCGCCACACGGACGCCGTCTTTATCCGGGGGCATATGCTTGGCTACAATATCCATTGCCACCTTGGCCAGATACATATTGGTGCCAATCCCAGCAGTAGCTGTAATCTTGGTCTCCTTCAAAACTTCTCGCACAAGCATCATGGCCAGCCCATGTCCATCAACCTTGTAGAGTTCCAAATACTTACTGGCATCAATGAAAACCTCATCCACAGAATAGATATGGATGTCTTCCGGGGCAATGAATCTAAGGTAGATTGAGTATATCCAGGTACTGTACTGCATATACTTTGCCATCTGCGGTGTGGCAACAATATAGTCCAGTTCCAGATTTGGATTCATCCTCAGCTCAGATGCCAGACAGGATTTTCCCTCCAGCCTGCAGCCAGGAGTGCTATACTTCCTCTGCCCATTGATGAAAGCCACCTGTTGGATGACTTCAAAGAGCCGGGGCCGTCCTGGTATACCGAAAGATTTAAGGGCCGGAGACACAGCCAGGCAGATGGTTTTGTCAGTGCGGGATGAATCTGCCACCACCAGATTGACATCAAGAGGATCAAGCCCCTTCTCCACGCACTCCACCGAAGCATAGAAGCTCTTTAGATCTATGGCAATGTAAGTTCTCTTACCTTCCTTATCCAATACGGCCCCCTCCTCTCCTTTCCTCATTCTATCATATTTTTGTCGATATAGAAAGTATGTTCTGTTTTAGGATGTTAATAATTAACATCCTAAAACACGAAGGCCCCCGCTTATTCAGCGGGAGCCGATTCAGGAAAATTCTTTTATCAAGCTCGTCATTTATTGAACTCTCAGCAATACCTGCGTAACTTCTGCAACACTTCTGTGTTTAACGTGCCTTGGCTCAAATCGGATGATATTATATACCACCTGCATGACGGCCCCTGCGCCAACGGTACTGATGAGCGTCCCGATGCCCACAGGGCCGCCCAGAAGCCATCCTGCCAGAAGTACAACAGCCCACATCCCAATCTGGACATAGCCAATGGGAACTCTAGGAAAGCGTTTGCCTACACCAACCAGCAGGGCATCCCGAGGCCCACAGCACTGCCCCGCCTTCATGTAGATATACATCCCCAAAGCCATGAACACGAAGCCTGCCAGCATCACAGAGATTCCCAGCCACAGACTATGATTCTCCGACAACGGGTTAAGGTCATTGAACACCTGTACAAAATTGCCCGTCAGCAGGGCATCAATAACAGTGCCGTAGCCAATTCGTTCCTTGAGCAGCAGATCAATGCCAAGAACCAGGATAGCTACCAGTGTCATGGAAATGCCATAATTTAAGGGTGTATGATAGGATATACCCATTCCCAGGCAGTCCCAGGGAGCCAGACCAATGTTGGCATAGATGGTCAGATGCACCCCGAAGGCAAAGACTAAAAGCCCTGCAGCTATCTGCAGCCATTGACCGCAGATCGTTTTTCTGCTATCAGAGTCACCAACGGAACCTTTCAAGTTCACAGCCTCCTATCATCTCCCTAGTATATACTGATTCTACCACATGAATGAAGGTACGGCGATGTTAATAATTAATAATATCCTGGTTGCTCCGTAAATAATGCACTTAGATTTTCCACGCAGAGACTTCCCCCATGGCTTCCCAAAAAGGTTTTTATAGCCCAGCTGGCGAATCCTTCACCATAATGGAAACCTGCATTCCAAAGACTTATTCGTACCAGATGCTTAGCATAATTGGAGGCGACCATATTGGAAACAGATAAACAAGCTCTACTAAGCTATTTATTAGGCGGTGGCCTGCAGCAGGAAAAACCTGCCTCACGGGTCATCCGACAAGAACAAACGAATTATGCACAAGGAACCGCAAGGGCTATTCCCGTCCCTACCCATGAGGAAATAGAAGCACACCACAAAAAAGAAGCTGCTAAGGCCGCCGCAAACGCTATGCCCCAAACATTTGCACCTATGAATTGGTCCCAGCTTGGATCTGCCCAGCAACCGATACCTTCAGTTAAAGCTGCTGCTAAATCCAAGGAAGTCAAATCCCCTCTTTGGGAGCGGGTGAAGAAAAAATGATAAACTCTCCCCTCAGGATGTTAATTATTAACATCCTGAAGCCACTTTTTCTGAGTCTTCAAGTGTTATAGAATGAATACAGGCGACATCGGGCCTCGCGTCAATCCACCCCAGAATACATACAGGAGATATCTAATGGCAGCAACCATCAAAATCGGTGACCGCTTTGGCTCCCTCACCGTTATAGATAACGATAACCGTCCCAAGCACACTTCAAGCTGGCTCTGCTGCTGTGACTGCGGCAAAGAAGTCTATTTCCCTTCATCGCGCCTCTTACATGGCACAGCCAGAAGTTGTGGTTGCCAAAGCCGAAGCAAGCACAGCGAGGAGAAAGACCTGACCGACAAACGCTTCGGCCGCCTGCTGGTACTATCCCGCAGCAACAACACACGCCGCAAATTCAGCTGGCTCTGTGAGTGCGAATGCGGCAATACACTCGAAATTCCTGCCTCAGCTCTCATTACAGGGCGCAGAACCAGTTGCGGGTGCAAACACCTCACCAGCAGGCATGTGAATGATGACCTGACCGGCAGACGTTTTGGCCACGTAACCGTCATATCCTGCAGCAACGATCCCAGGGACAAATCAGTCTGGCACTGCCGTTGCGACTGTGGCAACGAATTTACGGCTTATGCTTCAGTCCTGCTCAGTGGTAAGCACACCAGTTGCGGCAAATGCAAATACCATCTTATAAGAGTCAAAGAGACCATGATAGGCAAGCGATACTATCATCTGACAGTAGAAGACATTGTAGAGACAGAACCTAAGAAATTCATGCTCTTATGCCTCTGTGACTGTGGCAAGCACACTTTGGCCACCACAGACCAGCTAACCAAGGGTTATAAGCGCAGCTGCGGCTGTAATCTAAACATCCTCCAGCGAGTCAGAAATCCACTTCACCGCGATTTAACTGCAGCCCAGAAGCTCAAAACCAATGATGCCATTAGATACCACAAGGCTCACAGCAATACCGGCTTCAAGGGGGTTCACAGGAGAGAACGTCTGAAGACTACAACCTATGAGGCCACCATAACCTGCCAAGGTGTACATCACTATCTAGGACAATTTCCCACACTGGAGGAGGCTGTCAAAGCTCGCATTGCGGCCGAAGAAAAATATTTCAGCCCCATCATAGAACAGCTTGACAAGATTGGTCATTCAACTTCTTAACCCTAGCTTTTGATAACACGTAAAAGCCGATTATATAGGGAGGCCTTCCTAATGAAGCAATCTGTTAATATAGGAGACCGTTTTGGCTCTTTAACTGTCATAAAAAAGGATTCTCGCCCCAGACACCATTCCAGTTGGTTGTGTCTTTGTGATTGTAGCAATATAATATTTCGTACTACCTCAGACTTATTAAATGGTTATTTTCGTAGTTGCGGAAAATGTCACTATCGTTTTATCAGCCAAATGGAACCTTTAATAGGGAAGCGTTTCCATTATCTCTCTGTAAAAAATATAATCCAAACCGATAAAAACAAATATAGGCTTCTTTGCCAGTGCGATTGCGGAGAATTCACTCTAGCCTCTATATCCCAGCTTGTAAGTGGCTGCAAAAAAGACTGTGGCTGCGGTTTGGGAATCACCCCCCGAGCTATCACAAAAGCAAGACAGCTTCAAACCAACGATAATATTAGGTCTAACAAATCACATAGCAATACAGGGTACAAGGGAATACACAAGCTTAAAAGGTCTTTGCACCCTTACGTTGTACAATTAACATGCCAAGGGCTACGCATAAACATTGGCAGTTTCGCTACTCTTGAGGAAGCCATAGCTGCTCGTCAGGCCGCAGAGGAAAAATACTTCCACCCACTTATCATACAGATGGACGAGATGACTCCGCCTGGGGGTAGTAAGTCCTGAGAAACTCAGACAGATACATATTAAGCGTAGTATGTGAATACCCGAGTCTACCCCGGATTTTGTGTAAACCTCCCAAGTGATGTAAAATGGGAACATCACTTGGGAGGTATTTTTATGAGCAGAAAATCACGCACCCCAGAAGAGCAAGCCCGCCGGGAGAAGATTCGGGCACTGCTGCAAGAAAGCAACGTCACCAGCATGGAGGACATTCAGAACTTATTTAAGGAAACTATAGCAGAGTTCATGGAGAATGGCCTTGAAGCAGAGCTGGATGACTCCCTGGGCTATGGTAAGTATGACTACAAGAACAAGGATACGGACAACAGCCGTAACGGCCACAGCCGCAAGAATCTCCGCACCAGCTTTGGCGATGTGGAGAT
>NZ_FNWN01000004.1:0-203400 GCF_900108415.1 Selenomonas sp. KH1T6
CGAACGTGCCATAAGAAGCTTCACCATAGGACGTAAAAATTGGCTGTTTTCGGCCTCGCCGAAAGGCGCCGCAGCCAGTGCTGCCGTCTACAGCGTGGTTGAAACCTGCAAAGCCAATGACATAGATCCTTTTAAATATCTGGTCTATTTGTTTGAACGGATGCCCAACATGAATTTCAAAATCCATCCTGACGAGTTGGATGAGTTGCTTCCTTGGAATGAAGAAGTTCAGAAAAACTGTAAGTAAAAAAGCATGGCCATGAACGGTCATGCTTTTTTCATTTACGTGCTACACCAGATGGTTTACCGCTTACTTTCCATACTAGAGTTTGTATTAACACCTTTTCTTTCTCCCCAATTCTGCAACGCATCATCACATCTACCTTTATGAATTGGAACAACACGGAGTATATTGCCATATGGTTTTTGAAGTTTGACTAACAGTCCATCATCTTCTATCAATTCACCACAAACTGCACATTTATACGCCTTTGGTTCTTTGGGGTCTGTGACAAAAGCTGGCGGTTTACCAAGAGGCGGCTTATAGCCTTTAACTCCATAAATTGTTTTTAACAGTTCCGTCATTCCAAATGGAGTTGTCATATCTACATACAACCGAGACTTTAAGTATACTGGTAGACATGCATTTCCATTCTCATCTTTTACAAGCACCACAGGGATGAACTTACTTTGATTTGACTTCCCATATAACTCTGGCGTTATAATCATCGTTTCATCGCCAACACCGCCAGTTCGACTATCCGCTTTCCTTTTATATCCCTCATCACACAAAATTAAAACTTTATCTATAGATTCATCGCTTACTATCCTTTCCATGAAAACGTATTTATCGTCTCCAGGACTCATATCGTAGTCATCAATAATGGTATCTACGCCATTTTTTCTCAATGCACTAACCAAATTCAAAACATACTGCTTATATTCCTCAGATGTCCATGAATATGAAATAAAGACCCTTGGTGTATGGATATCATTATTAGACATTTAAACGCCCTCTCTTCTTAGAAAAACTCAGTTCATCATAATAAGCAATTGCACTATTGATTAAGGATATATCGCTACATCTTCAATCTTTATCCATGAAAGAATTGAAGGAGCACCTACCCAGGTATCTTCATAACGATACTTCCTATCACGGATACATCTATATAAACAAACCTTCAAATCATCCAGTGTTTCAACTCCAAATAATGGCATTATTTTTCTGCAGAATCTCCTAGAAGTCAATTTTTTCCATATAGAATCATACCGATCTGCGTAAACATATAGTGTAGGAAACCAAACTCCCCATTCAGATTTTATAACATCAGTCCCAAAACATTCATAAACCTGATACAAAAGTAAATCAGCATTTGCCAATGACTTTGAAGAATATATAGGCATATACTCTCTAGCAGAAACCATATAATGCCCTGTAAGTGTAAACTTATTCGCCAATTCACCTGATAAACCAGGTTTTATTCGCTCTTCTAACATTTTAGAATAAAATCGTAGTTTGACATAACTACACGGCTCAGTTTCACTTCCTAACGGTGACCTCCTTAGAAAGTATGTATGAACAAGAAGTTCATGAATATCGCGATACATATCAAAATGGAGCATATATGCCACTGTGCATATAAACAATTCCCATACATGTACTCTAAATAAATCAAAATCATCACTGCTACATGAACTTGCCCCTGGTTTAAAAGTATTAATGTCATAAAGAGCATTAAACAATCTCTCAAATTCTTCCGCCATTATGCTGCCAAAGTCATCTAACTTAGAAAAAGAATTCAAATGGTTAAGAAAAACATTTCTATACTCTTTTGTTTCGAAAAACAACTTTAGATATTCTTCTTCATTAATATGTTCTTTATAGAAAGGTTTTAATGCTTCAATATACGTATCCAAGAATTCACGTATTGTTACTTGTCTTATCTTATCTAATTCCGCTAAATCAATCTTTCTCCCAATATTTTTTATGTCATACAATGTATCAGAAGTATCCTCCGTCAACCATTTAGGCCTCTCTCCTATTTCAGGTTTTCTATGAATTGGTACTTCATATATATTGCGTAGCAATGCTTCATATTCCGCTTCATATTTGTCGCCAGATAAATCACGATAAAATAATGATTTAAGATATTTAGGTAAACACGCTTGTCCGTTTGCATTCCGTTCCATCACAACTGGAATAAATTTTTGCTGATCAGCGTTGTCATAAATTTCGGATGAAATAATCGTAGTTTCATTTCCTACTCCGCCCTTACGATTGTCAGCTTTCTCCGCATAAATCCTGTCTGATAATATTAGCACTCTATCAATAGACTCATCTGAAACGCATTGTTCCATATAAGCGTATTTATCCTGTCCCTCCTTTAAATCCCAAACATCAAGTTTCACATCCACACCATCATGACGCATCCTTTTGGCCAAAGAAATTACGGATTCTTGATATTCTTTCGATGTCCAAGAATATGATATAAAAACTTTTGGTGTTCGATCAAGCATTATATCATCTCCAATAAGAACCTTAAGTAAGCTTCAAGATGCTATCCCTCATACTTCTCTACCTTCAAGAACCCAGGGAGGGCATCATAGAGTTTAGGTACATGATTATCAAGCACTACCTGCACCTTCTTCCCAGTTCTCTTCTGCACAATTTACATAACCATACTGGATCTTCCGGTAAAATTATAAACTTAATAATTGTCTGCTCAATTCCCAATATCTATGCCAACCTATTTTTATCCTTTTTTCAAAGAACTCATTTTCATGCTCCCTGAACTTCAGTTCTTCCTCGATAATCTGCAAAATTTCGTCCGTAAATTCTCTATTAAAAAACGCCTTAACAAAAGTTGCATCCGCGTTAGCAATCATTTGCTCTGTAATTGTCAACATATCATCCGGCAAGTAAAGTTCCCTGAAACATTTCACCAGCATATCCTTAGCCTCATCATATTTTGAGGGCGGAATAAGCATTTTCGCACGAGCCCAATACTGCGCCCAGAAATTCGTTTCGTGCTCCGTGGTATCATTGTACGAACAAAGTGCCAGAATCCCTTCCTCACAAACCAATTTGTATAGTGGATATGCCTCATTGCGTTTATCGTCATTATTTAGCCACTCTGCCGCCATAGCACCGACGGTCAGCAGGAAATAACGCTGCTGACGCCTATGAAGATTCATAGAAATATCACTACGCCATCCATCCATGCGTACATCATAGCCACTAAGCAATTCCTTAAACTTTTTAGCAGGATTCAATTCCATATGCAGAAGATAGGCCGTAAACCAAAGCAGCATAAGATTGTCATTTTCTCTGGATTGCCCAAAGAAGATATAGGTATCTTCCTTTACCAGCCAGGAGTGCAGGCAATCCCATAGGTACGAATACTCCTCTCGCAAATCAAAACCCTTGTTGCATTCCCATTCTATAAGTAGTTTCAAGCGACCAAAGATTCCCGCTCTCCCCTCTGTCCACTCTTGCCTGTGCAATATCTCTCTGGCTTTTTCTGTTGTAGCGAACTTATCAACTACTTGCTTCGCTATTTGATTGCGACTCAGGAAAGCGCAGGGATACTTATCCTCATCCATAATCCATTCATTGCTTAGGATAGTCAAAGATACAATAAGGTAACTCTCCGCATCCAGTTGTGTCAGTCCCTGCAGTATGGTTCTTATACCTTCGTCTCGAATGTGTGCAAGCTGCTCTTCTGACTCACCATATGCAGCTGCCAATTGGCTCTCGATATCGCTAATATAGATACTGCAAGCACAAAGAATCACGAAAGTATTGGGTTTCTCCTGTCCAGCTGCATACTGCAAGAAGGCACCCAGTTGTTTCTGACGAGACAGTAATTCGACCATTTTATACTGCATACCCGGATAAGGAAGCTCCATTATCCAGGCGAACAGTATCTTTTTATTCTCCTTCAACTTGCCTAAAGCCGCATCGCGAACTTTTCTATCCAAATCTGATTCACAATAAAATGACCGCAAACGATGCATTTGCTCCCATATATTCCCGCTGCAATCAGAAAGTTCATGCTTCAGAGCCTCTGTGCGATTCTTCCTGTCTGATTCTTCTTCCCTATGCCAATCCCAACTGTGCAAACCGTCAAAGGCATCTTTCAACTTCGGTAATTCCATATATGAGCCTCCCTACTCAAGAGTGTAATTCAGCACATATTTGTCGTTTTTGTTCCATAATTCCAGAAATGCACTACGTAATATTCCCTTATTGATTTCGCTGGTAACTTTCATCACAGCTGTACTGGCTATTGACCATTTGCCTGAGCCAGTAAAATTATAGCTCAGAAGACCTTCTACGGAATGATACTGCAAAGAACACCCCACCAGGTAAACCTGGTCGTCCACAAATAGGTATCTATCATGAGGAGAATCTGTTCTATTCGTCCAGTAAAGCATATTTTTATTTAAAAATTTCAATGTTATGTCCAGATTTTTCCTAACTAGCAAAACTTTTAAGCCATCGGCGAATCCCTGCAGCTGTCTGCTGCATATATCGGTTTCATTTCTTTTATAGTCTGAGGTGAGAATCCGTATTGACACATCCTCATCAATACTGTCAAAGAGGCTTATGTCCGTATCCTTGAGATACGGATCCCAAATCCAGATTTCACGTTCCGCCGATGATAAAAGATAACGATATATGGTCGGTCCAGATTGATGCTTTTTCATCACATCATAGAACCAAAATGCTTCTCCCTTCAGGCAGTAATGGTCTTCAGCAACTGACGATATTGTTTCGGGTACGGCTACAGCTACCCCGGGCTTTGCTGTCATCCCCATCATCTCCCCATCTATTACAGGTCTATAATCTGAGTTGCCAACCAATCCTCAAAAGGTAGCGCAAGCCCGGAATCTTGCCGGAGCCATTCCTTGGCTGTCCTGATCATGCTAGAAGCCACTGGCAACCTATAAAGCACTGTCGGCGAAGCACCAAATTTATGCAGCGAACTTCCCAGAATGTACACCTGTCGGTCTATGACGATAAATCGGGCCTGCATGGCAAGATTAGACTGCAAAGCAACAAAGCATTTAACTGCAATCTGCTTGTTCTGGAAAGTACGCAAGACCTTCTTCAGTTCTATGTATCTTGCTACCACTTCCTGACCTGACTCATCCTCCGTGAGAGGCGGCACTTCTTCTAACAGAAAAGCTGCCGATGTCACTACACACAGAGATATATTCCGATTGTTCATGTAGGGGCCAAAAGCCTGACACTCCCACGCTCCGAAGCATGGGTCGCAAATGATGCAGCGCTCCCTAGCCGTCTGTAAAAGTTCCCTGACAATTTTAATAGCTTTCTTTTGACTTTCTTCATGTCCAATCTTGTCACCGGGAAAGAAAATGAATTCCCTGCTACGCTCCAGGCTTTCGAGCCTTCGCGCCTCTGCAAAAGATTGCAGACGACGCTCATATTCGTCATCATGCTGGTGTCCAACAGAGAAGTTAACGTATTCTGTTTCCGGGACATGGCCTTGACGGCCATTCTGCTCGATAACTCTGGTGCGTCTATGTATCCCCATGGAAAAATTGATTCTTTTCAAAAAAGAGAACACCATCTGCTCAATGAGCTCGCCACTATCATCAAAAATCCTGCAAAGCAGCCGCTCTGGCTCCGTCGGCAAATCTATAACTACTCTGGACGATTCAATGGGCTGTCGCGATATGTATACATCTCCCATATTACGCCTGTCCGTAAGTTCCACTTGACATTTATTTTGCGATTGCATACCTTCACGATAACGCAACTTCAACAACAAAGTCTTGCTTCCACGCCCAAGGCGAGCCTCTACATGTCTGAGGATGTTATCCGGGCAACATAAAAATATTCCCCCAAGATATTCTCTATAATGCAGCAAATCTATCCCCAAGCAGGTAACTATATGATGACACAATCCTGTCATACAGGGATCCGTGACTAGTTCCAGCATCCTACGGCTTCGATTGCGCTTCGCAAACAGCCTGATAGTCACTGATAATCTCGGCATAACTGAAACTACATCCGGCTTCTCATCAGAAACGGCATTGATCAGCAAGCCATCCTGTCCCACCGACTCTTCCTGCATTCTCTCGTCCTGATAAAGATAATCATAGAATATTTGGTTTTCCACAGAATGCGCCTTTTCACTACGGTAGTATTGTGCAGCCTTCAGTGTATCTTTGATAAAAAAACGATGTATGGTGGCTGTGAGTTGCTTCCCAGATGAATCTGTCATAGTAAATTTTTTCTTTTCCTGAGGAATTGTATTTGAGGGAATCTGCCCTACTGGACACAATTCCAATAAGGAGTACATGGTGTACTCTTTTCTGTCTCCAGGAACATTCAGAGATATTACAGTCAGCTCTGCGCGATCATATCTACGGCAACGCTCTTCCAGTTCCATGTAACAGACCTCCCTCTTTAGACTCATGTAAATTAGAAAACTCAAAGCCATTTATTTGCCAGACTCGAGCCATGGCACAATATTCAATGTGCCCCACAATTTGTAGCAAAACCTGTTGCGAATGAGTATCACCCATCTCATTTTGATGTTTCACATGTACAATAGTACTTGGAAAGAAGGTGAACATAATGCTCAGATTGCCTAAAGACGGCTCACACGCTGCTTATAAGCAGCTCCTCTCCCAACGCATTCACAACAGCCGCCTCAAGCGCTTCGACAAGAAGAAACTCAAGCTGGCAGTCAAACTCCTAGCTCTTGATCTTTCATTAGTTGACGAAATCATGCGCCCCTTTCTACTCAGAGGAAGGTCGTCCTGCATGGCTCCCTTCCTCGATGCTGCGTTCCTACTTGCTTTCCATCTGCCTTAAGTCTACTTCCCTCGTTGACTGGGCCGAGCGTCTGCGGTCCGATGAGTCTCTGGCCATACTTTCGGGCTTTTCACCCGACCATACACCGTCCTTCGCCTCTTTTTATGACTTCTTCCACCGCTTATGGCCAGGTTGCAACAATTTCTTGCCTCACCTGCGCTATCGCAGGAAAAACCGCCTAAAGGTAAAGGTTTTCCAGTGCTATAGTTAATTTATTACCAATATTACATAGTTCATCCAATGCCAAATTTACTGCACTGCGTATGTCACTTACATCCTTACACTGAAACAGTTTTGTTTTCAATCTTATAAGTGTTCTACTGCTTTTATCTTTCTCATAACCCACATTTTCAGCAAGTTCTCTAGCCTTAGTTGATTCTTTAGCAGCTAACTCGATTGAAATATAAATTCCATTTTCCTTTAAACTCATAAATGTGGCAAATGTAGATGTGTTTTTCCTATCCGCACTTGGCCATGTTTCACCTGACCCCTCTAATGGAACAGTCAATCCATGACTAACAACATTCTTATCATAAGGTTTATAATGGAACCACGTATCATCACCTTTCATCGCAAAAAAAACAATCCTTTTATCCGCTTCCAACCTTAAGAATATCTGCAATATCATTTGCTTCCAAGAATCATTGATAAGCATCTCATTAAGACTGTGTTCATTTTGTTTTACACCTCCCTTTAGATAAAGTGCTTCCATTAAAATAATCCAATTCTTTTTGTCAGCTACATCTGTCGCATTTACTATCAGATTTCCGTCCTTCATAAAAAGCTGCATTTTATTGCGAAAATCCACTCTGTTAGGATGCGTCAACGATTCGATAACATAATCCAATTTAACAGTTTCAAGTTTTGGCAATTTATCTTTATGTTCATTAAAATGCTTGATGAAATCATATACGTAAATATCCGATGGCACATCAAGGTAGTTCACATCATATTCATACCATCTTGATTCCAATAAACACCTAATTGTATGTGAATCAAATCTGTACTTTATCAGCTTGGCAGGCACCCCTCCCACCACTGCATAGGGAGGAACATCATGGGTAACAAGAGAATTTGCTCCAACCACGCATCCTGTATGCAGTGTTACCCCTTTCTTCAAAGTCACATTAGCTCCGATCCAAACATCATTCTCAATTATTACCTCATTATTCCACGGGGGGGGGGCAGACGTCTTATGGAGGCGGAAGTCACCTTTAAAGATAGGACTCCATGTATCATATGTAATAGAGGATGTGGTAAACCGCTCTATTGGATGCCTCGTTCCCAATATTCTCATCCCACCTGCTATACTGCAATAATTCCCAACCGAAAAAAACGTATCAAGCGGCGAGAATGAATATGTATATGAACCAAACACTTTTGGGAAATGCACACCACCGAGAAGCCCGCAGTTATGTCCTATTCGGCACTCATTTGTATAGAAAAATTCTCTATTAATACGTCCTTCAATACCTGCAGGAATCCTATCCGTCATAAATATTTTCTTTTCATGAAGTTTGTCCAGTATTTCTCTGGACATTATAAACTTTTGCATCAAGCTCCTACCTCCTATCAATTATTATCCACCACAAAAACCTGAGCCCCAGTTTTCCTTGCAGCTTCAATCCCCTCTGTAGAATCCTCGAAAATCATAGTTTCATCAGAATCAGCATCAAACATTTTCATAGCATATAGAAAGCCCTCTGGATCCGGCTTCTTCCCCTTGACATCTTCTTGCGTAATTATAATATCAAACTGATTATCAATATTAAAATACGACAGTAATGTTTCCACATTTTTTCTAGAAGCCGAAGTTACAAGAGCAGTTTTATACTGTTCTCTGATGGCTTCAAGAATACGCAGCAAATGTTTATTGGGAATAACTTCCCCAAAGAACTCCTGATAGCACTCCTTCTTCAATGCATGTATCTTCTGCAGGATTTCCTTATCTTCACCCACCAGCTGTGGCAGGAAATCCATATAGTATTTCCCGTTACAAAAATCGAAGTAATATTCCCTGCTCACATCAAAGCCAAACTCATTCAAAGCCTGCTTATAAGCCATATAGTTTGCCTGTCGTGTGTCAAATAGTGTCCCGTCCATATCAAAGATAGCCAGTTTCACCTAAAATCACCCTCAAAGTTTGTAATTCGATTCCCTCACCATAGTATCCGTAGAAATAATCCTTTTTATCTTGGACATGGAACAGCCGTAAACTACCTGAATGCAGTTGATTCCCCGTTTCAGGAACATATTCTTCATTCTCTTCTTCACACTCTCATCATTAGATGTAAAGCCTATGAAGGTAGCTCCTTTGGCGCTGAGTTTCGTCAAATCTTCTATTACATCCAAATGACTCTGGCAGTCAAGTTCCACGCCAAATATTGCATCAAGATCAAGGAAATAGTTGGCATATCTTGCCTGGATATCAAGCCAGCACTTTTCGGAAGACCAGTCCTCAAATTCTGTCACCGGCAGGTAATGGAAGACCTTGCCGTATACGCCTATCAAATATGAAATTATATGGCTTACGTAAAGGGAACGCAAGGGATGCACGGAATTGTTCAGCTTCTCATAAGCCTCACAGTAATCTTTGGCATCCTTGAAACCATACAGCCCCGCACCAATGATTTCGGACTTGACCTTCTTCTCGATAATATCCAACACCTTGGCCTGCTCGTTGACCTTGATGAAGCTCTTGCGTCTGATGTCATGTATATCCTCTGGCCAAGAGGATATATTTATGCCGGCTATGAAGTTCTTACCGTACATATCCTCTGAAATATCGATGTAGTTTGTCGAGTCCTTCAAAACCAGACTCCCCATCACATTTTCCTTGGCAATGGTCTGATAGACGGTTTCAGCCGGGCCGCTGGTTTCCTCGTCCAGAATAGTAACCTTTACTTTGTCATAATCCTGCAGTTCCTTGCAGATTTTCTCCCTGATGCCATAGGCCGCTTCCTCCTTTTGGTTTAGGGCGATGATTATGCTATCAAAGCGGCCCAGATCCATATTATAGAAGCATTGATGAACCACCAGTCTCCCCAATGGATGCCGCTTCACGCCCAATGGTTCCCCACCTATAATCCGGTTTATGGCACAGGGTACAATCAAAGTGTTCATGAAGCCACCTCCAAATTCTCTCCCTTAATGAAATCCATGACTTCTCTGGTCTTCTTATTCAGGAAGTTGTAGGTAAGCTCATCTTTTGTATATGGATAGATGCGGATAAGCTTTAACAACAGGGTGTAGTACACCTCTATGTAATCAGCCCCCATCAGCTCCTGCAGTTTGTTGAAAAGAAGATCCCGCATGATAATCAAGCGGATAACAGTGTTATTGTCTATCTTTTCATCCCTATAATGCCAGAGTACCTCCACATCCTGCAGAATAGTGCTGAGGTCAAAGACCCAACTGTCAAAGAAGGAATCCAAAAAGTCTATCAGGTAAAGCTCGTTGTTGCGTACAATGATGTTCTCAAGAGTCATATCGCCATGACAAGCAGATGATAGTATCTTGCTCCAGTCATGAGAAGCAAGAATCTCTATGGCCTCATTGATAATACCATTGTCCAGTTTTGATAGCTTACGCTTCAAATTCTTTATCTTATTCTGAAAAGCTTTTGGAGCAGCTGCGCCACTCTGGCAATCCTTCTCCGTCCTGGCTGAAGATATAAGTATATCTACTATGCCTTTAATCTCGCTCACTTCTACTTCCTTGATATACTCAGCCAGCGTAATGCCATGGACATATTCCATATCGAAGTAATACAGACCGTTACTGATGTATCCGTCTCTCAGGACTTGCGGTACCTTGATCAGCCCATCATGAAAACTTTCCTGCTTCTTCTTCTGTACAATCAGTCGTTCATTATAATCAATACTACTTGATATCTTGCGTACAAAAGTCTCGCCGGATTCATCTTCGCACAGTAAAATTTGGCAACCTGAGTGTCCGCCTAAATTTGTATTAGTAATCAAACTCTATACCCTTCCTATAATGTCAAGCCCTAAATCATTGATTTTAGGCCATTCCTCAAATAAATTCACGTCGAAACCAGAGCTTTCTACTTCAGATATTTGAAATATGATGATTCCTTTGCTGCTTCATACTCAGCCGGAGTTCCGTAATCAACATGGAAATCCAGCACATAATTCTTTACCTTCTTTTGCTGTTTGCAAATGATGTTGTACATGCCACTCATAAAGAATTCCTTGTAGGGGCAGTTCTGCTTATAAGCTTCAGCGGTTTCTAAAAAAATTTCCTTGTTCCTAAAAAGATATGCTCCGCAGATGGCGTGCGGGCTTACTACTTCTTTCTCTACAGTACCTATCACATTGCCTCGACTGTCCTCTCTGATATAACTGAAACGGGGGTCACTAGAAGTGAATGTCAGCAAGGCACCATCTTCCACTAATGCCGCATGCTTCATATCCCGATACAGCTTTTCGCACATAAACATGTGATCGCAATCATTAAATATAATCGGCGAGGAGTCATCAATCTCGGCAACCCCCTCCAGACAGGTGAACATAGGACCTGGCAAGATCCTAGGTAGCACCCGAAATTTTGCCTTTGGATAGTATTCTCGAATTTTTCCCGTGATATTGAACTTATCTACATGATCATGCAATACGACGAAGGTAATATCCGCATAATCCAAAAACTTTGTCAAAGACTGAGTTGCCCAAAAAAAGAAAGGGCGGCCATGAAGCATTATAAGTGGCTTAGGGATTTTATAGCCACACTCTTCAAAGCGGGAACCAGCCCCCCCCATAGGCATGATTAAATGTATTCCTTCCATATTAAATTTTCCTCCATAATATCTTATTTTTGACAGATTCAACAGTCAAAAACATATTCAGCATTTCAAACTTTTCATAAGTCTATCACCAACCGAACACATTTCATCTAGTGCCTTATCAATTGCTTGTGATAAGTCCTTATTATCTCTAAACTGAAATGATTTGGTTGTTAATCGAATAAGAGAATCATCATTGCGCTTATTCTCAAAGCCTACAGCTTCAGCCAACTTCCTAGATCTAGCGGTATCTTTAGCAGAAAACTCAATAGAAATATAAACGCTTTTACCCAGAAGCATCACAAAAGCAGCAAAAGACGAATCATTTTTTCTATCAGCTCCCGGCCATGTTTTACCATCCAACTGAGTCGGAACCTGAAAATGTTTCCTTTGTTCACTTTGTAAATATGGCACATAATAAATCCATATTTCATTTCCATTTTTCATAGAAAAAAAATCCAACCTACTGTCTTTTTCTAATCTCAGAAAAATATAATATAGCATTTTTCTTTCAATGTCGCCATTGCACATTTCAGTAAGAATATGCTTGTTTTGTTGCACTAATCTTTTGCTATAAAGCACCTCAATAAACATAACAAACCATCTCTTATCTGAAACATCATCTTTTGAAACAGACAATTTACCTGTAATAAAAAATAGATTTAATCGAAGTAAAAAGGATGCTTTGGAATAATTCCTTGAAAGTTTTTCTATAACCTTCTTTAAATCCAACTTCGTATCCAATATTCCATTTGCGTCAAATGCTTTCATCTGATTTTCTAACAAATATTGAAGTATTGCTTCACTAGATGCGCCTCCCCCCTTAACCATTTCTGTATAAGAAAGAACTCCACATAAATCATCTTTTCCAATCAACGTCTCAAGTTTATGAGGAATTACTAAATCCCCTTCTTGGAATACAGCAGGGTATGATTTTTCCAACTTTAACAACACATTATTTTGATGCTGCTTTTTTAAAGAATCTATAACATTAGAAGAAAGTGGCATTTTTAGAGGTGCCATTCTAACTAACACCTTGATTATTTCTAGTTCGTTAGCTTCAATGAATCCATGTACACTATTAAGCCTATCGTTCAAAACATTTAAAAATGTCACCTCATCTCTTATAATCATCCTATTCTCTGGCAACAATCTATGAAAGAGTCTATCTATAAGCGAATTCAACCTTACCTCAAATCCGTCAAAATTTATTTCAAATTTATCATATTCACGATAAATCTTAAGTAAATAATATGTTGTAATTATTGTATATTCATCAACATTACCCTGAAACACATTTGTTGTTACATATCTAAGTGCATTATTAATAATATCAGCATTAGCTACGCATGATTGTTTAACGACCATTTCCACATATTCAGCGATAGCACACCTATTAGAGTCAAATACTGATGCTATTAACATATCAAGGTATAATTCTTCACCTATTGAATTCTTAGTAAATTTACTGAATATATTTTGATAAAAGCTATTGTAACAATCATCTATACAATCTGCAATTCTATTTATAGTCTTTGTATCATCATACTTTCTAAGCAAAATATTCGCAGCTTGACTTTTATCAAGATCACCCATAAAACACTTTGTAGCAAATGGGTATTCACCTATAAGTTCTGGTTTTTTTAATTCTTCAATGGTGAATCGTTTCAGCTCCTCATATTCCTCATAAGTATACCCATGCACGCAAGGCGAGTTTATTGCTATTTTTCTCATTTCATCTTTAAACAAAGCAGATATTCTTGATTGAACCAAATCTCCTGTAACTATTTTTTCTATCAATATATCACTAAGATAATCTCCCTTTATAAAATTTCTAAGAGAATACGGCCCATTGTAGGTTTTCACCCCCCATCCCACTAAGGTGATATGTGTATACATATATACACATATCATTGCATAAAGTCTTAAAATCAATCTAGGTAAAACCAATTCCTTTTCCTGCTTATCAGCGCAGTATTTTTGCAGAACATTATAAAATTCAATAGATATAATATTCCACGAATCACATAACAGCGGAAAAAAATGATACGCATACCCATTCAGTAAAGCATTTTCATTAAAAACATGGTACTTTCTAGTTTTAAAATTGGAAATTGGATTACAAATTTTCTTTAAATCATTTCTCCACCCACCGAAAAACCTATCATTGCAAAACATCAAATGTCTAGTATCATATACTTCAAGAACCATTTTCTTTTCATACATAATAGGGAATGCTCCGAAGCGTTTTATCTCCGTTCTTTCTTCTATACTCTTTATCCCCTCAGCAAGGAAATCAAAAAACGGTCGCACTCCCTGGTTCAAATCAGTACGAAATTTTATAACGAAGCAATCCGACGGAATCACACTACAACTATTAAACAACGTTGACCGCTGATATTCATAACTTAATGGATTGAAGTTCCTCTCTAATTTCGCATCAGGCATAGGGGCTTCTACAACTATAATATGTAACAGCTTTAATTGTTCACGTAATCCCACATATTTATTAATTTCATCATCCCATGTGGAATATACAATTTCCTCAACAATTCCCTTAGCGCGTAAATCACATAACTTTATCAACATAACCTTAAAATACAATTCGCTTCTAATTTGGCCAGTAATAATTGCCCAAATTTTCCTTTTCATCTCAATTCCCACTTTCAAACTTAACGAACACAAATCAACTAAACATACCACCATCTAAAGACGCTGGGTTTTAAGGACTGAAGTCCTTAGCGACTGAAAGTCGCCAATTTCGGCTAAAGCCGAGTAAAACGTTCCGAGTAAAACTCGGCTGAAGCACCACTAAAAGTGCTTCACTCTGTTACTTGGAAAAAAAGTGGTACCGTCTAAAGGCGGTGGATTTTACCGCGGAATATATATTAATGTTTTTCTTTCTTTAGAATATGATAGCCAACGAGCAATACCATAAGCGCTGCTACCAATATAATCACAAAAGCAAAAAACAAATACCCAAGTATTTCCATATCTTCCTCTTCAACACCTTTACTATTTTCACCAAATTATATAGCATAGCAATATATATTACGCAAAGGGAACATACGTCCAACTTATTAACCTTCTTAATTTCATTGCCAAATTCAAAAGTTCTCAGACTTAAGCCCTTCTCCATCCCCACCTTACAAATGAAATACACAGAACATGACTTGCCTAGAATCTCTCTACAATCCTAGCCTGCAATTCCAAATCCAATCGTTTACAAGAACTCACGTATTTTAAACACTATTTCGAGGATATTTAAGTTAAATTTTACACCTATCAAAAACTCCTTAATCCATTAATTATTTAAATACATGGATTAGATAAACTAAATATAAAACCACCATTCAAGTCAACTAAAATACAGGAACTAGCCTTTATTCATTAGGTTTACCAACCATCAGTAGCTGGAATAGTTCTGTGCCCTTATACCCATGCAATGCCCAAGAGATCTCAACCCTAAGAGTCTCCCCATCGACCACCTTGCGAGTGTAAACATACGGCCTGTCATGCCACTGGGGCTTCAATTCCCAAAAAACAACTTCCTCATTCACTGCCAGCCTGGTGTAGTCTACCCACAGCGGCAAACGTTCCCCACCAGATGCCCGCCGGTCTATCCCCTGCAGTCTCACGAGCAGATTACCTGCTCCTTTACACTCCAGTTCCAATATCAGGTGCCGGTCTGAAGTCTCCATCACATATCCTGTTCCACCATGCGAAAACCATCCCGCCTGCCAGATATTGCAGTCCTCTCCTTCCACCACAGTCACCTTCACATCATTGCCCTCGCCCTGGTTCTTAATATCTATGCGGGCTAGGTCTAGCCATTTCAATACATCAGGCTCCACTGTCATCACTCCTTCAAATTTTCGTATTGACATCAATTTACAGTTTGTTAAAATAATAGTAAGAAAATTATCATATTATCCTTGCAGGAAGGAGTCTCCAGTTAAAAATCTCAAAGAAAGCACCTGCAGCCTCTCCAACGTATACTGTTAATGAGATCAACGCCAGCTATCTCAAGCCTTGGGAGGATCTGACCATTGCTGATGACAATATGTTCAAACTGGTCATGAGCTACAAGCACATATGCAAGCACCTGCTGGAACTGATACTGAAGGTCAAAATTCGCAAGCTCGTAGATCCTGAGACTGAGAAAGCCATGAAAACTGGCTATGAGAGCAAAGGCATACGACTAGATGTCTATGTGGAGGATGATAATAACACCGTCTACGACATCGAGATGCAAGTACGCCGCTACCCGGAAGCCTGGCTCGGACGGCGTACACGTTACTACCAATCGGTTATAGACTTTGGTGCTATGCAGGTAGGTGCAGAGTACCACCAACTGAAAAAATCCATCATTATCTTCATCTGCCCATTCAAGATTTTTGATGGCGAGCGGCATATCTACACCTTCAAGAACATATGTCAGCAGAATAAGAAAATACAGCTGGATGACGGCTCTCAGAAGATTTTCCTTAGCACTAAGGGCAAACTCAGAGACGTAAACTTGAAAATCTTGAACTTCCTGAAGTTTGTTGACGGCCTGCCAGTCAAAGATAAGTGGGTGGATGAACTTCAAGGACTTATTACTGAATTGAAAACTGATGAAAGAGAGAAGGCGAGCTATATGACTTATCAGATGAAGATTGCCGAGGAACGCGATGAAGCTAAAAATGAAGAGAGAGCTTCCACTGCCCTAGATATGCTACGGGAAAACGAACCTATAGAAAAAATCATCAAATACTCTCACCTGTCAAAAGAACGTATAGAGCAGTTGTCCATGCAATTGAGCAATGGCACTCCCCATGCCCCAGTCCTTTAACTCCCAGCCCCCACCCAACGGGATGCTTTTGTCAAGCAACATTGCAAAACTCTTTGCTCCCACCCTGATGGGAGCTTTTTCATTTTTCGCTACTTCTGCCCTGATGGGGCCTCCACTCTGTTTTCAAGGATATCTCTTCCCCGGCCTTGACCTGCAGCTTGTATTCAAAGGGCTGGTCGTGCCAAACAGGGTATTTTTCGGAGATTATTTCCTTGCCATTAATGAAAAGATTATTGAAGTCCAGCCAATAAGGAACCCTTTTATCTTTGTCCCCAGGCTCACGCACATCTACGCCACGCAGCCAAATATGCAACTCTCCTGATTTCGCAACTTTCATAGTAAGGGACAACTCTCCATTTGAGGAATGAAGCATTAATCCCCCCCCGGAGGACTTTTGTAACCACTGAGGCTTACTCCATTTGGCCATATCGTCACTACATGATATAATATCAATATCTTCCGGTTTTCCTGGGAATAGTTTCATATCAACTCTGGCAGCAATATTATTCCTGAAGCGGCTAAGAGGTTTGAACCTGTCATTTACCTGATAATCGCAGGACTTCAGGCTTGCTGTCAAAGCTGGCTCTCCCTTAAATCCATTTACCCTGCTGGCTATGACATACTTAATAGTCTCAGCCAGTCCCAGTACCGCACTGCAGTGACGCAGAGAGAAAAATTTTTCCCAGTGATAATGCAAATCAGCTTGTTCATAGAACTGTTCATCGAAGCATGAAGTAAACAAACCTCTCACCTCAGAGGAATCAAAGGTCTTTTTGAAAAGCTCATTGACTTCCTCAGGAAGATGTTCTCGGTTATTCTCCCGCATGCCATGAAGACTCACTACACGCTCATTTTTTTCCGCTAAAACAAATGCCTTAAAAGGATGAATTTTTTTGTTCCTAGGAAATTTTTCATTGAGCTTTATTGCAGCCTCTGCAGTTTCTGCCGTGATGGAGTACAGATGCCCTTCAAATGGGAACTCCATCAGATGGGGACAATAACGTGCATAAATAAGGGCCATTAGCAGATTATCACTATCACAGTCTTTACTGTGAAGTTTCAGTTTCCAGAGGATAGGATCTAGCAACGGCATCAGAGTAATGTTACCAGCAAAACGATTTACCACGGCCATCTTGCCAAAATGGCTTCTGGTCCAGCCATCACGATAGAGGCGCTGAGGGTATCCAGTTGACTTGTCTGGTTTGCCGTATTTTTCCTCTATCAGACGGTAGCCATCCTCTATAACCTTCCGAATTGACTGTTCTGCTTCTTTTTCAAGCTTAGTTGCAAATCTTCCCTCATCTGGAGAAACAGATTTAATGAATGCCTCAGCATCCATTGTATATCTTTCTCTTATAGCCTCTCCGGCGCTCCCCATAACCGTATAGAACTTATCCGCAGAAATATGATTCTTGATATAAGGTTCTTTGTGAAAACCCAATTTGGTATAGGCTTCAATATTAATACAGTCTATCTGGCTGTAGTTCAACCACTTTGTCTGAGGATATGGCCTGTTCAAAGAAAAACCATAATGTTCAGCAATAGACGAAGCAATCCGATAATCTTCTGCATGAGTATGCAGTTTATCAAGAGCAGAGTTCACCCGTAGAGCATTCAAATCAGAACCAGAGCAAAGCATCAGCAAGAAAGTTAAACGGCTATCATAACCACCAGAAAGATCTACGCGAAGATAATCCGTACGCTTGGATAGTTCCTTCAGAAGATCAGTCCAAAAGTCAAACCATTCATCAAGGAGTTCAATGCCTTCTGGCGTGTCAAGAGAGTATGACATCTCATTATACTCAAGCATTTCCACAGACAGGCTTCGATTATCCTTATCAATTGAGAGACGCGCCCACCTGTCTATGATAGAAATTTCCTTCACAGGTGTCTGCGTAGGTGACTGGCTGGCCAACCTATCTATCAGAAGGTGATGCCCATAATCTTTATTGACAGTGAGAGGGTACTTTCTGCTCACATGCTGCAGAAGCCGCAGGAACGAACTGCTAAGTGCAAAGTAATCCCCCTGCCTGAACAGGTATATCCCATAACACCCGCAGAAATCCTGACGAATACTGATATGTCTCTCATTTGCCTCCACATACACATAACAGCCTCTGCCATCCAGTCCTTCGACGGCTTCTTCTGTAAGATTATCTTCCTCATAGATGCCGGTTCTCTGAACGGAGTAGCCGTAGAACCTTGTTTGCACCTCATCCAGATGCTCTGAATCTATAAGGAAAAATTCTTTCTCCACATCAAAAAAATTCTTTTCTTTCTGCCCTGCCGTATCATGCGTTTCCATGCTCCGCTCCTTTTAGTCAATCAAAAGTAGTTACTCCTCTGCCACTAACTCCGGGCAGGCCCGACCGTAATCTATATCACAACAAATATTATTATCCCCAAGAATCTCCATCAATTCTTCCCCAGGCTCAGTAGGTTGCTTTAACTTAATCCTAACCTCAAAAGACAAATCTTTAAGCAATCCCAACACTTCCTTCTGTGGCTTGGTTGCAGATTCTGTATAAATGCTTATATGCTCAATCCTACTGTCATTCTTCAACGACATCAGAATTTCATATATATTCTTCAAAGCAAAAACATCTTTACCCTCAAGTCTGAAATCCATGCAAACAGCACAATCCTGCATGATATTTTCCACATCATCCTGTGTGCTTTCCTGAGTAAGATTCATGCTTAAGAAAGGAGCTACACTACCTTCACTCATTTGAGCCTGCTTGAGTATATCTCTCATCGTCTTTGTTTTGTCTTCCGTCAATTTCTTCCTTCTCTGTTCCAGATTCTTCTGCATTACATCCAACTGACGTTTCTGTTCCCGCCATAAGACAGATATCATATCTTGCTCCAGCAAATCGTCAAAGGTTTTCCCCATGCTGGAACCATTCCAAACAATCTTCTCAAAGGGTACACCAACAGAGAGAAGTCTCCAATATGAATTCTTTGCTTGTTTCTGATCATTGAATGCAATTACTGCATAATCATATTCCGTTTCTTCCAGTGTGAGCTCTGGCAAAACCTCCATATACTTGGACAGGTAATCATAGCGCTGCGAGTCTTCATCTATCCAGCTCACAATATCAGCATAGCCAGTTTGCCGGAGTTGCCGGAAATACACCTGACCCATTTTACCTGCCCCATACAGAACAATACGGCTTCCCTTTTTTACCATATCAAAGGGAAAAGTAAAATTCTTGGTCACCTTCTCCTCCCAGATTTTGCTATGCAAGCTCATTTCTGTGCCACGAATAAAGGCTGCATCTGGCCAAGATTTCACCTTTATAAATCCTTCCTGATATAAATTTTCCCGAATTTCTTTCTTGTAGAGAGGCTTTACCGTAATGAGTACTAAAGCATCCTTTTGCTCTGCAACATCTGCCATGGTAAAGATAGGCATACCTTTATATGGTTTATCAGCAGCGCTTTTCTTGCTTACAATGAACCCTTTTACCTTATGTGCCAGCCCCTCTCTTTCCAAAATGTCATAGCATAATTTCCCAAGTTCTCCAGCCCCATACAAGTAAATAGTAGATTCATGTTCCAGTCCTTTTATAACATCTTCTGACAAGCCATAGACCCGATCATACCAATGCTGGGGGTTGTGCAGAATTTCGTAAATGTCATATACCTGACGTTCACTGTGCTGGGCAATGACCTTATAATCCACCATACCTTTCTCAGCTAGGCCACGGAAGACTTTCTGCAATCTCTCATAAAAGACCGGTTTATTCTCATAATGGATACGTTCCAGAGTCCAAAGATAGTTTTCCAAGAGCTTCTGCGTATACTGGCCCTTAAACAGTTCAAAGAGATCAGGATATTTTTCCAAGACAGACAAGATATATTCATACTCATCGCAGATGACATAAATCTTGCTGGTATCATAGACCGACGAATTGGGATTATCCCTGCGGTTCATATAATATGGCTTGTCTACAAAATAAGCACGATGGGCATGCATAAAGGTCTGGAACCAGAAGCCATTATCCTGGAAAGATGCTCCCGGAGTTTCATTATGGCGGATATTGTTATCCACAATAAACGAACGCTTGTAGATACCGCTCCAAGTGTTGAGAACAAAATTGAAGCACTCAGGCTCCTGGGCTATATCTATGATACGGTTGTAATACCACTTGCTATCAGAAAGCTTGAACAAGGTCTTGTCCAACGTCCCATCGGCATTTTCCTTGAACCTGTAAAAATCAGCCTTTACAAAGTCCACATTATTCTTCTTTGCAATCTTATACAGATCCTCAAACATATTGCCGGGCACAAAGTCATCAGTTTCCACGATGCCCACATATTCGCCGGTGGCAGCCTCCATAGCCAGATTCATCTGATGGCCGTAGCTTTTCTTGGAGGAATTGATCAGCATGATGCGATCATCCTTGGCCATAAATTCCTTGATAGTCTCAAGAGTACCGTCCGTAGAACCAGCATCCACACAGATAATCTCAATATCCTTAAGAGTCTGATTGATAACGCTTTCTATGCATTCCTTTATATACATGCCCACATTTAACGAGGGAAGCATAACACTGACCTTTATATCCTTCACAAAACTCATCCTTTCCTAGATCCTTAAAAAATGCATTCCATAATCGGTACGTTGTGGAACATATAGTCCCCCATGTCAATGATTTTAGTCTCGCTACGCTCATTGGCATTCAGGCGCTCCCTGACATTTTTGCCATACATCTCATTGGTGATGATCACATACTCGAAATCATCCTCCTGCTCCCGGCAGGGCAGGACAGTGAGATTATCTACCTGCTTGCCCTTGAGGCTGGGACTTTCGTCGATGATGCCATGTATGGTATAGCCGTGATACTTCGCAGCATCATAGAACTTCCTGCCCCAGTCACCGAACCCCCAGATATAGGTCTTGCCCTTGAGAGATTTCAACTGAGAGAACATCTCCTCATCAAACAGAGTATCGGAAGTGAATCTCAGCTTGATCCAACGCTCATAATCGTACTTGTAGAAGAAATCCTCTTCCCGCATGTCCTTCATACCCAGCTTCTCCCAGCCTTCGCTGTCCATAAACCTGCGGAAATCCAGCCGGGGCTTGAAAGCGGTGCCACCTGCTCTCAGGGCATAGGTGATGCCGGAGAGGGCCCGCCAGTAAAAGCTTCCCTTGTAAAGCTCAAAGAGCCCTTCTTCCTCCAGCCTGTCTTTCACCTTTTTCAATGCCTGATAAGCGCAGAGAGGATTTTTTCCCCGCTGGGCAGAGATCTGGTGAGCATGATGAGTGCGATATGTAACCAGCGGCTCCATGATGAAGAAAATCTTCTCTGCCAGGGCTGCCACACAACTGCCGAAATATACATCATTGGAATTGGGAATCTCCTGGAACTTCAAGTTCTTTTCCTGCAGGAAAGATTTTCGGCACAGTTTGTTCCAAGGGACGATATCCAGTGCCTCCAATAGTCTGTTGCCCAGATCTTTGCCAGAGAAAATCTTGCCTTCCACCTTTTGGCGCACAGCCAGGGACTTCTCCATAGGGTCGATGCAGTTCTTGGCCTGATTGAATTCGTTGTAGTTCACATAGACCACATCTGCTTCATTATCCCTGGCTGCCTTGTACGCCTTGCTCAGCAGCTGGCCAGAGAAATAATCGTCTGCATCCAGGAAGATAACCCACTCGCCTCTGGATACAGCCAGTCCCTCATTCCGCGATGTGCCCGCACCGACATTTTCCCTATGCTCGATAATGCGGATTCTCTTATCCCTGGCGGCATATCTCTGAAGAATTTTCCCAGAAGTATCCGTGGAAGCGTCATCTACGCAAATCAGCTCAAACTCCTTGAAGTCCTGCCCCAAGATGCTCTCAATGCTCTTGGGCAGATACGGCTCCACATTGTATACGGGCATGACGATGGAAATAACGGGATTCTCTACACTCATTTCTCTGCTCCTTTACACCCCAGACGTAAACGCCGGTGCTATATCTACATACTCATGATTTTCAAAACCTTTATAATCCAGCAGGTCGGCAATATCCCTCTGTCCCCACTCCGTCAAAGTCAGCAGGATTGCCGATTTCTCCTCCAGCTCCTCCAGCACCAGGACAGGCTTGCCCAGCCATTCATCCTTGCTGCGGCGAGAAGCCTCAGAAACCACGAAGCCGGAAAAATCACTGCCTGCTTTCAGCAAGAAGGTCCCCATCACACGGGAGATAGGCCCCAGTCCGAAGAGATAAACTTTCCTGTCCTCATTTGTCAGTCCCTTTACCTGCGCAAGCAGTTTTGCGTAGGGCTTCCAGCACAGTTCCCTGCACTCTTCCTGAGAGCCGGTCAGTGCACTCAGCTTTTCCTTGAGTTGCCTGCAATATGGCGTGGTGGGAGCAAAACTTGACAGTGTCTCACGCAGTTCCTGATAGTATTCATCAATTTCCACATCTTTGGAGCCGTGCTCAGACATCAGTTCCCTGATATTCACATAATCCCGCTGCAGCACCCTCATTTCCAGCATTTCCCGACAGAAGGGGCTGATATCTTCCTGCTTCAGCAAACGGCGATATATCTTCAGATCGTCATTGTTGCGTTTGACCACCTTGGCATTTTCCGTCAAACTGTTCTCGTTCATAAAATAGTGGTAGCGGCACACATCACTGTAAAAAATCTTCCTGGAGCGCAGGAAAAGCTTCCAGTTGAGATCAAGGTCTTCACTGGTAGCTACAGTCACATCCAGATGGTCATCCTGGAAAAGCGTCCTGCGATATACTCTGCCCCAAAGGAACCAGAAATAATCTTCCTTGGACAGCATCATATCCAGAGCTTCCTTGCCAGTCATGAATTTTTCCGTATGAACCAGCCTGCCTCCTCTGGGAGGGAAGTAATCCTCCTCATGGCCATCGGGGAAATTCTTGGTGGTGCCGGAAATGCAGATATCCAGATTTTCATCTGCCTCCATGTAGGAGATAAAATCTGTGAACAAATCCCCGTCAATCCAGTCATCACTGTCCACAAAGGCTATGTACTTTCCCTGTGCCCTGTCTATGCCGTGGTTCCTGGCAGCCGATGGCCCCTGATTCTCCTGATGAATGACCTTTATCTGGGGGTATCTCTCAGCATATTCATCGCAGATAGCAGGAGAACTGTCCTGGGAGCCGTCATCCACCAGAATAAGCTCATAGCTTTCTACATCTATTTTCAGTATGGAATCCAGGCACCTCTCCAGATAATCCTCGCAGTTGTATACGGGGACGATGATGCTCAGCATTACTTCTCGATTGTTCTGTTCCACTATGTATCTCCTCTCAGATTACTGCCACCGGCCTCCCTGCCAGCGGGGATAAAAGGCATTGCGGTAGAAATCTTCCCGCTCATAGGACATGCCGTCCCATTTGATCTTTTCCTGCTCTACGCCCAAGTCCAACAGGCGTTTCCTGATTTCCCCGGCTATATGCTCAAAGCGCACCGCTATCAGCACATAGTCAAAATCCAGCTCTTTCAGTGCCTCAGCTGGCAGGATTTCCACTCCCTGCCCTGTCTTTGGCTTGCCATCCACCAACGCCACAATGTCCACAAAGCCCTGATATCTTCCCTGATGATAGAAGGCCTGGCCCACTTCACCGGCGCCGTACAGAACAATGCGGTCATGGGGGCGAAACAGATGATAGGGGAAGATATAACCGCTCTGTCCCCCCTTGCGGTCTGACAGTAGCCTGCTTACTTCCCTGACAATCAGCGGATGCGCTTCCCCGGCCATCACCAGCATGAAGTCTCTGTACCACCACCGGGCGGCCAAGGGTATGCCTTCCAGCAGGTCTAAGTCCAGACCGGACACATATCCATACAACTCATGCCGTATCTTTTCTTCATACTCCGTTCCCCTGGCCCTCTGATAGAAGCTGAAAAAATCTTCCATGGACACATCCATAACCATGGAGCTTATTTCCTGCGGCGCATCCTTGAACAGCTCCCAAATCAGTTCGAAGGAACGGAAATGGCAGTCATAATGGCGCAGCCGTGTCTCGCCTATCAGGGAGGAAGCCTGGCCTATGCGGTAGTTCAGCAACCTTGCATGAGTTATCACTACCCGCTGTGCCTGTCTGATGGCCTGAAAGAAGAAATAGCGGTCATTGGCGCAGAGCAGGTCATCAAAGCTGATCTCATGCTCCAGCAGGAACTCCCGCCTGTACAGCTTGTTCCAGGGCATGGGGTAATGATGAATGAGGTGTCCTGCCCCGGCAGCAAAATTCCCCTGCCACAGTTCCTCAGTCTCCAAATATGGCTTCGGGATTTTCTCAGCTTTTTCAGCGTCGAAGGTGTAATAATAGCCTATGCAGATATCTGCCGCCTGACTCCGGGCCAGCGCCAGCCAGCCTTTGTAGGCCTCCGGTTCCAGCCAGTCATCTGCATCAAGGAAGTGTATATATTCCCCTCTGGCACGGGCCAGCCCATTGTTTCTGGCTATGCCGGCATGGAGATTTTCCTGCCTGAGAAGTTGCACCCTCTTGTCCTTCTGACCGTATTCCTGCAAAATTTCCCAGGATTCATCCACAGAGCCATCATCCACGCAGATGATTTCCATGCTTTCCACAGGCTGGCTGCAAACGGAATCCAGGCATTGCCTGAGATGCGCAGCCGCATTGCAGACGGGAATAATCACAGAAAGCCTTATTGCTTCAGCCAATACCCTCAGCCCTTCTTTACTGTTCTGCGACCAATGGAATCGTAGGTTACCCCAACTACCTCAGCCTGCTCCGGCTCATAACAATTTCTGCCATCCAGGATAATGGGGTTTTCCATCAGTTCCGCATATTTCTCCAGCGGGAGTTCCTTTATCTTCGGCCAATCAGTGAGTATCAAGCAAAGCTGCGCTCCCTGCAGGGTTTCCTCGGGGTTCTTGCAGTATTTCACCTGGGTAGGATACTGCTCCTTGAACCGCTCCATGCCAATGGGGTCGTATACCTTCACAATGGCCCCTTCCTCCAGCAGCATGGGAATGTTGGTCAGCGACGGCGCCTCCCGCAGATCATCCGTCCCAGGCTTGAAGGTCAGACCCAGTACCGCTACGGTTACACCTTCCAGATCTTCATAATACTTATGGGCTTTGCGGATAAGTTTTAATTTCTGATGGTCGTTGACCTCAATGGCCGCCTTGACAGTCTTGAGCTCCTGCTCATGATAGTCAGACAGCCAATGCAAAGCCTTGGTATCCTTGGGGAAGCAGGAGCCGCCGTAGCCGATGCCTGCACGCAGGAACTTACTGCCTATGCGCTTGTCGTAGCCCATGCCTTTGGCTACGTCCTCGATATCTGCCCCGATTTCCTCGCAGAGGTTGGCGATTTCGTTGATGTAGCTAATCTTCAAGGCCAGGAAGTCGTTGGAGGCGTACTTGATCATCTCCGCGCTGCGGCGGTTGGTGATGATTTTTGGGGCGGCGAAGTCCTTGTAGAGTTCCGTCAGCTTCTCCTTGGCATAATCATCCTCCACGCCCATGACAATCCTTGAAGCGTGCAAGGTATCATGCACCGCCGTACCCTGGGACAGGAACTCCGGGTTGGAGGCCACATGGAGGGGGGCTGCCCCCTCAGGTCGGTGCTCCTTGATGAGCTTTTCGATTCGCTCATTGGTGCCGATGGGAACGGTGGATTTCACTACCACTACGCACTCCCGCTCTGCAGTCTCTGCTATCTGCATGGCTACGGCATAGACGTAGTTGAGGTTGGCGGAGCCATCCCGCTTCTCCGGGGTGCCCACGCCGATGAAGATGATTTCTGCATCCTTGTAGGCGCTGGCATAGTCCGTGGTATAGGTCAGGCGCTCCTTGTTCTTTTCCATCAGGGCGTCCAGGTCTTTTTCGTAGATCAGGGCCTTGCCGTAGCGGTTCAGACTATCTATTTTCTGCTTGTCTACATCTACGCAGGTTACCTGGTGGCCGTGCTCGGCCAGGCAGACAGCGGTGACGAAACCGACATAGCCAGTGCCAGCGATTGCTATTTTCATGGTGTATTGCTCCTTTTGGTCGAGGTGTTGATAGTTGGAATATACGGCTTCGAAGTCCCCCTTCCACCACCTTCGGTGGTCCCCCTTCCCCGCAAACGGGGCAGGTAAGGTCTGCTTGTTACTTTTTCTCTCTTAGGAGGGGGAAGTAATAGTTGTTGTAGTAGTCGTCTTTTTGGTATGCGTTGCCTTGCCAGCGAATCTTTGGGGCTAGGATGCCAATTTTTATTAGGGATTCACTGATTTCTTTGGCAGCTTTTTCGTTGATTACAGCGATTAGTATTGCATCGAAGTCCATATTTTTCAGGTCTTCAATAGGGCGCACGGGAAAGTCCGGGGTATTCAGTTCCTTGGCTCTTTTGTCCACTATGCCTACGGGCTTGAGGTAGTTTTGCCGTTGCAGTTGTCGATAGAAAGACTGACCTGATTCTCCGGCGCCGTAAATGACAGTTCTCTCTCCCTCTTGGAAAAGATGATAAGGGAAGATGTATGACTGGCCCTCATTGGTTCCTCCCGCTCCTGCTTTCAGCAGATGATAGTGGTGGAAATACCAGTAGGCGAAATAGCCTTGCTCGCCGTACATATCCTTAAATACTTGGCGTATTTCTGCCTCACTACCCTCCAGCAGGCCCTGGCTGTGGTAGCCTTGCTGGATGAAGGAGGAATCTGTATCAATGATGGCAAACTCCCGCACTTTATCCTGTACTTCCGGTTTGTCACTGAACCACGGGATGTCACCCATATAGGTATCCAGCGCCTCTATCTTCGCTGCAATATTTTTGGCCTGCATTGCAATAAATCTGGCATCCCGCTTTTTTCTGGTCGTGGATGTCGCAGGACGGCGATAAATGTAGAATACATCCGGAATGCAAACATATCTCTTAGCGTAAAAAACACACCGAAAGAGGAAAATTGCATCTTCCCCAGGCCAAATACCAGTCTCAAACCTTATGCGATATTCTTCCAAGAAGTCTTTGCGGAACATTTTGTTCCAAATGGTGCCATATAATTTGCGCCCGGCCCATTGCCTGACGCGATATTCCTTGTCTACTGAAAGCAAGGTTTCTTTTTCCAAAATAGGCATATCATCGAAGATGATGGTACGGAAATCGTCTGTTGTAGCAACGTGCTCCTGATCTCCCTGGGGTATCAAACAGCCTGGAGAATGAACTACCTCCGCGCCGTACTTTTCGGCTGCCTTATGCATGATTTCCAATGTCTCCGGCATATAGAGATCATCACTGTCCAAAAAGGCAATGTATTTGCCTTTAGCGTGCTCAAGGCCCGTGTTTCTGGCGCCACCTGCTGTCTTGTTGCCTTCATGGCGATACAGGCTGATTTTCTCATTTTCACCATAAAGCCTGTTTACCAGTTCCCAGCTGCCATCCGTTGAACAGTCATCTACCACTATGATTTCGAAATCCTGAAAAGTCTGAGCTAGTACGCTATCAATAGCCTCCTGCAGATACTTCCTTGCATTGTACAGGGGCACAATTACGGATATTTCCGGCATATGATATCTCCCTCAAACTTCTTTCAGCAATCGATAATCTATAAATCCTGTCCGCCATCTCCCACGGTGATAGGCGAAGTACACGGTAGTCAGCAGTTCCCCCACATAGCCAAGGTACCTGTCCGGGCGGGTAGTTCCTGTCTCTTTGTAATGCTCCTGCATCCCCTGCAGCACCTTGAACATAAAGTTGCCATAGTCAAGATAAATATCTCTCTTTGCGATGACCATGTTGTTGGGATAATGAATCTGCCCCTCCAGGAAATCCTTGGAAAACTTAGCCAGCTCAGAATCTTCTTGCTCTATCAATCTCAGCATGAGCTGAAAATCCTGCTCATCCATGGTGGTGACAGGCAGGGTGGCGAAGTATTTGTGGACATTGGGGACGGTCAGCCGTGGGATGGTGAGAAGCACATCCACTGTGCCCTCAACCAGTGCCTGCCTGATTTCCTCTGTCAGCACGAAATGGCGGCGGTAGTGGCAGAGACCCAGGTAATTGGCTTGGGGAGCTTTCTTCCAGAGCCAGTGGGCCACAGTCAGCTCGGAATACAAGCTGTTGTAAGGGGAAAGGTTGTCGGCTTCTTCATCGTCATACTCCATTTCCGCTGTGCGGGAGCCATCGTAGGCTGCTGCCCCGCCCATGACGGGGTGGATGTAGTCCGGCAGGTTTTCCAGACTGACCTTGGCATCTTTCTGGGAGGTGGCCATGGCGAGATACACCTCATCCGTCAGCCTTGCGGCTGACCCCTTCCCCTCAAGGGGAAGGCTTTCAGTGCCCCCTTGCATCACTGTTTTTCGCAGATTCCTAACATCTTCCTCAGACAGGGGCACCTGGGTCATGGGGTAGAAGGTGAACTTTTGCTCCGGGTGCTGATGTGGGAAGATTTCCAGCATGGAGTATTCATAGGGATTCCGACCTACCGTCAGCTCCTGGCAGGCGGTGCTGATTTCTTTGAGTCCCTGCTCCCCCAGCAGCTCCGTCATGCGGTGCAGGCCGATGATTTCCTTGGGCTTCCTGCCCAGCTCTTTCAGCAAGGCTAGGACTTCCTGATGGTACTTTTCCTGCAGAGCCAGATGCACATCCGCTTCGGGGTAGGTTTTTAAGGCTTCTCTTATCTCCAGGCAGGGGCGGCCGCAGTATTCTTCTCCCTGGCCATCCAGCTTGGTGACGGCGAAGGCGGCGATGTCTGCTCCTTGGCCCTGACCTTCCAGATACCGGCAGTATTCTTCGGCAATGAGTCCTCGTCCGTAAAGTATCAGCTGGCCCACTCATCCACGCTCCCTGCAAATTTTTTCAAACACGAGTTTTCCCTCTACGATTATATAACGTAATGCGTTATCATTCAACAAAATCCACCTTCTTTTCTCAAATATCGTTAGTTTGAGCCGCTGCCAGGTCCTTTTAAGATATAATTCCTCTTGGAGGTGATACATTATGTCCATAGGCGACAAGATTCGTCAGAGGCGAAAGGAACTGGGCCTGACTCAGACGGAACTAGGAAAGCGCGTGCATAAATCTTCACAGGTCATTTCCAACTGGGAACGGGGCTACACTACCGGCATCGCCGCTGATGATCTGCGGCAGCTGGCTATCGCCTTGGACACTGATGTGCATTTTTTCGTCCCGGCTTCCCCTGAGCACCTCCCCTGGGGTTTCATGACCGCAGAAAGCTCCAGCGGCTATTTGCAGGAATCCCCCACTGACAGCCGCTTGGAGACCCTGATAGAAGCCTATCCTCACCTGGACGAGAAATCAAAAGACATCATTGAAGCTATCATAAAGCTTTCCAATAACTGAAAAAATGCCTCCGGCCAAAATCGCCGGAGGCATTTCCTTTTTCAAGCTATCAGACTATCTCTTCATGTTCTTCCGTAAGTTCCTTGTCAAGGCGTATGAGCACCCGGGTAATACGTGCTCCTTCAACTTCCTCCACATAGAACACATTGCCCTCCCAGGCAGCCATCATGCCCACCTTCGGGTCGCCGCCTATGGTGTCGTTGAGCCAGCCGCCTATGCTGTCCACATCCTCGTCCTCTATCCCGATTTCCAGGATGTCTTCCATTTCCTCCAGCAGCATCTTGGCATCTACGGAGTAGACACCATAGCCTCTTGACTCTGCCACTGGGCGTTCTTCGTCGAACTCGTCCTGGATATCTCCCACGATTTCCTCTACGATATCCTCGATGGTCACCATGCCAGAAGTGCCGCCGAACTCGTCCACTACGATAGCCAGCTGGCTACGGCCTTTCTGCATGGTTTTGAGCAGCACGCTGACATCCATGCTCTCGGGCACCACCAGGGCACGGCGGGCCATTTTCCTGAGGTTCACCTTCTGGCCCTTATGCAAGTATTTCAAGAGGTCCTTGATATGCAGGAAGCCGATGATATGGTCCTTGTCCTCCCGGCAGATGGGATAGCGGGTCATCTGCTCGGTGAAGACCGTCTCCAGATTTTCCTCCAGACTGTCCTCCAGATAAAGGCAGATCATGTCCGTGCGGGGAGTCATGATCTCACGCACATTGCGCTCGGTGAAATCGAACACATTGTCCACGAAGTCGGCTTCCGTATCATCCACCAGCCCCTGCTTGTGGCTCTCCTCCATGAGCAGGCGGATTTCTTCTTCTGTGTGGGCCAGCTCGCCGTTGCCCTCCACCTCTATGCCAAAGCGGGCCGCCACCCAGTTGGCCACATGGTTCAGGAACCAGACAAAGGGATAGAAGAGCTTCTGGAAGATCAGCATGGGCAGGGCCACCCCCAGCATGATGCTCTCCACCCTTTGGATGGCAAAGGTCTTGGGGGTCAGCTCGCCTAAAATGATATGCATGGAAGTGATGATGGCAAAGCCCAGAGCCAGGGCAATGGTGTGCCCAGCTGACAGGTCAAGGCCCATCATCTCCGTCACAGGCAGGATGAGCTTGGCCACCGCAGGCTCGCCCACCCAGCCCAGTCCCAGTGAGGCCAGGGTGATGCCCAACTGGGTCACGGACAGGGAAGTATCCAGATGGTCAGTGAGTTCCTTGGCATAGCGGGCCCGCCTGTTGCCCTCCTGTATCAGCATTTCCAGCCGGGAAGGGCGGATCTTCACGCAGGCAAACTCCGAAGCCACGAAAAAACCGTTCATGAAAACCAGGAACGCCACCAAGAACAGGTCAAATAATATAGGCACTATGTCCACTAAGAATTCCTCCATCAGCTATGTTTACGGGCAGAAGGCTTCTTCCCCTCTGCTGCCTTGCCCTGCTTCCTGCCTCTGGCAGGAGCACGGTGGCCTGCAGCCCGTCCCTTTTGGGGTGCCCCCTTGGGCAGGGCCTTGCCTCCCGGCTCCAGGGGCTTCAAGGCAATCTTGAGCTGCTTCTCCAGGAGTTCCAGCTTATAGGCTTCCTTGATATCTGCCAGAGTGATGACCGTGCCATGAACGCCTGCCCGGGCAGTGCGCCCAGCCCTGTGCAGATAGGCCTGGGCATTTTCCGGCACATCCAGGTTCACCACATAATCAATGCCGGGAATGTCCAATCCCCGGGCCGCCACATCCGTGGCCAGCAAGAGCCGCACCTTGCCCTTGCTGAAGGCGGAAACCGCGTGCTGCCGCTCCTGCTTGCCCCCTGCGCTGATCAGGGATTCCACGGAAAGCCCCTCATAGCGCAGATGGGAAAGGGTCTTTTCCACATCGAATCTCTTGTTGATGAAGACCAGCCCCCGGGTGATATTCAGGCGGCGGGTGAGCTTCCGCAGGACTTCAATCTTCTCCCGGAAAGGAGTGATGCGGTAATAGTCATCCCGCAGGCCGCTTTTGACCGCTGTGTCCTCTACCACTATATGCTCGGGATTCCCCAGGAAAGAAGCCCGCTCCAAGGCCTTGCGGGAAGTAGTGGCTGAGAAAAGCAGGATCTGCATTTCCTCCCGGGGCGGCATGAGCCGCAACACATCGGCGGTGTTCTGCAGGTTCTGGTCATCCAGCATCCTGTCAAACTCGTCCAACACCAGCACCTTGGCCTTGTTCAGCTGCAATTTCTTCCGGCGGGCCAGTTCCAGCAGCCGCCCTGCCGAGCCAATGATCAGCTGGGGCTTCTCCTTCAGCTTGTCAATCTGGCGGGCAATATTGGCCCCGCCAATAAGGCCCTGCACCCTGATCCCCAATTCCGCCTGCTGGCTGAGGTCCCGGGCAGTATTGGTTATCTGCATGGCAAGCTCATAGGTAGGGGCAAGGATCACCGCCTGAACTTCCCTGGCTTCCGCATCCAACTGCATAAGAGTGGGCAGGAGATACGCCAAAGTCTTGCCTGTCCCCGTGGGGGCCTCCCCCAAAAGGCTCTGTCCCTCCAGGGCCTTGGGCAAGATTTCCATCTGAATAGCCGTAGGCTTGGTTATATCCTGTTTTGCAAGGGCTTCGCAAAGGGGTTCGTCTACGCCCAACTGTGCAAAATCCTTTACCTCATTCATTTCGTCTCTCTCCTATATATCAATTAATCAAGGGCGCTCCCTTGTCATCGTCGAAAGTAGCTGTACACCTGGGGTAATTAGAACATCCCCAGAAGGGCCCGTTCTTCCCCCTGTGCAGGTGCAGATGACCCTCACGGCAGCGGGGGCAAAGGTACTTGTCCTTGTCCGCCCCCTTATCCAGGGTCCCCGCCTTCTTGCTCTGCTCCATAGGGCTGGCGGAATAGCGCGGTTTGTCCTGAAAGCCGCCCCAACTGTTCCTGGCAGGCGGCGCACCGTAGAGCTCCCCTCCTGCCAGCAGGGCATCAATCTCTGCCATATCCGCAGCCGAGGGAGCACCGCCCCCGCGGCTGGAGTAACTGCCATAGCCGGCAGGATTCACGGGAGCGGCAGCTCCCCTTGCCTGGCCGGCGGCAGCACTGCCCACGAAGGAGCGCCCTGCTGCCCGGCTTTTGGCATCCTCCATATCCGGCTGGCCCTCCTTGTCATTGCAGGTCAGACGGCACTTGGGATAGTTGGAGCAGCCCCAGAAAAGGCCGTTCTTGCCCTTGCGCTGCTGCAGGACACCCTGGCCGCAACGGGGGCAGACATTATCCCCCGTGACCTCCATCTTCACATGGCCCGCCTTGGCGCAGAGCTGCTTCGTGAACTCAATCTGTCCCGCCAGGAACTCGGAAAGGGTTCCCTCCCCCTCTGCCATGGAATGGAGCCTGTCCTCCCAGATAGCCGTGGAATCAGGATAGGTCATCTCATCAGGCAGGGCATCTACCAGGATATAGGCGGCAGGAGTGGGCACCAGATATTTCTTCTTGCCCGTGGGCTTCATGAACTTCCTTTTGATGAGGTCGTCTATGATAGTAGCGCGGGTAGCCTCGGTGCCGATACCGTACACGTCCTTCAACTGCTTCTTGGCTTCCTGGTTCTTCACATACTTGTGAATTTCCTTCATGCCCGCCAAAAGGGTGGAGGGAGTGAAGCGCAAGGGAGGCTTGGTGGTGCTGGTCTTCATTTCCCCCTTCTGCCAGGTAACGCCGTCCTTTTTCTTCATGGCCGGCAGTGTCTTGGCGCTTTCGTCCTCTTCCTTCTCCTGCTCATCTTCGTCCCTGGCCTTGCCCCGCACCTGAGCCTGATACATGACCTTCCAGCCCAAATCCCGCTCCGTGCGGCCGCTGGCAGTGAATAGCTCCTCATGATAGGTGACCTCCACCTTGGTCTGGTCGTACTGGTGGACGGGGTAGAACTGGGCCATATACCCCCGGGCTATGAGATGATAGAGATTCCTTTCCTCCTCCGTCATCTGCAGGACATTGGCCTTTACCGTGGTGGGAATGATGGCGTGGTGGGCAGAAATCTTCTTGTCATTCCAGGCCCGGCTCTCTATCTTCAGATTAGCCCCGGGCACCCAGCTGGCCAGCTGCTCATCCCCTGCCACCGCCAGATTGCCCAGGATAGTTGCCGCATCCTTCCTCTGGTTGGTGGGCAGATACTCACAGTCAGAACGGGGATAGGTGGTAAGCTTCTTCTCATAGAGCTTCTGGGCCGTATCCAGCACCAACTGGGGCGCATAGCCGTAGCGCTTGCCCGCCAGCACCTGCAGCGTAGAGAGGGAAAAGGGCAGGGGCTGCGGCTCCTGCTTCTTGGTTTTCTGGTAGTTGCTGATGACGCCCTCCAGAGGCTTCTCACCGAACTCCTTGAGCTTCGCCTCTGCCACGACCTTGTCCACCAACCGGTTCTCGCTATCCAGTCCCGCCTGGGTATCCTCCGGCTTCCACTGGGCAGTGAAGCTGCCATTCTCATGCTGGAAAATGCCCCGGATAGTATAATAGTCCACCGGCTTGAAATTCTCTATCTCCCGCTCACGGCGCACCACCAAAGAGAGGGTCGGGGTCTTCACCCGGCCGATGGGCAGCACCAGCTTGTCATGACCTGCCCTGCGGGCCGCCAGGGTATAGGCCCGGGAAAGGTTCATACCAATGAGCCAGTCAGCTCTGGCACGAGCCAGCGCCGATTGCTTCAGATTGAAGAAATCCTTGTTGTCCCTGAGGTCTGCGTTAGCTTCTTTGATGCTCTTTTCGTCCAGGGCGTTCAGCAGGATTCTCCGCACAGGCTTCTTGTTCCCCAGATAATCAAGCACCTCGTCCACCAATAGCTGCCCCTCACGGTCAGGGTCGCCGCCGTGGACAATCTCGTCCGCCTTTTCGATTAGGCCCTTCACAATGGCAAACTGCTTCTCGCAGTCCTTGGCCACATAGAGCTGCCACTTCCCGGGGATAATGGGCAGGTCTTCGGCCCGCCAGCGCTTGTAGCGCTCATCGTATTCCTCCGGCTCCGCCTGCCTGAGGATATGGCCAAAGAGCCAGGTAACTACCCCGCCTTTGGTCACCAGATACCCGTCTCTCCGCTCCACGGGCCCCGGCAGGCATTTGGCGATTTCCCGGCCCATGCTGGGCTTCTCGGCAATATATAGACGCAAAATACTTCCTCCCTATACAATCTTGAACTTTATTCTACCATATTTCCCGCAAACTCTCGACCAGAATATCAAGGAAAGTTATGCCTATTATGCAATATTATATATAGTATTTGACATCAGTATAACAATGGCGTTATAATCAATTTACAAGATTACAAATCACAAGGAGGAGCTGTCCATGGCAGAGAAGAAATTTCCCCTTTCCCAGGAAAGACTTGAAGAGGTTATCAAGGATCATCCCACTCCCTTCCATCTCTATGATGAAAAGGGCATCCGGGAAAATATCCGCCGCCTGAAGAAGGCCTTTGCCTGGGCGCCGGAATTCCGTGAGCACTTCGCCGTGAAGGCCACCCCCAATCCCCGCATCGTGCAGATTCTGGCTGAGGAAGGTGCCGGCACCGACTGCAGCAGCCTGCCGGAGCTCCTGATTTCCAAGGCCGCCGGAGTCACGGGAGAGAAGATCATGCTCACCTCCAATGACACCCCTGCCGACGAGTTCCAGAAGGCCATCGAGCTGGGAGCCATCATCAACCTGGACGACCTTTCCCATCTGGACTATCTGGAAAAGAACGCAGGCCTGCCCTCCTGCCTTTCCTTCCGCTTCAATCCCGGCAACCTCATTGAAGGCAACGACATCATCGGCCGCCCCACGGAAGCCAAGTACGGCCTGCCCCATGACCAGCTGCTGGAGGGCTACAAGCGGGCCAAGGAAAAGGGCGTGAAGCGCTTCGGCCTCCACACCATGGTCATTTCCAACGAGCTCAGGAGCGAGGGCCTCATCTACACCGCCGAGCTCATGTTCAAGCTGGCGGTGGAAATCAAGGAAAAGCTGGGCATTGCCCTGGAATTCGTCAATCTGGGGGGCGGCATCGGCATCCCCTACCGCCCCGAGGAAGAACCTGTCAACCTGGAAGAGGTGGGGCAGGGCATCAAGGCCCTCTACGAGAAGTACATGATCCCGAGCGGCCTGGGCCACGCCGCCATTGCCATGGAAAGCGGCCGCGCCATGACCGGTCCCTCCGGCTGGCTGGTATCCACAGTGCTCCATGAGAAGAAGACCTACAAGGACTACATCGGCCTGGACTCCTGCATGTCCAACCTTATGCGCCCCGCACTTTATGGAGCTTACCACCATATCACAGTGGTAGGCAAGGAGAAGGCCCACCCGGACCACCTCTACGACATCACCGGCTCTCTCTGCGAGAACAATGACAAATTCGCCATCGACCGCCGCCTGCCGGAAATCGCCATTGGTGACCGCATCATCATCCACGACACTGGCGCCCACGGCCACGCCATGGGTTTCAACTACAACGGCAAGCTCTGGAGCGCCGAACTCTTGCTGAAGGAAGATGGCTCCATAGAGCTTATCCGCCGTGCCCAGACCATAGATGACTACTTCGCTACTTTGCGCTATCCCGGCTCTCTCCTCTGAAGGAAGCCTGGCATATCTTAATAAATTTCCCCATGAACAAGCAGGGGGCAGACCTCGCGTCTGCCCCCTGCTTTTTAGCTTTATCTTCTTAAATCAAAGCTTGAATCTTGCCACCTGCTTCAGGAGTTTCTGCGTGCCCTCCAGAGAAGCGGTGACCCTTTCCATGATGGTATTGGCATTGCCTGCCATATCCGTGACTTTCTCCGCTATGCGGGTATTGCCCATGGCCCCTTCATGGGCGGCCTTGGCAATCTCGTCCATGGCATTGCCCATGGTCTCGATATCTGCATTGAGCCTGTCGGCAGATTCTGCACTCTGGCGGGTGAAGTCATTGAGGTAGGCCGCATCCTGCTTGTAGCGCTCAGCGGTCTTGCCCATGGCATCATAGTCCACATGGACCGTGCCGTCAATGAAGTTCAGTATGTCGAAAGCCCCCTTGGAGAGATTCTCCACCGCCAGAGTCACCTGGCTGGTGAGGCCCTTGATGGTATCTGCCGTACGGGTGGACTGCTCGGCCAGCTTCCTGACCTCATCTGCCACCACGGCAAAGCCCCTGCCTGCCTCGCCGGCCCGGGCCGACTCTATGGCGGCGTTCAGGGCCAAGAGATTCGTCTGCTCGGCAATCTCGCTGATGTCCCCTGTGAGCTGCTCAATCTTGCCCACCACCTTGGAGGATTCGATGGCGTCCTCCAGTGAGTTCTTGCTGTCAGCGTAGAGCTTTTCTGCCGCCGCAATGGACTTGGCTGTGCTTTCCTGGAGCTTGCCCGCCCGCTTGTCTATCTCCTCCGTGTACTTCTGGCTCTTCCTGGCCTCGGCGGAGTTTGCTTCAATAGCGGCTTTCAGCTGGTCGCTGAGGGTCTGCATATTCACGGTAGAAGCAGCAGTTTCCTCCATGCCGGCAGCCATTTCCTCGGTGACAGCAGACATATCCTGGGCGCTGTCATTGAGGCTGGCTATGAGCTGCTCAATCTCTGCCACCATTTCCGCATTGCTCTCAGACTCCTGCTTCACATCCTTCAGCACGGTGCGCAGGGCGGCCTGCATCCTGGACACTGCCTGCACCACCTGGCCTATCTCATCCTGGCGGCGGGTGAGGGTCTCGGGAATCTCCTGAGTGAGGTCACCATCTGCCACATTGTTCAGCTCTCCCACCGTGCGCTTCAAGGGACTGACGATATCCTTGGCAATGTAGAGGGCAATGCCCGTGCCCAAAGCCAGCCCCAGCACGATGATGACCAGGAAGATCTTGATGGAGCGGTCATAGGCCTCATTATTGGCGGCAAAGAGCAGCTTGCCCTGGAACACATTGTCCGGGGTCAGCACGCTCATATGTCCCGAAATGCTGCCCACGCTGCCCAGGGCTTCAAAAGTCTTGATGCGGTCTTCCGGTGAATTGGAAAGGCTCTCTGTGCTCTTGACTTTACCCTTCACCTCTGCCAGAGCTTTTTCCAGCTGGCCGATGGCCTGCTGAGCTCTCTCGCTGTCGTCTATCTCCTTGACCTTGGCAATATCCCCCTCTATGGCGGCCAGAGCACCTTCCATATCCCCCACCAGGATCTTCTTTTCCTCCGGGGAATAATTCTTCAGGAGCAGATAAGCAACATCGGCATCCAGGGTCCGAAGCTGATTATTGGCATCATTGAGATACTGGGTAGTCATGAGGTTGGAACTGTAAAGGTCATCCACCGCCTGCTTGGACTGACTGTTGTAGTAGATGCCCACCCCTGCTATGATGACGATGATGAAGAGCATCACTGTAGTCAGGAGCAGGATCTTTATTCTGACTGATAAATTCTCAAGCATGATTGCAGCCCCCCTTATTTAGCAAACTGGGAGACATTCTCCCTGGTGATGGCCGTAAAGGGCACCAGCACGTTTTCAGGCTTCTGCCCCTGCATAGCTTGCTGTACCAGAGTGAAGACCCCCTTGGCCTGTCCTGCTGCATCCTGCTTCACAGTCTGTGCCATCTCCCCGGCCTTGATAGCTTTCAAGGCATCATCCGAGGCATCCACCCCGGAAACCAGGCACCCCTGGAGGCGGCCTGCTCCCTTCAGGGCAGCGATGGCTCCCATGGCCATGCCGTCATTGCCGCAGATGACTGCGTCAATCTGGGGGAACATATCAAGCCACAGGGACATGTCCTTCATGGCTACGGCGGTGCTCCACTGGGCATCGGCAAAGGCTAGCAGCTTCACATCGGAACGCTGATCCAGGCAGTATTTCTTGAAGCCTTCCCAGCGGCCCTCGGCGGCTGCATTGCCGCTGGCCCCTTTCAGATACACCACTTTGGCTCCCTGGGGCAATGCTTTCGCCATGAACTCCCCCTGCATCCTGCCTGCTTCCAGGTCATCAGAGTAGGACTTCAGGTATTCGCCCCCATCGGGGAAGCGATTCACGCAGACAATGGGAATGCCCATTTCATTGGCCTTCTGCACCGTAGGCACGATAGAGGCGCTGTCAGCCGGCAAGAGAACTATGGCTGAAGGCTTCTGCTCCAGAGCCTCATTCAGCTGATCGATCTGGAAATTGCCGTCATTCTTGCCATCAAGATACTCCACCTGCCAGCCGGTGCTGCCTGCCTGGGCCTTGAATTCATCCCGGAGGGTATCCGTGAAACCGTCCCCATCTTTGTAGTTGGCATAGATTACCGTACCGCTGCCGCCCCCGGAGGAACCGCCGCAGCCTGCCAGGGCCATAGCAGCTATCACAGCTCCTGCCACAGCCCCCAATGCTTTTTTCTTTACCATGGATATACCCCCTGTCAAAGCTAAATGCCTGTCATCTCCATAATTTTTTCATCTTTAGGATAATTCGCCACTCAACCTCCATAATCCTATCGGGACACAAAAAAAGCAGGAAAGGACTGCCCCTTCCTGCCTTGTTCCTATATTTCTGCCTTTTTTCCTTCGCTGTCTTCAGCCAGAGGCACCAGCAGATGCATCCTGGTTCCCCGGCCCAGGGCACTGTCCATGGAGATGACAATGCCGTGCTGCTCCGCGATCCACTTGGCAATGGAGAGCCCCAGCCCCGTGCCGCCTGCTCCCGTGCCCTTGGTGCGGGAGCTGTCCACCCGGTAGAAGCGCTCGAAGATTTTTTGCTGGTCCTCCTTGGCGATGCCGATGCCATCGTCCGCCAGGATAATCTCCAGCGTCCTGCCATCCGGCAATCTCCTGCAGGAAGCCGTTATATGGCCGCCGGCAGGCGTATACTTGATACTGTTTTCCAGGAAGATGCGCAGCAGCTGCCGCAGGGTGACCTTGTCTCCGTACACCAGCCCCTCGCAGCATTCCAGCAGCTCCACGCTATGGGTCTTAGTCACCAGCTTCATCTTGCTCATGACCTCTTCCAGCAGCTGCCCCATATCCAGGATTTCCTTATGGAGCACCTGACGCTTCTGGTCAGCCCGGGCCAGGAACAGCAATTTTTCAATAAGCTCCTGCATATTTTCTGCCTCAGACCTAATGGAGGCAATGCCCTCATCCAGCACCTTGGCATCCTCCCGGCCCCAGCGGGAAAGGAGGTCAGAATACCCCAGGATAACCGTCACAGGTGTCCTCAGCTCATGGGAGGCATCGGACACAAAGCGCTTCTGCTGCTCGAACCCCCGCTCCAGCCTTTCCAGCATGTGGTTGAAAGTCTCCGCCAGCACTGCCAGCTCATCCCTGGTCTGGGGCACCTCCAGCCTCCGTCCCAGCTGGGAAACCTCAATCTCCCGGGCAGAGTCCGTGATGTTCCTGATGGGGCTCAATATCCTCTTGCTGACAAAGTAGCCCACCACCAGAGCCAGGATACAGCCCACCAGCGTGGTGATGAAAAGGAACTTCTGCAAAGTGGCAAGGAAATTCCTCTCCGCCGTGATGGTGCGGAAAAAGTGCAGCTGGTAAATCTGCCCCTGATAATCCACCGTAGCCTTGGCATGGTAGATGGAGAAATTCTTCAGCTCCGACACCCGCATGTTCTGGTCAGCCCAAAAGGGCGGATCGCCGATTTCATTGGCCTCGATTATCTCTATGGACGGATAGTGGTCATCGTTCTGGTAGATCATCTGTCCCGCAATGTCGGTGATGCGGAGCACCACCCCGGGCATGACCGGGCTCTTCCGCCAGAAGGCCGGATTCTGCATCCTGCCGCTTTGGAAATCCTCCAGCATGTGCTGCATGCTCATCTCGATTTCCACCTCAGCCTGATGGTAGAAGGAGAAAAACACCCCCAGCCCCGTCACCACGCTGGAGAGGATCAGCACCACCATGAGGATGGCAGCATAGAGGAAGGTTATCTTGGTAGATATCCTCATGCGCAGGGCCGCCCTGATTATGACCCGGCCCCGGCGAAATTGCCGCCTAATCCCTGATAACATAACCTACTCCCCGGACGGTGTAGATGTATTTCTTGCCAAAACGGTCATCAATCTTCGCCCTGAGATAGCGGATATAGACATCCACCACATTGGTGTCGCCGGAATAGTCATAGCCCCAGACCTGCTCCAGTATCTGGTCGCGGGTAAGCACCGTGCGCTTGTTCCGCATGAGGAATTCCAGGAGGTCATACTCCCTGCGGGTGAGCTGCACAGGAACATCTCCCACCTCCACCTCATAGGTGTTGGGATAGAGCACCAGCTCGCCCACCTTATAGCTCTCTCTCTGGTTCTGGATGGGATTCCCCTGTGATTTCCTCAAGACATTCCTCACCCGGGCAAAGAGCTCCTGAATGGCAAAGGGCTTGGTCATGTAGTCATCAGCCCCGATGTCAAGGCCGTTTACCTTATCCTCCACATCGTCCCTGGCCGTGAGCATGATGATGGGCACCTGGGAGAACTCCCGCACCCGCTGGCAGATGGTCATGCCATCCATCCCCGGCAGCATGAGGTCCAGGAGAATCAGGTCGTAATTCTCCGTCTTGATAAGCTCAAAGGCCTTTGCCCCGTTTTCCTCGGTGGTGACCTTGAAGCCCTCATGCTCCATCTCAATCTGCAGGAACCTGGCAATGCGCAGCTCATCCTCCACAATGAGAATATGTACGTTATTGTTGTTCATGGAATCCTTACCTCCGCAATCAAAACCCTGGCCAGCATAGTCAAAAAGGGTATGGCCAAGCCTATACCCTTACTATATACCGTAACGAAATTCTTGAAAAGATATTTGATGAAAATCTAACCTAAATTTAATCCAATTTTAATTTAAATTTAATACTGGCTGGACCCAGTCCGCTCCCCCAGATACATCTCCCGGAAGAGGCGGATAAGATGCGCGCTGGAAGTGGAAAGAGTGCGGTTCTTGAGCCAGGCAATCACTGTATGGGTGCTCATCTCAGGCTCCACCAGCTTTTTGTAGATGAGATTGCCATCCGTCAGAAGCGTCTTGGAAGACACGGGCAGGAGCGCCATGCCCATGCCCATTTTCGTCAGGAGCAGGTCCTGCACTATGCTGTCGCTGACGCAGACGATGTTGGGCGTAAAGCCCTGCTTCTTGCAGTTGGCCGTAAAGACAGACTGCCAGCGCAGGGGCACCAGCAGGGGCACATCCTTCAATTCTGACAGCTGCACTTCATGTGCCTTTTCCCCAATCTCCTGCTCCCGGTTCATGATGACCACCAGAGGCTCATTGGGCAGCACGATGGATTCATAGACCTTGGCGTCCACCTGGGTGCGGGTAATGCCGATCTCGATGACCCGGTTGTCCAAAAGTTCCAGGATGCGGGCTCCCTCTGCCTCCCAGATCTGATATGTAACCTGGGGATAACGGCGGTGGAACTCAGCCAGGAGCTCCGGCACCAGCATGGCCCCGGAAGTGGTGATAGTGCCCAGTCGCACTGCCCCTGCCACCCCGGATCCCATCTCCGTGATTTCCCGCACGGCTCCGTCCACAATGCCCAGGATATGCTCCACCCGGGCATACATGACCTTGCCTGCATCCGTCAGGCGTATGCGGCGGCTGCCCCGCTCAAAGAGCTGCACTCCCAAAGAGGTCTCCAGCCGCTTCATCTGCCTGGAAAGTGCAGGCTGGGCAATATCCAGCCGCTGGGCAGCGTGACTGATATTTCCTTCCTCTACAATGGCATAGAAGGCCCGCATGTCCTTTATTTCCATAATAATATAGCACCCTTTCCAATAAAGACTAGTATAAGGATAGGTTATATTTTCTATAACGCAAGTCTATTATTATGGCTATTATACTTTTTCCAGCAAAAAAGTGCAATAGAAACAGGCACTTTTGCATAGTAAGTAGTGATGCTCTTCACTACAAAAATATGACAAATGCAACTTTGTGTCTCTGCTCTTATATTTCTGTCAATTCACACTTGTACTCTAGCTTATATGTGGTATAATGAATTAACATATAACCTTAGTCAAAAGGTGTGCAAGAGTATAGTATATAGAAGGAGAAAGATTTTTCATGACCAGAATCAAAGACGCCCTGGATGCTGTAGCAGCTGCCATCATTGCCCAGAAGGATTACCTCTGCAGTTTGGACGCCAAGACAGGTGACGGCGATCATGGCCTCAACATGGCCCGCGGCTTCTCTGCCGTGCAGGACGCCGTAGACGAAATGGCAGACACCACCAAGCCCGGTCCGGTGCTGGAGACCATTGGCCAGACCCTGATCGAGAACGTGGGCGGTGCCGCCGGCCCCCTCTATGGCACCGGCTTCCTGAAGGCTGCCAAAGCCTGTGATGATGATACTGCCATGAACATCAAGAGCTTTGAGAAGCTCCTGGGTGCTGCCATCAAGGGCATCCAGACCCGCGGCCGCGCCGAGAAGGGCGACAAGACCATGCTGGACGTGCTGATTCCCATCCATCAGTGCTTCCTGCCGGAAAACGCCGAAGGCAAGAGCCTCTTTGCCGTACTGGAAGAAGCCAGCCACGCTGCCAAGGCCGGTGTGGACTACACTAAGACCATCGCCGCCAAGAAGGGCCGCGCAAGTCTCGTAGGCGAGCGCAGCATTGGCTACGAGGATCCCGGTGCTGTCAGCTCCATGCTCATGTACCGCGCCCTCTACGCTTTCCTGAAAAAGTAATTTCCAAGGAATCCCCTTCCTCCCCCAAAATGCCTTGGGGGAGGATTTTAATGTCCTTTTCTTTTACATTATCATGTAGTATACTTTAGGAACCACTGATAAATTCAGCAGCCCATCTTGACGCATCTTGCTTGTCCTCACTGCGTTAACAAATCCTCGACATAGCGTTGCTATGCCTGCGGTTTGTCGCCTTGTGAAGAACAAGCAATCTACGCCAATCTGGACAACTTCATTTTATCAGCGGTTCCTTTATTAAGTTAAACGAAAATGAACGTGTCTTATTTATAGGAGGAAGAAAATTGACTGAGAAACAAGTCCGCACCCGTTTCGCTCCCAGCCCCACGGGTTATATGCACATCGGCAACCTGCGCACCGCCCTCTACGGCTACCTGTTCGCCAAGAGCCAGAAGGGCACCTTCATCCTGCGCATCGAGGACACGGACCGTGCCCGTTACGTGGCTGACGCCGTGGACTTCATCGTCCGCACCCTGGACGCTGCCCGCATCGTGCCGGACGAAGGCCCGGACATCGGCGGCGACTTTGGTCCCTATGTCCAGAGCGAGCGCATGGAGATCTACAAGGAATACGCTGAGAAGCTGGTAGAGCTGGGCCATGCCTACTACTGCTTCTGCAACCCGGACGAGAACCACTCCACCGGCGAGTTCGGCGGCTATGACCGCACCTGCCGCGACCTTTCCCAGGAGGAAATCAAGGCTCATCTGGACAATGGCGATCCCTACGTCATCCGCCAGAAGATGCCTCTCACCGGCGAAACCACCTACTTTGACGTGCTCCACGGCAACATCACCATCCCCAACAGCGAGCTGGAGGATCAGGTGCTCCTGAAGCGTGACGGCATGCCCACCTACAACTTCGCCAACGTCATCGACGACCACCTCATGGGCGTCACCCATATCATCCGCGGGGCAGAGTTCATCACATCCACCCCGAAGCATGTGCTGCTCTATCAGGGCTACGGCTGGGAACTGCCCACCTTCATCCACCTGGCTCCCGTCATGGGCAAGAACGAGGACGGCAGCGTTTCCAAGCTCTCCAAGCGCCACGGCGCCACCAGCTTTGACGATCTGGTGAAGATGGGCTATCTGCCTGAGGCCATCACCAACTATGTGGCACTTCTCGGCTGGAACCCCAAGACCACCAATCAGGAAATCTTCTCCATGGAAGAGCTCATCTCTGCCTTCTCCCTGGAAGGCCTGTCCAAGTCCCCTGCTGTCTTTGACTATGACAAGCTGGGCTGGCTCAACGGCGAGTACCTCAAGGCCATGAGCGACGAGGAATTTGCTGAGCGCGCCAAGGGCTTTGTAGAAAATGTGCCCGACTACCTTGAGAAGAACTGGAACAAACTCTGCTCCCTGCTGCGCACCCGCGTGGCCCGCTTCGGCGAGATTGGCGAGCAGATTGCCTTCCTCATCGAGCAGCCTGCCTTTGATGCTTCTCTTTACGTGAACAAGCGCAACAAGGTCACGGTGGAAAAGGCTCAGGAACTGCTGCCTGATATGATCGCCCTGCTGGAGACCATCGACGAGGACGGCTGGAACAACGACAATCTCTATGCCAGGCTGGAAGCCTACATCGCCGAAAAGGAACTGAAGAAGGGCCTGGCCATGTGGGTGCTGCGCATTGCCGTAGCAGGCCAGAGCGTCACCCCTGGTGGTGCTACGGAGCTGTTAGAAATGCTGGGCAGAAAAATTTCTTTGGAAAGATTGAAAAAAAGTCTTGCAAACCTCTCCACTTTGTAATATAATTATTTCTGTTCCTAAGGGCAGCGTCCTTAAGACTTAAATTGAATAGTGGCGCCTTCGTCAAGTGGTTAAGACACCGCCCTCTCACGGCGGGTTCATGGGTTCGAATCCCATAGGAGTCACCAACCGGCGCCTTCGTCAAGTGGTTAAGACACCGCCCTCTCACGGCGGGTTCATGGGTTCGAATCCCATAGGAGTCACCAACCGGCGCCTTCGTCAAGTGGTTAAGACACCGCCCTCTCACGGCGGGTTCATGGGTTCGAATCCCATAGGCGTCACCAGTGAATTACAGCCCGAAGCAATGCTTCGGGCTTTTTTGCATCCTCTCTTTCCCAAATAAAAACAGCGCAGGCCTCTTTTTCCGGCCTGCGCTATTTCTTCTGGCAATGTTCGTCGTTATTCATTTATGCTACGCTTTCTGCGACCTGCTCGCATGCTCTATCCAGCCACTGTCCCACAGCAGCGCGTTCATCCACACATTTATCATGACCTGCGTCACTTGCATAGGCCACGAAGCTTTGACAGCCCATCAGCTTTGCTGCCTTGGTGAATTGTTTCACCCTTGCAGGAATAAATACATCTTCCATCCACTGAGAATAAATCTGTATCTTCATGATAATTCCTCCTTGTCCCTTGTGCGATTACGCACCAGCGTTATTCAGTGCCATCCACGACACCGTACGCCGGCCACCTGGACCACTTTCCTTCGACCAGGTCTTCTCACAAGTATTATCGTCCATTTCCTCTCAAAACTTAAGCATCCCTACAAACATTGCCATAAAAAATATAAGTCCAAATCTTGGGTGGGCTTCCCCTTTCCCCAACATCTGGGCTTATTATACACTCTTTGACTGCAATTAGTCAAGAATTTAATTAATTTTCATTATTATTTCACAAATCTAATAAACTTCTCATAAAAGCTCAGTCAGCTGCTTTTTCCGCTGGGAAAAGTTCCACGCCTTGGCAAAACCAAAGGAGCGGGCGTATCTGACAGCCTCCTCATGGTAAGCACCGCAGTCCTTGGGCTGGTGGGCATCAGATGTGATAATCAGGGGCAGGTCATACTTCGCTGCTGCTTTCATGAAATCAGGATAGGGAGAGATTTCCTCAATGGGATAGCGGTAGTAGGTGCCTGTATTCACATCAATCCCCATGCCTGCCTTATGCAGCGCCCTGGCTACCCTCTCCAGATAGGGTGTCACATCGAAATCAGGCAGGATCTTGAACAGACGGATGTTGAAGGGGTGTCCCAGCACATCATAGAGGCCGGAGTCTGCCAGCTTCTCTGCTTCTTCCGTATACCACTCGTAGATTTCCCTCAGGTCATGGTTCTCCCACTCTGCCTTGATTTCTGCCGAATCATAGGCCCACCCCCGCAGGAAGTGGACAGAGCCTATCAGGTAGTCAAAGTCATAGTCCTTCAGTATATCTGCCACCTTGCCCTGGTCCTGGAAGTTGCAGACCTCCATGCCAATCTTCACCTGATGATCCTTCTGCAGCTCGTGCATGAAGGCAAAGTATTCGTCTATGGTGTACTTGAACTTATTGCTCTTCAGCCACTGCTGCTGGAAGGAACCCACAAAGGAATCGTCCAGTATCAAATCCTCGTAGTAAAGCTCCTTGAACTCCGGGAAGGTGTGGGAGTGCTCGGAAATGCCGATTTCCTCCAATCCCCTCTCTTCAGCCGCCTGAAAGAACCCCTCCACCCAATCTTTGTCGTAGGACCCCTTCTCAAAGTGCATGTGATAGTCTGTCTTCATCGTCTTTCCCCTTTCCCGGCAGGAAATAATCTCCAGCCATAGTTCTCACCTTTATAACGCAATTGTTCACATTTTGCCGCAGGCAAAATCTTCCAATCAGCGTTTCAACGAGACGGGAGATATCACCCCGCCGCCTGTTAGTAATTTGCCGTCCCCACTTATGGAGCGGGGACATCTTGTACTCGTTATGAATTATACAAGGCAAAGTTTTTGATTCCTGCTTCTGGGCTTATCAGGATATAAATATGCCAATTTCCCCGCCTTCATAAGATTTTCCACCACAATGCGCAGTGTATCTGTGGTCTTTTTGTATCCCAATGCAGCTGCCACTTCATTGGTGGAAAGAGCTCCTGATTCTGACAAGGCTTTGAGCACCAGCTTCTCAATATCCCCCCGACTCCTCCTGCCAGAGGCTGCAGGCGCATTATCTACTTCAGGATGATTATTGTTCCTCAAAAAGAACGGATGAACAGGAAGTATCGTCACGAAGTAGCTCCTCTCCTCATCGGTCTCAAACGAGGGTAGCCCGGAGCCATTCTTGCGCATGGCTGCCAAAATGGTAGGAACTCCCGTGTTCCTGCCCTCCACTATGTCCAGTTCCTTCAGATAGTCGCCTATCCTCCTGTTGCGATATCTTCTGGACACCAGCACTCTTCTTTCCAGGCTCTCGTCAGAAATAGACCTGTCCGGACCCGGCAGGCTGGTTATCTCCATCTTTTCAGGGGTGACCATGACAGTGATAGGTTCATGTATCTGATAGGACTTATGATAGACCGCATTGCTCAGAGCTTCCTCTACAGCAGCATACGGCCAATTATAGGCACGGACAGCCAGCTCGCTGTCGGGAACCTTGGTCACGTACTCCTTGATGATGTAGTTCCGCATATAAGCCAAGGCATCGCGGAGCTGCTTGTCCAGCGGCCCCCTGAATACTTTCTCTGTCATCCCCCTGCCGGTGGGGTCAGGCTTGTCTACTACTTCTATCCGGGCACAGGAAAAAAAACGTTCGGGATTATCGTTGAAAAACATCAGTCCCACATTCACAGGCTTCCTGTATTCCGACGGTCCCCGAACAATCTGCATATCCGTCCCCACCTCTTCAACCGGACGCTCCATGACAGACTGATACAGGCTGCTGCCTACAGTATGCAGATAATCGGTCAGCAGAGCTGGCTTTAGGTCTGCCACATCCGCTTGATAGTTGATGCGGTCATCGAACGGAATATCACGGGCCGCCGAAATAAGTTCCCGTTCCTCATTGTGATTTGCCTTTATCGTTCGTGCACCTTTTCTGATGTAATATGCTTTGTTGCTTTTCCTGCCCCCCTTGTCTGTGTATATCTTTTCAGGGCATCGATAAGGTCTGTCCTCACCACCAGGCGCCCACAAAACTACGATATGCTTGCCATCTATAACGCAGGGTTCTATGACAGGAATATAGCGTGGCTCAATGAAGTTGCACTTATTCAAAAGATCCATCTGTATTTCATCAATATCTTCCGCTGGCAAGCCCGTCAACGGAAGCACCGGCCTGCCATTTTCCTCCCCTACACCTATCAGGATATAGCCGCCCCCCATATTGTCAAAATCATTGGCATAAGCAGTCAGCGTATGGATAATCGGCTCAGGATTCCAGTCAGACTTATACTCTATGCGTGTACGCTCTACTTTTCTTTGATGAAGCAAGTCCTCGATGTTTATTGGCAGTGCCATAGATATCTTCCCCTCCCCTGGCAAAACAGAAGCCCTCTAACTTCCCCTTATTTTAACATAGGGGTAAGTTAGAGGGCAAGTTGAATAAAATAACACTGCTCCGCAAAGGCATTTGCTTCTGCGGAGCAGTGTTATTTATCCTATATCAACTCTTCTTCTCGCCGCAGAGACCGCTCTTCAAAAGCTCGCGGATCTGCACCATGACGCCGTGCTCGGCGTTGCTCTTGGCCTCAAAGCGGGCCAGTTCCTTCACCTTGGGGTGGGCATTGGCCATAGCATAGCTGTAGTACACAGAGCTCATCATCTCCGCGTCATTCATGTAGTCGCCAAAGGCAGCGCACTCCTTGGGGGTGATCTTCAACTTCTTCTGCACCTGCTGGATGGCGATGCCCTTGTTGATGCCGAAGCCGATGATATCCACCCAGTAGGCGCTGGCCAGCACCACCTGCAGGCGGCCATTGAATTTCTTCAGATAGGGATAGAGGGTCTTGTCCGCATTGGCCGTGGGGTCGAAGAAGGACACCTTGATGATATCGTCATCCAGATCATCAAAGCCATCCACTGCCAGGGCATGGGTGAAGTACTTGTGCATTTCTGCCTGGAATTCCTCCGTGTACTGCTCATGCAGGGCATAGGCGCTTTTCTTGCCGCAAACCACTCCATAGCCGGGAGTATTGGCCAGGCCATCCTTGATGACCTTCAGGGCAAGCTTCCTGGGCATGGGGCTGGAGAAAAGCTCCTTGCCCCCCTGCTTCACCAGGGTGCCGTTTTCCGCCACAAAGAGAAAATCATCTTTGTAGTCCGAGAAACTGTCCAGCAGGGAGTAATACTGACGCCCGGAGGCAGGGGCAAAGAGCACCCCGTAAGACTTCATTTCCTCTATGACCTGGGGAAATTCCTCCGGCAGGTTGCCCTGCTCGTCCAAAAGCGTCCCGTCCATATCCGAAAAGATGATTTTTATCATTGTGCCACTCCTAACCTCATGTCAATAGGATTTCTTGGTAAGACCCTGAGTAAGCCAGCCAAAATGCTGCTGCAGGTATGCCCCCACCCTTTCGCCGATGTACTTCTTGCCGAAGTAATCCGGGTGCAGGCCGTCGCTGGTATAATCCCCCCGCAAATTGCCCGCACCATCCGTAAGAGCGCTGGATACGTCCACGCTGTAGGGCTGCTGGAGGATCCAGTCATTCACATAGCGCTGATGTGCCTGCCAGTCCGGGGGCGGCACTTCGATGCCCGCTATGCGGTGCACCATGTAATCTGCATTGATGGGCGTAGCCGTCAGGAACACGGGGATAATGCCATAGGCATGGCACTTCTCGCTGATGGCAGAGAGGTTCTGCACAGTCTCCCAGCCCAAGGTTCCTGCCCGGAAATCATTTACGCCCCCCATGATTACCAGAAGCCTGGGCTTCCAGGGCAGGACATCGTCCTCAAAACGCTCCAGCATGGCCGCCGTGGTGTTGCCGCTGACCCCCAGGTTCTTCACAGGCACCTGGCAATAGGTTTCCCAGTCATACATCAGATACCCGGGAGGCACAGACACGGCCCCGCCCCCGTGGGTGATGCTGTCGCCCAGTGCCGCAATGGGCGTTGGCTCCCCGCCGATGGAAAAGGAGGCCGGCTCCGACCAGCTGCTCTTTTCTCCGGAAGGGTAAACAGAGCGCACCCGCCAGTAATACTGGCCGGGATAGGTGTAGCCGTAGTATTCATACACATCATATTCCCCGGCATCCAAGGTGCGTATGTGCACATCCCCGCCGGAGGACCTGCGGTAGACCTCCACCTCATGATGCTTGGCCCCAGCCTGGGGAATCCAGGAATAGACGGGGTACATGGGGGCATAGTCCATCTTCTCAAACTCCGTGGTGGGCTTGGGAGCAGAGGGATTCACTTCAGCCCCCTCCACAGGCTTTGGCTCAGTGAAGCTGCCCATGTAGTTGCCATGGAAATCAAGGGCGCAGACCTTCCAGTAGCAGTCCTTGATCTTGTCTTTGAAACGGCTGACCTCCACATCTACTCCGTTGGTGTAGATGTCACGCTGGCGCAGCAGCACATTCTCTTTGACGTTCTCCGGGCCCTTCAGCAGGACGAATTCGTACTGCACAGCCCCGGGCATGGTTTCCCACTCAAAGCGCAGCTCACTGATGTGCTGCGACTCGATGCCGGCGGCACTTTCCGCCGACGCGGCCTGAGGGCTGAAAACTCCTGCAAAGAGGCACATGAGCCCCGCCAGTATCTTTTTATGACAAGAACCAATATCTCGCATTTTGCCAATCTCCTACAATAAGGCAGGCGGCAAGGTTATGCCGCCCGTATTTTTCCCGGGTGCGCCCCGGGAAATCCCTTATTCTATTTTAAGAGCCACTGCCTGTCTTTGTCAATCAGAACAGCCCGGTAATGCGCCCTTCGGCGTCAATATCCATCTTCTCTGCCGCAGGATGGGCAGGCAGTCCCGGCATGGTGAGGATGCTGCCGGTAAGGGCCACGATAAAGCCTGCTCCGGCAGAAACTCTGAGTTCCCTTACGGTGATGGCAAAGCCCTCAGGACGCCCCAATTTAGCCGGGTCATCGGAAAGGGAATACTGGGTCTTGGCCACGCAGACAGGCATCTTGTCAAAGCCCAGGGCCTCGATTTCCTCCAGCTGCTTCTTGGCAGATGGCGCGAAAACCACCTTGTCTGCCCCGTAAATCTTCCTGGCAATGGCGGTGAGCTTTTCGGGAATGGACTGCTCCACCTCATAGGTAAGGTGGAAGTCAGCAGGCTGCTCCATGGCAGCAAGAACCTTCTCTGCCAGCGCCTGGCCGCCCTCGCCGCCCTTGGCCCAGACTTCGGAAATGGCCACCTGGGCACCGTGCTTGTTGCACTCAGCCTCCACGAACTTCAGTTCCTCTGCCGTATCCGTGGGGAATGCGTTCACAGCCACCACGGCGGGCAGGCCGAAGCCCTTGATGCTCTCTATGTGCTTGGAAAGGTTGGCCAGGCCCTTCTCCAGAGCCGCCATATCCACCTTGCCCAGCTGGTCTTTGGCCAGGCCGCCGTGCATCTTGAGGGCGCGGACGGTAGCCACAATCACCACCGCATCGGGATGCACTCCCATGAAGCGGCACTTGATATCCAGGAACTTCTCAGCTCCCAGGTCAGCGCCGAAGCCTGCCTCCGTCACCACGATATCGGAAAGCTTCAGGGCGTGCTTGGTGGCCATGACACTGTTGCAGCCGTGGGCAATATTGGCGAAGGGACCGCCGTGGATAAAGGCAGGGGTACCCTCCAGGGTCTGCACCAGATTGGGCTTGATGGCATCCTTGAACAGCAGGGTGAGGGCCCCGGTGACCCCCAGCTCATCAGCCCTGACTGCCCTGCCGCTGCGGGTATAAGCCACCACAATCTCTCCCAGGCGCTTCTTCATGTCCTGCAGGTCGGAAGCCAGGCAGAGAATGGCCATCATCTCGGAAGCCACGGTGATGTCGAAGCCCGTCTCCCGGGGCACCCCGTGGGGCTTGCCCCCCATGCCCACCACCACATGGCGGAGAGCCCGGTCATTGAGGTCCAGCACCCGCTTCCAGACAATGCGGCGCACATCAAGGTCCAGGGCATTGCCCTGCTGAAGATGGTTGTCTATGACAGCTGCCAGCAGGTTATGAGCGGTGGTGATGGCGTGGAAATCCCCGGTGAAGTGCAGGTTGATATCCTCCATGGGTACTACCTGGGCATAGCCGCCCCCGGCAGCGCCACCCTTGAGGCCGAAGCAGGGACCCAGGGAAGGCTCACGCAGAGCCACGCTCACTTTCCTGCCCATGCGGTGCAGGGCATCGGCCAGGCCCACGCTGGTGGTGGTCTTGCCCTCTCCGGCAGGAGTGGGGTTGATGGCCGTCACCAGCACCAGCTTGCCGTTCTTCCTGTCCTTCACGTTGTTCCAGACCTCGGCAGTGAGCTTGGCCTTGTACTTGCCGTAAAGTTCCAGGTCATCCTCAGTAAGGCCCAGGCTGGCGGCAATTTCCTTGATAGGCTGCATTTTAGCTTCCTGTGCAATCTCCACATCGCTTTTCATGGCTTTTCCTCCTACATCCAAACTATCAGGCAAGCTGCATTTCCGCAGCCTGCACCACATTCTCCATCAGCATAGCCACCGTCAGGAGGCCCACTCCGCCGGGTACGGGGGTTATGGCTCCTGCCACTTCGAGCGCGGCCTCGAAGTCCACATCACCCACAAGTTTCCCCTTGGCTCCCGGCTCGGCAGGAGGCAGGCGGTTGATGCCCACATCAATGACCGTAGCCCCTTCCTTCACCATATCGGCGGTGATGAACTTGGGACATCCTACGGCTGCCACCAGGATATCCGCCTCCCGGGTCACCGCAGGCAGATTCTCCGTGCGGGAATGGCAGATGGTGACGGTGGCGTTCCTGGCCAGCAGCAGGTGCAGCATGGGCTTGCCCACGATATTGCTGCGGCCCACCACTACGGCTTTCTTCCCTTCAATTTCAATGCCCGCCAGTTCCAGCATCTTCAGGCAGCCATGAGGGGTGCAGGGCAAGAGAGCCTCCTCCCCCTTCACCATGCGTCCTACATTGACAGGGTGGAAGCCGTCCACGTCCTTCACAGGGTCAATGCTGTCCAGGATTTCCTCCTCAGAGGAGCGCAGGGCCTTGGGCAGGGGGAGCTGCACCAGGATGCCGTGGATTTTCGCGTCCTTGTTCAGGCTGTCAATCCTGGCTAAGATTTCTTCCTTGGAGCTGTCCTCGGCCATTTCAATGACCTCGGAATAGATGCCCAGTTCCTCACAGGCCTTGTGCTTGTTCCGCACATAGACCTCGGAAGCCGGGTCATGGCCCACGATGATGACAGCCAGCCCCGGCTGCACGCCGTATTTTTCCTTCAGGGCTGCCGCCCTTTTCCTGGCGTCCTCCTTGAACTGTCCGGCAAAAACTTTTCCTTCAAGAATCCTTGCTGACAAATAAACCCCTCCATCATACATTCAATATAACCAGAAAAACGCCGGCAGTAATACTGCCGACGTTCAACTCAAAGATAATAGCTCACCCAGGCGCAGAGGCAGATTGCCACGGAGACAACGCCATTGCGCAGGAAATAAGCCTGGGTCACCCGGGAAAAATCCGTAGGGGACACAATGCTGTGCTGATAGTACAAAGTGCCAGCGGCAATGCCCACCCCCACAAAGTAAAGGGAATGCAGGGAGAGCATGATGCCCACGGCAAAGAAACAAGCAACACAAATCAAGTGGAGCACCTTGGAAATCCTGAAGGCCCCCACACCGCCATAGGAAACCGCCAGGGAATGAAGCCCCTGGCTCTTGTCGAATTCCTCATCCTGTGCCCCGTACATGGCATCAAAGGCCCCAATCCACAGGGCCACTGCCGTGCACAGCACAATCATGGGCGCATCAATAGTGCCCCGGACAGCCACCCAGCCCCCGGCGGGAGCCATGGCAATAGCCAGGCCCAGGAAGAGATGCACCCAGCCTGTGACGCGCTTCATATAAGGATAAACCAGACAGGGAATAGCCGCCACCGGCAAAAGGTAGAGGCAGATAGGCGGCAGCTGGGCCACGGATAAGACCATGAGCAAGAGGCAGATGACAATGAAGACCTTCGCCTCCCCCTTGGTGATCTCCCCCCGCACCATGGCACGATAAGAAAGCCGGGGCTGCTGGCTGTCGTATTTCAGGTCAGCCAGATTGTCCATAGCCATAGCCGCAGCCCGCCCCGTAGTGATAGCCAGAGCCACCCAGAGAAGCACCATAGGCTCCGGGTGCCCGTCAGCGGCCAAAACCGCAGCCATCAGGCCAAAGGGCAGGTCGAAGATGGTATGGTGCAGGGCCACGTTATTGATATGGGCCTTCAAACTAATCAATCCAGTCCTAGCTCCTTCCATTTTGCATCTACACGTGCCTTGATATCGTCAGGGGTGGCCACTTCCTCAGGCCACTCTCTAGCATGGCCCTCCTCGGGCCAGGTCTTGGTGGCATCAATGCCCAGCTTGGCGCCCCACTTGGCCATGGGTGAGGAATGATCCAGCACATCCAGGGGGCCGTGGACGATTTCCAGGTCATGGTCGGCGTCGATGTTGTTGAACACCCGCCAGGCCACCTGGGCATAGTCCTGCACATCCACATGATCATCCACCACGATGATCATCTTCACGTTCATCATCTGGCCCATGCCCCAGAGGGCGTGCATGACCTTCCGGGCGTGCATGGGGAACTGCTTCTTGATGGAAACGATGCAGCAGTCGTGGAAAACGCCCTCAATGGGCATATTGATATCCTTCACCTCAGGCAGCATCTGCTGCAGGAGAGGCAGGAAGATACGCTCCGTAGCCTTGGCCAGATACGCATCCTCCATGGGAGGACGCCCCACCACCGTGGCAAAGTAAATGGGATTCTCCCTGTGGGTGATAGCAGTGATATGGAACACGGGGTACTCGTCTGCCAGAGAGTAATAGCCCGTATGGTCGCCAAAGGGTCCCTCAATGCGGCTCTCATGGGGCAGCACATAGCCCTCCAGAATGATTTCCGCCGTAGCTGGCACCTCGATGTCCACGGTCTTGCACTTCACCATTTCCACAGACTTGTGCCTGAGGAATCCGGCAAAGACCATTTCGTCAATATCCCTGGGCAGGGGAGCCGTAGCTGCATAAGTCAGCACAGGGTCCGTGCCGATGGCCACCGCGCACTCGATTTTCTCGCCTCCGGCAGCCTCCATGTCACGGTAGTTCTCCGCCCCGTTCTTGTGGATATGCCAGTGCATGCCCGTGGTGCGGCTGTCGTACTTCTGCAGGCGGTACATGCCCACATTGCGCTTGCCTGTCTTGGGATTCTTGGTAAAGACCAGCGGCAGGGTCACGAAGGGACCGCCGTCCTCCGGCCAGCACTTGAGAATGGGGATTTCATCCAGATTGGGATTTTCCGTCTCCACCACTTCCTGACAGGGGGCGGACTTCACATACTTGGGGAAATTCACCGCCCGCTTGATCATGGGGATCATGGTGACCACGCTCATCTTGTTCTGCAGGGACACATAGGGCAGCTTCAACATTTCCCTAAGCTCATCTGCAATGTCGTCCAGCTTCTCCACGCCCATGGCCAGAGACATGCGCTCATAGCTGCCAAAGGCATTGATGAGCACAGGCATCTTGGAGCCTTTCACGTTCTCAAAGAGGATAGCCACATTTTTCTCAGCCGGACCTTTGGAAATGCGATCCACAATCTCCGTGATTTCCAACTCCGGGTCAACTTCCGTCTTGACGCGCTTCAAGAGGCCCCGGCTTTCCAGCACCTCCATGAACTCGCGCAAATCCTTATATGCCAATGAGATTCCTCCTTAAAAAAGCCCGTTTGTTCCTTACTTATGCAAAACATAACGGACAATGACATACCCCACTCCGTAAAGCAGGAACATGGGCAGGGCAATCATCGACTGGGTGAAGATGTCCGGCGTGGGGGTGATGATGGCGCCTATCACGAAGGACAGGAATATCACGATGCGGAAATGCCGCCCCAAAAAGGCCGAACTCACTAGCCCCATCTTGCCTAAGATAGTGATAATGAGCGGCAGCTCGAACACAAAGCCGAAGGGCAGCACGAAGGTCAGCACGAAATCAAAGTAATTCCCCACGGAGAACATGGCCTCCAAATCCGCGCCCCCGAAGCCCATGAAGAACTTCACCGCCGTAGGCAGCACCAGGAAAAAGGAAAAGGCCAGGCCGATGAAAAACAGCACCACCGAAGCGGGCACGATAAGCCCCAGCACCATGCGCTCCCGCACCGTGAGAGCAGGCAAAAAGAACCGCCACACATGGAAGAACACCACCGGCAGCGCCAGCAGGAAGCCCACAAACACCGATACCTTGAGGTAGGTGAAGAAGGCCTCCGAGGGCTGCATGAAGTAGAGCTTGCCCACGGGCAGAGTGAGGTAGTGCATGATGGTCTCGATGAAATAATAGCCTACGCAGCTGCCCAGAGCCACGGCAATGAGGCTCTTGATGAGGCGGCTCCGCAGCTCCGTCAGATGGGCCGTCAGGCTCATGCTGCCGTCATCGTCTGCCTCCGTCACCTCGGAGATGATCTCACCGCCCGCCTGGGCCGCCGGCAAGGCCTGCTCTGCCTGTTTGTTATTTTCTAACTCTGCCAACGCCATCAGCCCTTATCATTCTTTTCGGAGAGTTCCTTGGGCTGCTCCGTCACATTCACCATCTTGTCCTCAGACTTCTCCGGCTCCGTAGTGGCAGACTTGAACTCCCGTATGCTCTTGCCCAAAGCCTTGCCCACATCAGGCAGCTTGCCAGGACCAAAAAGCACCAGGCCGATGATCAAAATGATAATAAGTTCCGGTACACCTAAACCGAACATTATGATTCCTCCCATTTCTTATTATAAACAACTATTATACATTATAACGCAACTGTTCAGATTTTGTCGACAGACAAAATCTTGATAGCCCCTCAAGCCAATAGCACCGGCCCAATTTCCTACCGAGGCAAAAGAAAAACCGCCGCGAATAACGCGACGATCCGATTCACACACGAAAAAGGTCTCCAGGCGCTAAAATACCGCCCCCGAAAATCACTTTTCCTGGGCAGATTCTATAGCATCCATGCCAGCCATAACTTCCTCCATAGAAAGCTCTTTTCTTTCGTATTTCTCCTTTGTATAATCTCCAGTTCCCTTACTCAGACGCTGAAGAAATCGTACTGTGCCTACAGGTCCCAGGGCTTTCTGCAGAGCGAGCATCCCCACCATCTCCACTTCTGCAGGATTTTCGATATTAACCTTCATTTTGAACGACCTCCCTTAGGCATTCCACAGGACTCATCGCATTAAGCCCCAATCTCTTGCATATTTTCAGCAGCTTATCGTCAACTGTCAGGAAAACAGCTTGTGCCTTTTCAGCCAAGGCTGCATGAATGCTATCCATCGGGTGCATTCCTTCCTGTTGCAGATATTTTGACCTTTCTATCACAGAATCATCCCGTTTCACGGATTCTGTGACAATCCTGTACATTATAGACACCTTTTCCCTGCGAACTTCATCTGAGATTGCTGCTATTTCCATCATCAGAGCAGCACTGCCTACTATTGCCCAATCATTCAAATAGGCGCGGGCAACAATGGCCAATATTACATCTGCTTCCTCCTGTACCCTCTTCTGTGATAAATCATCAAAGGGTCTGTTGTAGCAACAAGTATCAAAATATATCCGCATCCCATTCACTCCCTTTATTCAATTATACTACCAGCCCAAACCGTGTAGCAAGCTTTCGCTTTTTCGCATTATTTTCCTATCCTGATCGCCCCCACCGGGCAGTCCTCTGCTGCCTGCAGGGCATCGTCTATGGCATAATCAGGCAGTTCCCGATAACCCTCTGCCACCCCCTGCTCTCCCATGCGGAAGCCTTCGGGGCAGGCTTGGGCGCAGAGGCCGCAGGCTACGCAAAGATTTTCGTCCACATATCCTCTCATGGCTGCCTCCTTACGCCCCTGCCGTCGAACTCCGGCACGTATTCCTCGCTGGCAGCGCGGCGTTCCTGGGTGTAGCAGCGGGTAATGCCCAACTTCAACGCGTGCTCCACCACAGAATCGTACTCAAAGGTGGTAAGGCGGCGGCTCAGGTTCTTATGCTCTCCTGCCCGATACATGGGGGTATACTGGCTCATGAGACTTAGCTGCACCTCATCCCCAAACTCCTGCCAGAGCCAGTCCAGAATCTCCATGCTCTCATGGCGGTGTCCTGGCAGCACCATGTGACGGACAATAACGCCGCTCTCAAGACTGCCGTCCTCACGGAACTGCAGGGGCCCCACCTGATGGAACATGGCCCTGATGGCAGCTTTGGCAGTCTCAGGATAATCCTTTGCCTCAGAGTAAGCCCTGGCGCTTTCCCCGCTGAAATATTTCAAGTCCGGCAGGTAGATATCCACCATGCCCTTCAAGGCTTCGATGGTTCCGACTTTTTCATAAGCGCTGGAATTGTAGACCACAGGCAGTCTGAATCCTTTGGCCCTGGCAAGGCCAAGGGCGCTGATGATCTGTGGCACATAGTGGGTGGGTGTCACCAAATCCAGCGTGGCCGCCCCCCGCTCCTGCTGCTCCAGGAAAATCTCAGCCAGACGCACCTCAGTCACTTCCTCCCCCTTGCCCCCGTGGCTGATTTCATGGTTCTGGCAGAAACAGCAGCGCAGGTTGCAATAGGAGAAGAACACCGTCCCCGCCCCCTTTTCACCCGTGAGGCAGGGTTCCTCCCAAGGATGCAGGGAGACAAGGGCCACCCTAGCCTTATCTCCTGCCCCACAGAAGCCGGTCCCCTTATATCTATCCACGCCGCAATCCCTAGGGCATAGGCGACAATTATTCAGGTCTATCATTTCACCTACTCCTTGCTATATTATACTTGTGAGCAGTGTATTTTTATATTTAGGAGAACTACTCTTCTAGTATGTCTTACCTCCACCGCTTGCGGGGGAGGGGGACCGGCGAAGCCGGTGGAAGGGGGAATCGAAGCCGTTACGTTACCTTCGCCCCTTCCACCGCCTAACGGCGGTCCCCCTTCCCCGTTTCACGGGGCAGGTAAGGCCTACGATTTACGGAGCAATCCTAATAGTTATACTCTCAATCAATATTTTTTATATAGTTACTTACCAAAAGGCTAACACCTGCCATAACGGTTGGCAAGGGTATTGTATGAAATTTGTCTAAAAAGTCTTTTAAGATATGAGCATAGTGTTATAATTATAAAGCATTATTCATAAGGAGGAATTTCATGTCCGAAGAAGAACTTGCCCAAGTGCGAAAATCCACGCCCCATTTTTTCTGGGAGCTTTTCAAATCCACCTTTCTCATCAGCGCCTTTACCGTGGGGGGCGGCTTTGTAATCATCCCCCTGCTAAGGGCCAAATATGTTGACGAATACGGCTGGCTGGACGACAAGGAAACCCTGAACCTGGTTTCCATTGCCCAGTCCATGCCGGGGGTGGTGGCCTGCAACTCCGCCATCATGCTGGGCTATCGCATGGCGGGACTTGCTGGCACCCTCACCGCCCTTTTCGCCACCATCTTGCCGCCGCTGATCACCATTTCCATCATTTCCTGCTTCTATGAACTTTTCGCCAACAACGAATACGTGCGCTACGCCCTGAAGGGCATGCAGTGCGGTGCCACGGCCATCATCGTGAACGTGGCTTATGACCTCCTGAAGAAGCAGCTGAAAAAGAAACTGGCTCTGCCACTGGCCATCATCGCAGGCACTTTTATCGCCAATTACTGCTTCGATATCAACATCATGCTGCTGGTAGTGCTGGACGGCCTTATTGGCCTCGCCTTTATGCGCAGCGCCAGATATAACTGAGGAGGCTTACTATGATTTATCTTTTGCTTTACTGGGAATTCGTGAAAGTAGGCCTCTTCTGCGTAGGCGGCGGCTATGCCTCCATGCCTCTCATCCAGGCCGCCGTGGTGGACGGCAACCACTGGCTGACCCTCAGCGAGTTCGTGGATATCTTCACCATCTCCCAAATGACCCCCGGCCCCATCGGCATCAACGCCGCCACCTTCGCCGGCATGAAAGTGGCAGGCACAGCCGGTGCCATCCTGGCCACCTTTGGCTTCGTCACTCCCTCCCTGATTCTTTGCATCATCGTGGCCAAGCTCTTTTTCAAGTACGGTGACATCGGCATCATCCGCGGCATCCTGAACGGCCTGCGCCCCGCCGTCATCGCCCTCATCTGCTCAGCCGGCCTGGGCTTCGTCATCCTCTCCCTCTGGAACGAAGAAACCCTGCCCGCCAGTCCCCTCGAAAACCTCGACCCCATCGGCATCATCATGCTCATAGCCACCTTCATCGCCGTACGCCTGAAGGTCAGCGTCATCAAACTGTTGGCAGGCTCAGGCGTCTGCGGCCTCCTGCTGGGCATGATGGGAAAATTCTTCTAAGACCTCATTTTCAAAAGGGCAGTCCGATTAAATCGACATTCCACTGTTGATTTAATCGGATTTTTTTGCTATACTTCGATTAAACAAACAATCCACTGCTGATTTGATCGAAAGGTAACAAAATATGTATATAAATCGTACTATTGAAGAAGCCATCAAGAAGATGGGCGAATCATTTCCCTGCATTGTCATATACGGTGCCAGACAAGTAGGCAAGTCCACCACCATCAATCACATCTTTGGCGAAAACTACGCCAAAGTTACCTTAGACGATGCAGAGGATCGCAACCTTGCCCTAAACAATCCCAAGCTGTTCCTCGAAACCTACGGCTGGCCCCTAGTCATTGATGAAATACAAAAAGCTCCTCTGCTGCTCGATGAGATAAAGAAGCGCATAGACGAACAGCGGCTAGCCTGGCTGAACAGCAACCAGACTCGACAGCTCATGTATATTCTCAGTGGCTCCAACCGCTTCGAACTCCAGCAAGGGGTATCTGATTCACTGGCCGGACGCTGCGGGATCCTGGAAATGACCTCCTTTTCCCAAGCAGAAAAGCAAAACTCCATCGGCAGCCTTTTTCAGCCGGAAATCCCCCTACTGCTCAAGCGTGAGAAACAACTGAAAATCCCCTATCGCTCCCGCAAGGAAATCTTTGCGGACATCTTCCAAGGCGGTATGCCGGACATCTGCACCCAAGTATCCGAGCGAGAACTATACTTCAAGTCCTATGTCAATACCTACATCGAGAAAGACATCCGCAAAATAATCGCCGCCGACAATGAACTTACCTTCCGCAACTTCATTTCCCTCCTGGCCCTGCGCACCGCCCAAGAATTCCATCCCGGAGAGCTAGCCAATGCCGTGGGCATCGACACCCGCACCTGCAAAAGATGGCTTTCCATACTTGAAACCTCCGGCATTATCTTTCTCTTGCAACCCTATATGGCCAAAATGTCCAAGCGCATCATCAAGGCTCCAAAGGTCTATTTCATGGATACGGGCCTCTGCGCCTATCTCTGTAAATGGCCCAATGCCGAAATGCTGGAAAGCTGCGCCATGAGTGGTGCTTTCTTCGAAACCTATGTGGTAAGCGAAATCCTGAAAAACGCCCATGCCCACGGCCTTGACCCCAAGGCTTATCTTTTCTACTACAGGGATATAGACCAAAAAGAGGTAGACCTTATCTATGTCCAGCAAGACAGTATCTATCCCATAGAAATAAAAAAAGGCCTGAATCCCAACAGCCCCACCAAGAATTTCTCTGTCCTAAAAAAATACAACCAGCCCATAAAAACCGGGCTGGTTATAGATACTTGCGAAAAGATGCGCCCTATCAACGAGGAAGCCTGGACGTATCCTGTATATATGCTGGGGATGTAATCTAATCTGTGAGGAAAAATTTAATACACCGTATTATTGTGCGGTTGCTATCCATCATGCTTTTGAAATAGCTGAGCCAGCACCAGCAGATTATTTTTGTGCTCTGAGCTGACGCTTCTAAAAAGCTGCAGCATAGTCTGCTCATCCTGGAGCAGCTCATTCTGAGTTTTGGGCCGTTCATCCCCCAGCAACCAAGACAGGCTGACATTTTCTGTGCAGGCAATGCGGACAAGGCCGTCTGCATCCAGCTGCCCAGATCCCCGAAGCCAGCCCATAAGAGCATTTCTTGTGACCCCCAGGCGCCCGGCATACTCAGCCTGCGTCAGTTTGCGATTCTCGTCTTTGGCCCGTTTCCACAATTCATTGATCCGTTCATGGAACTTATTCTTCCAAACCATAGCAGTCTTACTCCCCAGTCGCCTGTTGCAGCAACAGACAGGATTTGCCCCCTTTCATGGTAAATCAACAGGTATCTGTGTGCGTTTCTTCATTTATTGAGAAGGTTTGAAGAAAGTGGTTTCCATATTGCAACTCTCATTACATCAGAATATAATTCATCAAATTAGCTGTATCAGTAAATCTAGTCACTCCATTCTCCGAATGCATAACAACTGATAAGATTTTTCGATTATTACGCTCAACAAGAGTGCACAGATTCCCGCCTGCTTTAGGAGTTATTCCTGTTTTTATACCTTTGCAACCCTCATAATAATGCAGCATCTCATTCGTATTTTTTATACGAATCTTCCGTGGCGGGTATAAGTATGTCAGTACAGATTCCTTCATTCCTGCCAAAGCACGAAACTGTTCATTTCTCCAGCAATATGCTGCCAATTTTGCCATATCCCGTGCCGTAGAATAATGATGGATATTGTCTATGCCATGAGGATTAGCAAAATGTGAATTCTCGCTAAGTCCAATCTGTCTTGCCTTCTCATTCATGAGAATAGAAAAATTTTGTATAGAGCCACTCACATGCCTTGCCACAGCCTCTGCCATTTCATTATTTGACCGCAGCATCATTCCTTTCAGAAGTTCTCCTAACTTCATATAGCATCCGCTCTCCTTGACAAGCGCTGCGTAATTTTTATCGCTAAAAATCAAGTCATCTGCTCTACGCCTGCAGATCTCTTCCATGTCGCATCGTTCCAGTGCAATTATGCATGTCAGCATTTTTGTCAGTGATGCAGGATACAATTTCATATCTGCATTCTTCTCATAACAAGTCTGATGATTGGTTAAATCAATAGCAATTACTGCACTTGCTGTCATCTGTTCCAAAAGATTTTCCTGATGCGAAGCTGTTACTTGCATGGCGCTGCGCATAGTTTCATCTGCATATTGCCTCTGAATATGATTTACAATTTTATGAAACTGCGTAGAATGTGATGATTTGATAAATACTACATCATCTTCCTTTAAATATTGTTTTAAATTCGTCATAAGATCTTTGAGCGATGGAAACCAAACGCAATTACATAATTCTTTTACCTCATCATATAAATAGCGCATATATGTTCCGCTCAAAATCACACGGTTCACCCGACAGGAAATAATATCTTTGGCCAAATTTTTGTGAATAGGAACAGCACGCTCGCCCAACTCCGCAATATCGCCAAGAATTGCGACCCGTGAATCCTCTTGTTTGCCAATCTGTGCTAAATACTTCAGCCCATCTCGCATGGATGCCTCATTTGCATTAAAAGTTCCGTTTATAACCGTGATGTGCTTCCCATAATAAGTCATATTTTGAATCTTATTTCGCCCATTGACGCTCTCATAAGATTCCAATTCTGGCAAAACATCCTGCATAGGAATTTTTAGGGCTTCAGATACCCCGATTGCTGCAAGTGCGTCTAAAATCTGGTAGGGAGAAACATGACATTTCAAAATATATTCTTTCCCAAAAACCGAAATCTTTTCCCCATCTGCCAATCTGCCAATTTTTATCATTGACTCAGGATGCAGACCAAAGGTAATCAATTGAAGCTTTGCCTTCTCCACTTCCCCAAGAATCAACTCGAAATAAGGACAATCTCTATTGACAACAGCATATCCTCCCGGCTCCATTCCATGAAAGATACTACTCTTGATTCTAGCAATGTTTTCCAGGTCTTTTGTATCATTCAAATGTGCCTCGACTATGCTGGTAATCACAGCCACATGTGGCTTTAAATCAGCTGCTGAGGCAAATTGCTGAAGAAAAGCATGGCTTTCCTCAACAACGGCAAACTCCGTATCCATGCATAAATTTGCCAGTAACATTCCAATGCCAAAGGAATGGTTGTATGTCCTAAACGTAGACGGCACATAATGATCTTTTGATAAAATTTTCTTTATCATTGCAACCGTAGTTGTCTTTCCACAGCTGCCAGTTACCGCAATCAATTTCCCCCGAAATCTTCTTCTGGCGGCAAAGCCAAGCTCAATCATTGCAGTAGCCGGATTCTTCACCAGCAACTGTGGAAATCCTGTCGGCAAATCCTCAATTGGCCGTCCCACAACAGCACCAGCAAAAAAAGGTGCCTGTCGTCGCAACAACCTAGAAGAAATGGCGATATCTAATATCGGACCAGGCAAATCATCAATTCCCCATCCATTATACGATACCGATCTTACATACCAAGATGGGGGGGGGGGGACTATCCATTCTCCCCCCGTAATTTCCGCCAATTGTTGCGCATTCCAACATTGCCCAACAATTGATTGGTAAAGGCTGGGGTACTTTTCCACCGGGAAATCTGTCCTATAGCGCATAGTAATCACACGTCCTTCATTTTTCACAAAGTATTTGCCATTTCAAGCAACTTTTCGCATAAATCCTCAAATTTCATTCCCACGGCTCTTGCAGCATCCGGAACCAAGGAATTCTCCGTCATTCCGGGAACAGAATTGACTTCAATGGCATAGGGTATATCCTTCTCATCCAGCATGACATCGACACGCGCAATGCCACGGCATCCACACGCACGGAAAGCCCTCTGAGCCAACTCTTGAATTTCTTTTGTTTTTTGGTCGGATATTTTTGCAGGAACAATATGTGTGGAAGCACCCTTCGTATACTTGCTGGCATAGTCATAGCGCCCGGACAGCGTAGTAATTTCAATCACAGGAAATGCCTCTACCTCTTCCGTACCCCAAACGGCTACCGTCAACTCCCTTCCTCGGATAAATTTCTCCACAAGGATTTCATTGCTATAAGAGAAAGCTTCTTCCATAGCGGAAGCCAACTCTTCTTCACGCTCTACAATATGCACGCCGATACTTGAGCCTTGAGAAGGCGCTTTGATAACAACAGGAAACGAGAATTTTTCCCGAATCCTTGCCAAAACAGCATCACTCATATCATTCCGATAACAGACAAGAAAATCCGGCGTTGAAATTCCCTCTGCCAAAAAAATGCGTTTAGTTGCAATCTTATCCATAGTAATAGCAGAAGCCAATACTCCAGAACCTGTATAGGGAATGCCAAGCATATCCAAGGTTCCCTGCAAGCTGCCATCCTCTCCGTATTTTCCATGCACAGCATTGAATACGACTTTGCATCCACTTTTTTGAATGCTCTCTGCAAAAGTTTCCGGAACAAGTTCCATTCCCTCTGCATCATAGCCTTTCGCTAAAAGTGCCTTTAAGATTGCATTCCCTGTCTTACGAGAAACCTCTGCCTCTGTAGAAGTTCCCCCCATCACAACAATAATTTTTCCAAAATCCATCATTTTCCTCCAATTAAATTTCATGAACCTTAAAATTTCTTTCCGTCGCCCACTTTTCCGCATAGGAGCCATGCGGACAACAAATAACAATATCTGCATTTTCATCAAATGCCGTATCATTTATAGTTTTCAAGGACTCTGGCAAGATTACCTTTTTTAGATTTTTGCAGTTTTTGAATGCATTACTCTCAATCGTAGAGCACCCACGCGACAAGTCCACTTCTTCTAAGGATTCACAACCATAAAAAGCTTCTTGTCCAATGTATTTTAAAGATTTAGGAAAACCAATTCTTTTTAGCATCTTACATCCAAATAACGATTTTGCAGAAATACATCTTAATTGATTCGGAAGAACAATACGCTCTACCGCCTTCCCTTGGAATACACCTCTTCCCAAGATCCGTACATATAATCCGTCAACAAATTCTGGAACAGTTATTGTTTTGTTTGAACTATTGACTTTAATTAGTACGCATCCATAGTTTTCAATGCGCTTATAATTTCCCATTTCGTCACAAATAATTTTACCATCTGAATCATAGGCATAATAATCCGTACCATATAAATCATCTACCGTCCGATGCAATGCCATCACATGGCTTCCTTTAAAAAGAATCAATCCTGTTTCAAGGAATTTTTCTTCAAGCCACTTTCTAAGTTCATTTCTATCTTCAGTATGCCTGCAACAGATTCCATTTTTGCTTGCTTCTTCCATCGAGAACCTCATGTTTGGTCCATAAAATATAACTTCATCCACCGATTTTGTTTTAGAAACCAGTTCACCAATTTCTCGATGTATTTTTTCAGAAGCTACACCTAATTCTGCAACATCTCCAATTACAGCAATCTTTTTCTTTCCATCTAAAGCTTCTATATTATCCACAGTACTTAAAGCTGCATTTATAGATTCCTTGGATGCATTATAGCAATCTAAATACACTTTTGTCCCATTCAGTTGCACAAGATTTTGACGAAATCTACTTGTCTTATATGATGACAAGTTCCTCGCTATGTTTTCCCTAGAAACTCCAGACAATAATCCTACAGCAAAAGCTGACATTGCATTATACACATTATGAATTCCAGGAACATTCAAGAGGATCTTTGTTCTGACATTACCTCTGCCATTTTCAACGATATCAAATTCTATCGTTCCGTTTTTTTCAACAATATTTTCAGCAATAAAATCCGCTGTTTTGTCATATATTGCACATTTTATAATTCGATGTTGATAGTTTGCCTTTTTTAAAAGCTCATTATCCCAATTGATTACACCAATACCATTATCAGAAGCATTTCTGTCCAATGCCAATTTTTCATATAAAAGCAGTTCAATATTTCCGCGGAAATTACCTATATGCCCACTCCCAACATTAGTTAATACAAAAATATCGGGATGCAGAACCCTGGAACTTTTCTCTAATTGTCCTGAAAACGATCCTGAGCATTCCTGAATATAAATTTCAATATCTTTTTTTAGTTCAAACACAAATTGGCAAATTCTTATTTCGGTATTTTGACTTCCCGTTGCCCTATAAACTTTTAAATCAGGTTCCAATACACCACCAATCATTTCCGTCGTAGTTGTTTTTCCTACGCTACCAGAAATACAAATTGTTTTTGCTTTAAAATTTGTTTTCCAAATCTCAGCAAGATCCAATATATAACTGAATAGGTACGGGCGTAAGACAAATGGTGTATTACCAACATTTAACAGTTTCTTATGTATTGGAAGTCCAATAATACACTTTAAATTTTTCTTCTGAATGGTTTCTATCCATTTGGTATAAACACAACAAAACACATCATTATCTTTTGTTTTATATGGTATAAATTTCAATCTTTCATTTATGATTTCATCGTTTTCAGAGAAAGATTCATCATTAATCTCTAAGTATTAAAATAAATCTCTCATCGAAATTTTATTTTGCCGAAAATTATTTATACTTTCTTTTTGCTTGCTTGTAAAAAATGATTCCAAGAAAGTTTCTTTATCCATGAGAGCGAGCATATTTTCTTTCATTTTTACACATGAATTTGAATTCAAACTTTCACGTGCTGCATTCAATTTATACTCACGATATAATTTCTTCTTTATGACTTCTTGAAATTCAATCTCATTTTCTTTTGCCAGACTTATTAATCTGCAATATGAGTCGTATGAATTCCACCCAGTTAGTTGCATCATATATCTAATTAATGATTTTTCAGGACGTACTTGCCTGGAAATTTCATTCAAATTATTCTTCATCTTCCAACACCTCAATTCTTGTATAGCTCAGATATTCCATATTGCCTCATCTAATCCCGTCCATTTTATGGCATCGGTAAACTCATCAGGATATTTTACATAAAGATGAGTACCGTCTCCATATTTGCTTTGCTAGTATAGTTTCCGAGATACCTCCGAAGGGTCCCATCACGCCGATGAAACAATTTGCCTGACTTATAGTGACCTTGGTATATTCAATCAAACATATACGTAAAATCATACACGCCCCCACGATAACCGCGTTTTACCTGATTCTCCAACAGAATCAAATCTCCCGCAAATAGAGTACGAAATGCCTGCTTGTATCATCTTTCGTCTGCTCCATTTAACACCATCCCCCCCAGGGAGACATCTGTTATTTGTGCACGTTTTTTAAGGTACTGAGATGGTGTGAGGAACGTGTTATCCTGTATGTGGTGCTTCTGAATCACTATAGGTTTTCCCTGTGCGACCGTGCAATTATCTTCCACATCTCTCGTCACACAACATCCAGCCCCTATCCGCATATTGTTTCCTATCTTTACATCCCCTATAATCGTGGCACCTGCTCCAATATAGACATTATCGCCAATTACGGGAAATCCTGATGATTTGCTGTCCGCCAGGGTGTTTGAACCAATTGTAACGTTTTGGAAAATAGTGCATCCTTTTCCGATTTTTGCGCGTGACGATATTGCGATTCCCCGAAACCCATGCGGAGAACGAAAACGCTGACACCCATACGTCACCGGAATGTATGATGCATAGATGTGATTGATATATCGGCATTTTGTCAATGCCTTTTTCTTTTCCAGAGATGTTGTCGCTCTCAGTGCTTTCTTGCGAGAGTTCCAAAAAATATTCACGTAATAGGTATCGCTATAGCGAGTGCGTATATTATTTAGTTCATCAATATTCTCGCATGCATCAATTTCGTCAAATATGTTTTCCATATCGCACCTTCAGATTCTATACTATTCTTGGCACTTCCATTCGCGTAAAGAAAAATGGGATTTTCTTTTAACATCTTTCACGAACGAAAAGCCATATCCATCCCAAATATTATTTAATTTTTTATTGGAATAAAGGCATTCCAAGCGTAAGGTGTGTTTGTTTGTATCTCTCGTCAGCTGTTTTGCATAATCTGCAATTAACCGTCCAATGCCGCTATAGCCAATTTTAGTTACCACCCTGCTCAAATAATATGAATCTGTTTCCTTATCTCTCCAAGATTCACTGTCCGAATTCACACAAAAGCCTCCGATGATTTCTTCGCCGTTTTTCAGAACGTAGTATTCTCTATTCTGAATTAGCTTGAGAAACGAATCCCTCGGATGGTTTTTAATGTAATTCTTCCATTGTGAATACCCTTCATCTTGAAGCCACTTGATACGTGCTCTATACAATAAAAGAATTTCATCGATATACTTCTCATCCGCTCTTGTAACACACACATTGCCCAACATCTCATTCTTGGTATAAATACATATTTTCGAGCCTATAGTAGATGTAATATATGAGTAGAATTCATGTTTCCTTATTTTATTTAAACTTGTATTATAAGCATCCGAAACTGCGACAGGTGCCCAATTAGACTTTCCAATATTTCTATAGGTATGGCAAGGTATATAATGATTATTCATTAGCCTTACTTTCCCAAACGCATCTCTACGCAGGCAAATTCGCACAAGAACAGACTCTCTATTCCCTTGCACTTGATTCATTACAGCCTGAAAATTCCCTACCGAATAGAAACATGGAACTTTTCTTCCATCACTAGTATTCAATAAGTCATACACTTGAACTAGATGAGGATTTGATCCTATGATATAATCTGCACCAGCCTCAGCTATTTCATGTGCTTCTTTTTCTTGCATACGAGTTATTTTCCTGAAATTTTTCTTTCCCCAATGCATATATGCAATAACATATTCTGCACCTTTCCTTCGACATTCTTCTATATCTTTTTGTGCTTTCTGTTTTGAAAATATATTCAAATGTATAGATTTCTCGCGTTCATTCCAATCAATATCTTTTCCATTGAATCCTGTATCCATCGACATATATGCGAGAAAACCCACCCTGATTCCATTGACATCAGCAATGAAGAATCTTTCCTCATACTCGTTTCTAAAAGCACCAGTTTGAATAAGTTCGTACCTGTCCACCTGTTCAATTGTTTCCTGAAGTGCTCGTATTCCTCCATCACAATTGTGGTTATTAGACATGATAACAGCATCAAAGCCCCCGTATTGGACTGCTTCAAGATACCTAGAAGTTGCATTGCAATTGTTGAAGTTGTCTATGTATGTTTCATCCGTCATATACGGCCATCCAGAAGCAAGCAATGTTTCCAGATTTCCAACCGCCAAATCAGAATCCTTGGTAATTTCTCTAACATACTCAAAGCTGTCACAGAAATCCCAGCCATGCTCCTCTGTATACTGTGTGTTCATTTGTGTTTTTCCACACATCAAATCCCCAACCATCATTATGACTGCGGTATTATTCTTGATTGCAGATGCATTTTCCCAGTAACCAGTTTCGAGATTCTTATGATAGCGAACGGGGAATTCGTGAAGTTTCTCTTCGGCACAACGGTTCACAACCACCTTATGAGAAACACTTCCGCCCGCAGATTCGCTTTCATAGACTATATCGCATGCCCCGGAAGCAATTCCAGTAATCTCTCCGTTTGTGCTCACCTTTGCTATGGATTCATTCGTGCTCGACCATACTCCATCCTGCGGTTCCCCCCAACCATAGACAGCCTTCAACTGCCTGGTGGTTCCATCATAGAGATAGGTAGCCTCTCTATCCAAGCGAAGTTCAGATACATATTCAGCTGCAACTGGAGGGACCTTGACACTAAAGGACAAATCTCCATTATTATTGCGGACAAAACTTCTTACAGTGTAATATACAATCTTTTTATCATGATCAAAATCATTGTCACGATAGGTTCCTATGTTCCTTCTCTCTGCTCTATATATTAGTTCAAATGGCCCCTCTGGAGCATACCCCCTAAATACCTCATAACCATCTGCAACAGAGAGCTTTTTCCAATAGAATTCTATCCCGTCTTTTGATATATCAGATATTTTTAATCCATACGGTTTTTCTGGTTCTTTTGGACTTTCCATGCGTATCGGCTTGGCATTAATAAGTTTTTCCATAACATATCGCATGCCTTTTCTTTCGTGGACAAATGGTAATTGTAAAATCCCTACTCCAGGGTGTGAATTCATCTCAACTATTACTGGCCCATTTTCAGTAATAGCAACATCCCATCCAAAATATCCAGGAACTATCTTCGCTGCTTCTTCAAGCATTTTTTTTGCCTCTGAAAAATATGGTATTTTAAATCCTTTAATTTTAACACCTGTGTCCGGATGTGTTGTATGTCTTCTGTGCTGATAATCAAATGCATCTGTTTCAATTTCTGCTGTATCAAGATTAATATTAGCAACCATTCCACCTTGATGTGTATTATCAAAATATGTATCTCCCTGACACATGCGAACTGCTGCATACATAATGTAAGCTTTGTTCGTTTCAATTCCGCTGAAAGATTCATTTGTATAAAGGGTAACCATCCTTATTGTATTTACACCCTTAACAGACAATTTCTGCATATCTGGATGTTGCTTGATAAATCCTTCAACGACTCCATCTTTCATCAGTGAAATTTCTCGGTATACATTATCAATGCTATTCGTAGTGAGATCATAAACCTTAATACCAGCTCCACCTGAGCGAGATGATGGCTTGTAAACTATTTTTTTCTCATTTTTAAAAGCTTGAATAAATTCTTCAAGCTTCAAATCAGAGGTAGATAAACATATACGTCCTAAATATTTACCGAACTTTTTTATAAAACGACTTTTATTCCAAGCTACACGCACATTATCCTTGTTAGTATTAAATTTACTAACAATTAAATCCGCATCCCTCTTTAGGAAAAATGTACGTTGTTCATCCTCAGTAAACTCCCAAAGTTTAAAGCCTAAGTAATATTCAAAATTCGCCCCTACATTTTCTTTCGCTTGAAGCATTTTCTTTTTTGCATAGTCAAAATCCCAGCCCGTCTTTTCACAGACCTTCTGGACACGGCATCTATTTGCTTCAGACATACGTTCCATATATACTTCCCCCTCTATACAATCTCAGCTTGCATATCAAAAACACCAATCACTTACTCAAACACCTCTTCCCCCGCCACTCTAACAACTTCCTCCCGTCCAGCATCTCCAGGTTCACGGCGCATCTTCACATAGATCTCCGGAATAGAATTTTCCTGGATATGCACTGCCATAACGGCCAGAGTTTGGGAGGTGCGGAGGTCTTTCCCCTTTCTCCATATTTTGGGATCTTCACTGAAGCAAATGAAATCGTCCATATCATAGGGAGCTTCCCTCCCATCCAGAAACATTTTCATCCGCTCATAACGCTTCATACTGCCAGAGAGGCTTTTCAGATTATCCTTCTGCATATCATGTTCCAGAAAATGGTTGGTATGGACAAGGGTACCATTCTTCATCCGACGTATCCGGAAATCATCCATCCCAATCTCCACATAGGCAATCTCACGGGCATCTGCCAGCATCAGAAACTGCGGATAGCGAAAGCACTCCTTCTTCTGCAATGCCTCCTCCACGCTCCCACACCGGGAAAGCATACGGTGAAGCGCGCCAACCCCGACAGAATTCTTCCGGCTTCTCAGCTCCTTGGGAATGGCACTGGCCGTTGCTGAAAAAACGGCCAGCCCTTCCTCATTCACACCACCGCGAAGTCCCCAGCCTTTGGCTGTTTTCGTGAAGATGCCATAATATCTGTACCTGCCGTTTTCCACCAGCGCTGCCTTCTGGGGTGCGGGAATTTCATCCCTGTTTTTGGCGATCAGGGTTCCTCCTCCCGCAACACAATCCCCCTGGGCAGCAAAGAGCGTACATGCCTCGACTTGAATGGCAGACATCGCTATGCCTGCCGCCAGAATGCCGGCGATGATGCGGCGCTTCCAAGTACAGCTTCTCATGATACCTTTTCCCCTTCTGTCGGCAGACAGTCTTCCTGCAAATAACTCTGCATCTTTTCCCTTATGCCCTCTTTCTCCAGCGCATAGGGAGCGCTGACAAGAACGGGAGCCGGATGGGAAGTTACGCTGACAAGGACGGGCTTTTCCTTTGTGATAACAATATCCCAGCCGAGATATCCCCAGGCCTTGGTTCTCCTGATGGCTTTTTGCACCATTTCAACCGCCTCCCGGAACATGGGAATCTGAAATCCCCTGAATTCCATACCAGAAAGAGGGTGGGTAACAAACCGCGTGCATTCCGCATCGGAAGCATCTGTCACAACGGTTCCTGTTTCCTGGTCAATCACGGCAAACAGCTCTCCATCATAGAACTGATGATTCTGCCCCTTACCTGCCCCCGTCCTCAGAACTGCATAGGCAATATCCGCAGGTTCTGCACTTGACGGCGCAGCCTGCTCCTGAGCTATGGTGACAATCCTGATCTTCGCCATGGCTCCCGGTGACAGATTCTCCAGTTCCCCATGCTGTACCAGGCATGCTTCCACAAGTCCAGGCTCCATAGAAAGAAGTTTCTCGTGGAGAGCCAGTGCGCTGTAGCCACTGAACGAAAACTCCACGATTTCCTTCTTTTCCCCGTTGATGGGTCTGTACAATACCCGGCTGCATCCTTCAAAAGTCTCGGCAAACTGCGGGCCGGATACGCTATTGCTGAAGCACCAGGGCCTCCGGATAAACTGTCGGAAAGTACGATAGAACTGCTCAGGCTGCTCCAGTATCTCTAGGAATTCCTGATTCCTGTTGTATTCATTATCCAGCCGACTGGAAAGTGCATTCAGGAAAATCTTATCCCGCAATTTCTGCCGCATTTTCCCCATACTGTATCTTCGATATTCTCGCTCTGTACAATGGGTCTTCTCAACACACGCAAGATAGGTCTTATGCTCTTTCACCGGAATATCCCAGAGGTTCAGCCTGTCGTAAAGCACAAAACTGACGCCGTACTGTTTCCACGCCTTCATCATCTTCGACTGGGCATCGTTGTGCTCCCATCCGGCTCTCTCCATGACAGATGCAACAGCCTCCTGCCTCTGCCGCCAGAGGAGATCCTGCTCCTCAAGATATTTTCCAAGTTCCTCTGCAGGAATCCGGCAAAGATTTCTCGCATCGTAGTCTGTGTAGGAAATGCCGTATTTTCCCCTGGCATCTTCCATTCTCTGGATTGCCGTTTCCTCCGACCAATAAGTCTTTTTCATGACAGAATCGACGGCTTCCCGGTCCGCAAGACGCATCCGTTCTTCCAGCGGAAGTTCCGCCACAGAGGCTTCCTTGGGCACGTTTCTCTGTTTCTTCGCTACCCTGAAATATCTCTTAAAATTCTTGTAGGGCTTCGGATCCGTGTCGTTTTTGATAAAGAAAATTTCCGATTCGTTCAGTATTTCCTGCCAATCACCTTTTTCAATCCGCCCTCCGGCGTACTCATCAATCAAAACCTTCTCGCTGACGAAGATTTTCCCGGGCGACTGCACCTTTACCCCGAAATCCAGGGGCCTGTGATATATCATATAGTCCGCAAAAATGCCCGGCAGATTGACGCCGCATTTGCAGAAAGCATAGCCGGAGGCACCCAGCCGCATATTAAGCTCCACAAAGTAAATCCTGCCGTCTGCCGCCTCAATCAGATCTATGTCGTACAACCCGTCAAAATCCAGGCTTCCCACGAAATCGATGAGTTTTCCCGCCAACGGCTGAAGTTCCGATATATCCAGTATCCTTCCCGTAAGCGCCACGCCCCGGTGCTCCTTTGTGCCGCCTCTCACTGCCACAAAGGCAGCAGGACCTATGGCACCCTGCTTCGTGCTGACCCCCAGGATAGAATACTCATTGACAATGTCCACGTAATCTTCCACCAGCATGGAGATCTCCTTCCGGCGGGAAAGGACCGTCAGCCATCCGGAAAGTTCCTCCTTGCTGTCACAACGGTGCATCCTGGACTTCGCCGCCAGACGGCTGACATCAGGCTTGATGAAGCAGGGATAGGAAATAGTATCGGGAATTTCAAAATGCCCTCTCTCCGCGTGAATCAGGCAGCTCTTCAGGACGGGAAGTCCCGCCTCCTCTGCCAGCTTTTTCTGGACGTGCTTCGACATGAGATAATTGATCCCACCCTGCCTGTCCGACACGTTCGGAAGGATGTAGTATTTCTTCAACCTGCCATAATATTTGTCAGCCACAGCGGCTACGAGATCATCTGCAGGAATCAAAAGCATCCTGTTGACTTTATCAGCATTTTTTATGAGTTCATCGGCCAATGTTTTGTCATCACGCTTCGTGAGGACCACATAATATGCCTTGACATATTTGCTGAACCGCTCTACCTCAATGCCGCGCAATTTCTCCTGTTCACCCGGCAGTGTCTGATAGACATGCATCACTTCGACTTCGTATCCCGCCTCGCCAAGGGAACGCGCAATGCTCAGGTTGGAACAATAGTTCCTGCCTGCCACCAGCACCCTGGGGCGCCCATTATAGCGTTTTCTCTCATTTCCTGACTTCCACTGCGGATCTCCCGAAAATTTCCGGCTCAGACGGTCCAGTCCCGTTTTCATCCATTGCACCACCGGATGCTGCATCGTCTTTTCCCGAAGGAGACGGTCCAGTCCCGTTTTCATCCATTGCACCACCGGATGCTGCATCGTCTTTTCCCGAAGGAATTGTTGGGCTTTCTGTATCTTCCGGCGGCGCAGTTCCTTGCGGAATTCCCGGTACTTCTCCTTATAGGGCGCCGGGTCATCCCCGCTTTCCAGGAGACCGAAATCCGCATCCCGCATCCTGCGCTCCATGGTTTTCTTGGACATGAATCCGTTCAGAAAATCCTCCCAGAGTACCTTCTCATAAACGAAATTGTAGCCAAAGTGCGAAACAACGCCATCCTCTTCCGCATGGGTTCCCGCCACTATCTCGTCCACAACAATAGCAGGAAGATTTGCGCCACCTTTGAAATAAGCATAACTTGGGCCGCCGCTTCTCAGATTCACTTCGTTGAAATAAATCTTGTCTCCCACGATATTGAATTCCATATCGAACATGCCCGTATAATGGAAATTCTGCAGCATGGCGATGATTTTTTCGCAACAGTCCCCCATGAACTCAAAGGGGTACATCATCCCTGACAGGGTGACGCCTTTTTCATACTTTGCAACACAGGTTTTTCGAATGACTGCAGGAATGATAATCTTCTGATCCAGGGCAACGCCGCTGAAGTCGATTTCATCGCTGATGTCCAGATATTCCTGTACAAGGACAGACCGGTCGAAATACCGGTTCCTCAATCTGCGAAGATGTCTCTCCAAGGATGCGCGATTACGGCATACCGCCATTTCTTTCTTGTAGCCTGTCACGCTTTCCAAAGGTTTCACGAAACACGGATAGGTGATGTCCTCTGGAATTTCCAGGGAGCCCCCCCGCAGCGAAATTCTCCATTCACTGGGGGTCAGTATGCCTGCCTCCCTTGCCAGTCTTCCCTGGAAGGACTTGTCCATGGCGTCAACCATGGAGCCTGCTTTGCCGCCAACAATGCCTGGCATCAGGAAGATATCTGCCAGGAGATCCCTGTTCATATCCATGATTGATGCCGTGTAGTCATCCGTGGGGAAAAGCACGGGCTTCAGTGCTTCCTTTCCCTTGTAGGACAGAAGGGCTTCCAGGAGTTCCTCGTCCGTTTCCCCCTCCCCATGAAATTTTGCCGAGATGACTTCCCGGAAATTGCGCACATACCTGCTTTTTCCCACAAAGTCCGCCAGCCCGGTAATTCTGCTGCTAGCCACTGCATCGACGACATATCCTGCCGCTCCCAGACAGCGGATTACACCTACACCTGTGGCGAAACTGCGCGTTAGTACGACAACCAGCCGGTCCTTCCTGTTCATAGCATCCTTTCTCCTTACACCCTTAGTCTGCGCACCAGTTCAGCGCGATCAACCTTCCCATTGCGATTCAGCGGCATATCCTGAACATGGACATAGCGCCCCGGCACCATATAGGAAGGAAGCTCCCTAGCCGCAAATGCGGAAAGTTCCTCCTCTTTTTCCGCATCCCCCTGCCAAAACAGGACAATCCTGGAATTCGCATCATCGTATACACATACTGCAATTTCAACAAACTCCGTCTTCTCAAGGCATGCCTCGATTTCTCCCGGATTTATCCGATATCCGAAGTGCTTGAAATAGAATCCTTCCCTCGCAGCAAATACATAAGATCCGTCCCCGTCCAGCCTCATCATATCTCCCGTGTGATAGACCAGGGAAGAACCATGAGGAAGGAGCTGCAGCCCCGAACAGAGCAGTTCCCCGGCAACGCACAACTCTCCAACACTGCCGCTCTCTTTGATATCCTGTTCTTCCTCATCCAGCAGGAAGACCTCATAGCCGGGAAAGACCTCAGATAAGGGAACCACTTCGGAGAGTACGGGTTCCTTTATAATCTTATACAGACAATTACCCGTCATTTCCGTTGTGCCGTAGAGGTTCACATAGAGCGCATCCGGTTTTTTCTCCAGCCAGTAGTTCATGCATTTTGCCTGCAGTTCCTCGCCCACAAAAAGAACCTTCTTCAGCGTCGGCATCCGGAAGCTCTCAAGAATGTGAAGATCCTTGAACACGCGAAGAAGAGAGGGGGACCATACTGCAGCCGTGATCCCGGCTGCCTCTATAAAGGCAGCATCATCTACGGGCAGAACATTCCCCACGGGCATGATGTACATTTTCGCTCCACAGTAGAGCATGGTGTAAATATCCTTGGTAACTGCGTCAAACATCAGGGAAAGCTTGCTTCCAAGAACGTCGCCATGTGAAAATCCGAACAGAGATACATAGCGGCGAATGAAGGATGCCATCGCGCCATGACTTTTCAGCACGCATTTCTCGTGCTCTGTCGTCCCCGATGTATATACACCAAACAAGGGAGTATCCCCAGTGATTCCTTTTTGAATGCTTTTCAGAAGTTTTTTGTTCGGTGCAGCTGCAAGCATTTCATCAAAAATCTCAACATCTGCGTCAAGATCAAGAATCTCCTCGCTTCCCGCATGAAAATTCCAGAGCACAGCCTCGGGTTCGATGGCGCTCACCATTTCCTCTATCCTCCCGAAAGGAAGCTGTCCGTCCAGGGGAATATAATAGTTGCCGCTCCAGGCAACGCCCAGAAACATGACAATGCTTTTCACATTGCGCTGCCCAATCACGACAAAGGGTCTGCCCGTACAGCCGTATTTGTTCTGAAGATACGTGCCGACTGCCTGAGACTGCTCCAGCAGCACTGAAAAGGACAGGACATTGCCATAGGCATCGATGACGGCATCCTTTTCAGGAACCTGACTGGCGGAATTGGTGAGAAAGTCCAGTATATGCTCTGTCTCTTCCGGATAGCGAAAATCTTCTATCCCCTTTTCTGCGGGACTTTCCGGTTTTATGATTCCCTGAAAGGAACGCCCTACGGAAAGTGAAGCTGTCGTACTCCCGTTTCCGGAGCTCTCCTCATCCCGTGCATCTTCGGCCAATTCCTCAGGATGAATGTTCACAACGATTTTCGACGACTCCTGCCGGTCCTCATCGCTTAGGTACATCTCCACCAGTTTCGCAATGGCTCCCACAGTATTGAAATGCTGTGCATTGATATCCATCGGAGAAATCCGTACACCATACTCTGCTTCCAATTTGACAACAAATGAAACCATTTCTATGGAATTATACATTCCGCTCGTAATCAGGGTGTCATCTTTTTTGACTGCCGGTTTTATTTCCCTTGCAATTCTCAGTATCTCTTCAGCTGTAACCATTTCTTACATTCTCTCCCAACCGGTATCCGCTACCCTCGTTCCGGTAAATCCTGACTCTTTGTGTCTTGTAAACAAGGCTCCGCAAGAGGTTAATTTTTTGCACGGCCCTGTAGTAATCACAGTAGTCCTCAAACCACTCATCAAATGTTCTCATCCTTATTTTCTCGTCGGTGACTTTCTCCATGTAAAGATAGTCTTCTGTTGCAAATTCAAGTCCCAGAGCCTTCGCGACGCAGGGAAGGATGGGTTCCTCGGATGCCACCTGGAAAAAAGCCCCCGTTTGTCTGCAGCGCTCTTCGACCAGATTGATTTCCTCTTCCCAGTCCTTGCCCAAGAAACGGCTGAGTCTCCGCGCATACTCGAAAAAAATGAGATCGTTTGCGTGTATGCAGTCCTTGTACATCAAGGTCTTCTTATAGTTTTTCTTCACGAAATCAGCAATGTGTATATCACCTTTTGCATCCATGATCTCAAGAATGCGGAAGGCCTCCTCCAGGTTCTTTCTGATTTCCTCTTCCGTGAAAAGATCCGGACGCTTCAGCTCCGCAAGAATCTTTTCGTTGCTCATCCCCTTGCGGAGCATGGAATTGACATTCTTGATCTCATAGAGAAAGGGATATCTCTCCTTTTCAAAAAGACGGATGACACTGTTCCGCCGTCTGAAATTCGAGGATTTGTAGGGCGCATACCCCCGAAAGGATACCTGAGGAATAAAAATCTTTTGCGCAGCAGGGGAAACCATCTTGAGGATATCCACATCCATTATCCCGCGATCTACCAGGATTGGCGCGTGAATCAATATGTCGCACAACCTCGACGCCGCCAAAAATCCATCGTATCCTGGGTATTGCCGCATCGTGTCCCTGCCTATATGATAAAAAAGCATGCAGTATTCATCATTTGCCTTCGTCAGTTCAAGAACCTGCTTCAAGCCACCCAGCTCGCAATACCCGCAAAACATCATTATCGGCTTGCCTTTTTCGATAGCATCGAAAACACGGTAATATATGAAATCCTCACAAATGACGTGCCCTCTTTTTAGCAATTCATTACGTGCCACACCATAGGGAGGAAGAACATCCAAATTGTGAATGAACGGCTTGCAGACAATAACGTAATCGTTCTTGCAGATTTCTGTTTCCGAAAACAGAGCAACTTCATAGGTCTGCCGCAGGGCAGGATGGACATCATCCATATCATCTACAAGAATCATGCGAATATCAAGGACACCCTCATATTCGCAGATAAATTGATATGCAAGATCATCCCCACCATAAATGACAACATGTCTCATTCTTGCTCTTCGACGAATGTCTTCTTTTACTTCAATTGGTTCCATATAATTGCACCGCCATTCGGCGTTTTCCTCCCAAAACTCGTTCTTAGCGCCTCTTGTGATTCCGTATGAGCTGTTCATAAATAAATTTTAGATTTGACTTGTCTAAATCTCCATGCCGTTTCCAAAATCCTCTCGTATTTACACATCACACGCAAACAAGCCAAGCGCATCATTACGCTTGGCTTATAGAAAATCTATTTGAAATTAGGGGCAGAAATTAAAAGCGCATTATTCCGAATAGTCTCGTATTCGGAATAATGCCCCCCCTCCCTAGTGGATATATATCTATTCCAGATGTACGCAAAGGCCTGAGCCATCTTTTTTCTATCCTGAAAAAACATATCCCAAGCACTCCTTACAAACACATAGACACTTCTTGCAATTCACTCTGCCCATGATAGCATATCTCAAAGTGATATACAAGATTTAGGGCTGGAAGATTTTGCCTACGGCAAAATATGAACAATAGTGTTATAACTCGGAAGAAAATATCTTCCTCGTTGAAAGGCCAAGAAGAAGCTTTGTCTATCGACAAAGCTGGAACAATTGCCTTATAACTCGGAAGAAGATATCTTCCTCGTTGAAACACCAATCGGAAGATTTTGCCTACGGCAAAATTTGAACAACGGTGTTATAATTAACCTATCAGATAAACTTTGGCAAGGAGGTCATTCCTATGTGCATCAAAAACAATCTTCAGAAAGCCCCCTTGGGCTGGCCTTTGGCTATTGCCTCGTTGGGCACCGTGGCCACCATCTTTGCGGGCAAGAAGCTTCACCTGGCTTTTGGCACCGCCTGGGGTGTGCTGTCCCTGTGGCATGCCTGGCAGCATAGCGGCAAGATGAAAAAAGACGTGGAGAGGGCCCAGGAATATCTCCGCACGGGGCTTGCCTCCGATGGACAGCGGCCTGACGCCTATACCCTGGCCCTGGCCAGATATGCCAATCATCAAGCGTCCTGCCAGTAAGAAAAGAAAAACTGGGCAAGCAACAATTCGCTGTCGTTTGCCCAGTTTTTTATTTATCAAATTTTAAGCTTGCTCCTGCACAGGCTCAACCTTGGCCATAATCACAGCCATGACTGCTGCCAGGCAGATAAAGCCTGCACCCAGGCCGGCCCAGCCGTTGCCGGTGAAGCCGTCCACTACATAGCCAACCAGGCTGCAGGCGCCTACGGTCAGCACATAAGGCAGCTGGGTGCTCACGTGGTCGATGTGATGGCACTGCGCTCCTGCCGAAGCCAGGATGGTGGTGTCGGAAATGGGAGAAGCATGGTCGCCGCCTACGGCACCGGAAAGGATGGCTGCCACGCAGATCACCAGCATGGAAGTATTCTCCACACCCAGGATAGCAATGGCAATGGGAATCAAGATGCCGAAAGTGCCCCAGCTGGTGCCGGTGGCGAAAGCCAGACCGATGGACACCAGGAAGAAGATGGGAGGCAGGAACATGATGATGGAGGCATGGGCGCTGACCACACCGCCTACGAAGCCACCCAAATCGAGATACTTGTCACTGCACACGCCGGAAAGGGTCCAAGCCAGGCACAGGATGAAGATAGCCGGCGTCATGGCCTTGAAACCGCGGCTGAAGCAGTCGCAGAAGGCATTGAAGGTGACAATGTGGCGGGGCAGATAGAGCAGCCCCGTGAAAACAAAGGCCACAAAGGAGCCCAGCACCAGAGACTTGGAAGAATCGCAGTCCGCAAAGGCATCAGCCACGCTCTTGCCTTCACCGGCAAAGAGACCGCCAGTGTAGAGCATGCCAAAGACGCAGGCGCCAATCAGCACGATCAGGGGCAGGAAAAGGTCAATGAGCTGGCCCTTGCCCTCACGGCTGAGAGCTGCGTGCTCCGTATCCTGATACTCCTCAGGCACCTCGAAGTGCTCATTGCTGCGCTCCACGCTGCTGCCCATAGCGCCAAAATCCCTGCCCGTCCAAATGATGAAGGCCATGAAAACCAGGGTCAAAAGAGCGTAGAGATTGAAAGGAATGGTCTGCAGAAACAAGGAGAAGCCGTCAATCTCGCTGCCCTCCGGCAGGGAGGAACCCACGGCTGCCGCCCAGCTGGACACGGGAGCGATGATGCAGATAGGCGCTGCCGTAGCATCAATGACATAAGCCAGCTTGGTGCGGGCTACCTTGAACTTATCCGTCACAGGCCGCATGACCGTACCCACTGTGAGGCAGTTGAAATAATCGTCAATGAAGATGACAAGTCCTAAAAGCGCCGTCACCACCAGGGACTGGCGTGGTCCTTTGATCTGCCTGGCTGCCCACTCGCCATAAGCCCGGGTAGCACCGGAACGGGTGATGGCCGCCACCAGGATGCCCAGGATAACCAGGAACACCAGGATGTTCACGTTGCCCCCCACCTTGTCTCCCAAAATCTGGAACATGGTGAGGATAGCTTCCAGGACGCTGCCCCCGGTAAAAAGCATGGCCCCCGCAAAGATACCAATCAACAGGGACATATAAACTTCCTTAGTCCATAGCGCCAAGATGATGGTAATCAAAGGCGGCAGGACGGCCCAAGCTGTATGTGCCATGAATACGCCTACTTTCTATAGTTTATTTTATGAATCGCATGGGTCTAATTGTATAACATTTTTTGCATAGTAGCAATACCAGCACTACAGGATTTGCAATGTATACAAATTTACAAGCATCAATTCAACTCTGAGAAAGCATCTGCCAGTTTGCCGAACTCCTCCAAAGAGAGAGTCTCACCCCGGCGGGTGGGGTCGATGCCGGCCTTTTCCATGGCATCACGCACCTGCTCCTTGGGGAAGCCGCCACCTTTGAGGGCATTGGCCAGGGTCTTGCGGCGCTGGCCGAAGGAGGCCTTCACCACCCGGAAGAACATCTTCTCATCCTGCACCTGCACGGCAGGAGTCTCCCTTACCTTGCAGGCGATGACCACGCTCATGACCTCCGGGGCGGGAATAAAGGAACGTGGCGGCACATTCAGCACGATTTCCGGCTCCGTGTAATACTGCACAGCCACGGAAAGAGCCCCATAAGCCTTGGTGCCGGGCCTGGCTATCATGCGCTCCGCCACTTCCTTCTGCACCATGGTCACCAGCCGCTCGATAGGCAGGCGGCGCTCCAGCAGGGTCATGATGATGGGTGTAGTGATGTAGTAGGGCAGGTTGGCTGCCACCTTGAAGGTCCCCTCTCCCATGATGGAGGGAATATCAACCTTGAGGATATCCCCCGGCACAATGGTCACATTGGGGTAGGCCTTGAGGGTTTCTGCCAGCACTGCCGGCAGCTTCTTGTCCAGCTCCACCGCCGTGACCTGGGCCCCGGCCTCTGCCAGTCCCTGGGTGAGGGTGCCGATGCCCGGGCCGATTTCCAGCACCCGCTCCCCGGGCTGGATATCTGCCGCATCCACAATGCCCTGTACAATGCCTGCATCAATGAGGAAGTTCTGCCCCAGTTTCTTGCTCATGTGAAGGCCGAAAGCCTTCAGGATATGGGTAGTCACCTCACGGCTGGCAATCTTGGGCTGTACGATTTTTTCTTCTTTATCCATTCTATCTCCTTAATCTCTATCAAGCTCTGCCACGGCGGCCTCGAATTCCTCACGGGTCACCCCGTAGTGATTCAGCCGCTTCAAAAAGGTCTTGGCATTGGCAAAGCCCAAGCCTAAGAGCTCCCCTGCCCTGGCACGGCGTGCAGAAGCCTCAGCCCCACCGGAAAGACCTGCCATGATGAGGTCGCTGCCGCTGAACTCATTGGAAGGCTCAAAGCTCAGGGTATGCACCTTGGCCAGTGCCTTGCGAATTGCCTCCGGCCCTGCCTGCTCAATGCCGATATCGTCGTTGGCGGTGGCATCTTCCACAGGCACAAAGGCATGCTTGGCCTCCGGGAAGCGCTTGGTGAGATACTGGCGTATGCGCTCACCAGCCGAATCCGGGTCGGTAAGGATGATAATGCCCCGCTTCTTGTAGGCCTGTTCGATATTCTTCAGGGCAGCGGGCTTCAGGTTGAAGCCCTCGGTGATGATGCAGTCCGCCTCCACCGCTTTGTTGATGGCAACTACATCCATCTTGCCCTCGACTACTAATACTTCCTTTATCAATGTCTTGCTCCTTAAATCATGCCAGCGTTTCCTGTACGGCTCTATAAACCTCAGCATGTATATTCTCTATGGACAGGGGATTTCCTCCCACGCTGCATTTCACTTTTGCCCAGCCGTATTTTTCTGCCAATTCCAGATATGCTTCATGGCAGCGGTGCAGGTATTCCTTGTCCTTTTCGTGGATATCCGACTGGCCTGTGACCTTCGCCCTTTCAGCTATAAGCCTGTCTGCCGCCTCAGGCTCCATATCCAGGAAGACCACCTTGTCAGGCACAGGCAGACCCAGCTTGTTGAATTCATAATCCCAAAGCCAGGCGAGGAAATTCTCCCGTTCTTCCGTATCTGTCAATTTGACCGCCTGATGCACCATATTAGATGTAGTATAACGGTCTGCCAGAATGATGTCCCCGGCCTCGTAATATTTCTGCCACTTCATGCGGTAGGAAGCATAGCGATCTGCCGCAAAGAAGGTGGACGCGGCATAAGCGTTCACATCCTCCGCATGGCCGCCAAAGTCCCCCCGCAGATACATGCGCACCAGCATGGAACCGTCTGCTTCATAGTCGGGGAACTCCACCTTATGAACCTTCCTGCCTTCAGCCAGCAGCCTTTCATAGAGCTTTTTGGTCTGGGTAGCCTTGCCGGAGCCGTCCCCGGCTTCTATGATAATCAGTTTTCCCTTGCTCATTTTTCCTTGACCACCTTCAACGTCTTCAGCTTCGTATCCTCCGGGCCCACGATTTTCATGCCCAGGGCCTGCTGTGTCCCGATATAATCAAGCATCTCCCGGCTTATCCTCTCCCCGGGCACCAGCAGGGGCACACCCGGCGGATAGAACATGACCTGCTCTGCAATGATCCTGCCTGCGGCTTCCGCAAAGGCAACCTTCTCCTTCTCTGCAAAGAAAGCCTCCCTGGGAGTCAGTTCCGCTTCCTGCCACAAGGGAGCCTTTGGGGGCAGGCAATCCAGCAGGGGCTTCTTCCCCAGTCTCCTGGCGTGCCTGCTCAAGGCTTGCAGGGCTTCCAGCAGCCTTGCCCCCTGCGCTCCCCCATCTGCATAGGAAATTATGAACAGCAGGTTCCAGGCATCGGACAGCTCGCATTGCACCTTTTCCTCAAACCTCAGGTAATGCTCTGCCTCCAGCCCCGAAATGCCCAGCTCCTTCACCTGCACCGTGATTTTCGTCAGGTCCAGGCCGCAGGCACCCGGCGTGCAGAAATCATCTGCCCCCGGCGACCACAGGCCCTCTATCTTATTGATTTCCTCTCTGAGTTTCCTGGACAGGGCCACCGCCCTGCCCACCAGCTCACTGCCCTGCTCTGCCATCTGCAGGCGGGCAATGTCCAGTGAAGCCAAGAGCAGCTGGTTGGGGCTGGTGGACTGGAGCAGGCTCATGCTTTCCCTGAGCCTTTCCCTGTCCATCCTCGTTTCCTTATTCACCAGCAGCATGGAAGTCTGGGTCATGGAGCCCAGGATCTTGTGGGTGCTGAGGGCCGCTGCATCAGCTCCGGCAGCGATGGCTTCACTGGGCAATCCTTCAGAAAAAGGAAGATGAGGCCCGTGGGCCTCATCCACCAGCAGCAGCATATCACGGCTGTGCAAAAAATCCGCTATAGGCTTCAAATCCACCGCAGTGCCGTAGTAAGTAGGATAGACCAGCACCACCGCCCTGGCCTCCGGGTTAGCTTCCACCGCCTCTTGCAGGGCCTCAATTCCAAGGCCCACAGGAATACCCAGCCTTTCATCTATCTCCGGCTGAAGATACACCGGCCTTGCCCCGGAAAGTATCAGCCCCCCGATAATGGAGCGATGGACGTTGCGGGGCACCAGCACCTTGTCGCCGGAGGAAAGTGTTCCCAGCAGCATGGCCTGCACCGCCCCGGTAGTGCCGTTGATGCAGAAATAAGCCTGTCCTGCCCCATAGAGCTCCGCTGCCAGCTTCTGGGCTTCGGCAATGCACATGGAGGGCTCATGGAGGTCATCCAGTTCCTCCATCAGGGAGACTTCCTCCCTCAGGCCTTTTTCTGTAATCAGCTCCTGCAGCAGGGGGTGGGCTCCCAGGCCCTGCTTATGCCCCGGGGTATGGAAGGCCAAAGCCCCATCCTCCCGATATTTCTTCATGGCCTCCGCTATGGGAGCACAGAGTTTTTTCTTTTCCATATCCATCAATGCTTGCGTTCCTTTTGGCCAAGCGCCTTCCGTTCAAGTCTCAAATGCACTCTCGTCCCCTCGCCGGGAGCGGAAAGCACCTTGAGCTGGGCGCCAATAATGCGGGCCCTTTCCTCCATGCCAATCATGCCAAAGTGGCCCAGCGCATCTTCCTTCTTGGTATCCTCTGCATTTTCGCCAGCAGGCTCTTCCGCTGCTCCCGCTGACTCAATCTCAGCCCGGCGGGCCTCAGGGTCGAAGCCTGCCCCCTTGTCCTCCACCAGCACAGACAGCGCCGCTCCCGTATAGAGCAGGCGCACTTTCGCCTCCTGCACACCGGCATGGTGGACGATGTTGTTCAGCGCTTCCTGCACAATACGGAACACCGCAATCTCAGCATGCTTGGGCAAATCATAGACATTCCCGTCTACGGAAAAGTCCGTGGCAATCATGCCCCTGATGGCAAGGCGCGACACCAGTTGCTGCAGAGCAGGCACCAAGCCCAAATCGTCAAGTGCCATGGGACGCATATCAAAGATAATCTGCCGGACGCTGCCCAGGCATTCCTTGATCTGCAGCCGCAATTCCTGCAAGGTGCGCCTTGCTTCCTCTATATCCTTGTCCATAAGCTTTTCTATGATGGAAGTCTGGATCAGCATATTGGCCATATCCTGGGCAGGACCGTCATGGATTTCCCTGGACATGCGGTAGCGTTCTTCTTCCTGGGCCTTGATGACCCTGGCGCCTACGAACTGCTCCTTCTGCACCGCCTCTATTTTCCACATGACACCACTGACCTGGGAAGCGAGATAAGAAAAAACTGAACCTATGGCCAGAGCCAGATGCTCTGCCTGGTCCAGCATGATGCCCAGCTTCCTCAGCCGCAGTTCCAGCTTGTCCCGGCGCTCCCTTAGGTCTGCCTCCTTCTCCCGCTCCACGCCCAGAGCCACCTGGATATCCTTGACCTTCTCATAGGTAGCCTTGATGCTTTCCTCTGAGTACTGGGCAAAGTTGCCGCTCACCCGCACCAGATTCTGCTTCTCGCGTTGCTCTTCTTTGGCCAGGCTGTCCACCCTGTCAATGGTCTCCCTGGCCCTGGTCTTGAGCTCTGCCAGCTGCTGCTTGCTACGCTCCACCTCGTCCCTTGCCGTCTCGTAAATCTCGAAAATCTGCGCCTTATTGGACTCGATGGTATCTATGGTGTTGTTCAGGATAGACTTCAGGGCATCCGTGCTAAGATTCCCTGCTTCATCCAGGAATTCTTTGCTCTTTCCCATAAGTTTACCTTACTTTCCCTCGCCGTTATCCTGATTATGCTTCTTCAGGAACATCTTCAGCACCACAAAGGCCAGCAAAGCCCCGGCCAGCATATAGGCATCCCCGGCGTGGAACACCGCATCCCAACCTCTGTCTTCCACCTTCACTGCGATGGCACCGAGTACCAGGATAACTACTAATATATTGGAAATAACCTTGCTGTGTTTCTTCAGGAATTCTATTTCAATCTCCTCCTATCATTATTCATACCCACCTAGTGTATCTCAAGCAGGGCTTTTCTGCAAGGATAATATAGCCCCCGACTTGCTTTTAAGTCCATTTGCCCTTAAAATAGTAGGGAGAGCTTAAATTTTTGCAATTATACAATCGAAAGGTGATACAAATGAGCATTTTTTCCCGCTTCCTGCCGAAGCGCAAGCCCCCCGAGATAAAGAACAACATCCCGAAGGAAAAGGCCAATATCCGCAAGACCTTCGGCATCTATTGCCACAAGCACCACGACACCTCCGGCGACAAGCTGTGCCCCAAGTGCACGGCCCTGCTGGCCACGGTCATGACCAAGATGAACCGCTGCCCCTACGGCATCACCAAACCCATCTGCGACCGTTGCGACCGTCCCTGCTTCGGCACCAAGCAGACCCACGACTTCCTGACTATCATGAACTCCACCAGCACCAGCATGTTCCTGCGTCATCCCATCATGGCCTTCAAGCACAAGCTGGCCAGCATGGGGGTTGACTACGCCAAGTACCAGCAGCAGAAGAAAGTGGATGACAAGGCCAAGGCCAAAGAGAAGTCCAAGGATAAAAAGGAAAAGAAATAATTGCCACTGTCGGAGAGCTTCAGCCCTCCGGCAGTTTTTCTTTGCCCTGAGAAGTTTTTGTAACATTTATCACAGAATATTTATCCCCGATATGATAGCATGGTAAAGAATACACAGAAAGGGTGTTGCACATGGGCAAATGGGGCGTGTTTTATTCCTCAGTCACAGGGAACACGAAGATGATAGCAGAAAAAATCGCAGAAGCTGCGGTAGAGGCTGACTTGCTGCCGGTGGAGGAAATGCCGGAGGATCTGTCCGGCTATGAGGTAGTGGCTCTGGGGTACTGGCTGCGGCTGGGCGGGGCTGACCCCAAGATGATGAGGTACCTGCCCAAAGTCAAAGACAGCACGGTGATACTCTTTGAGACCCACGGCACCGACCCGGGCAGCGAGCACGCCGTCACCGCCTACGCGCGGGCAGCGTATCTACTGGGCGAAGGCTGTGAAATCCTGGGCACCTTCGGCTGCCAGGGCAAGATAAATCCAGCCCTTATAGAGAAGCGTAAAAACTCCTCCCCCGATGACCCCCACGGCGGCACCGCAGCCATGGAGCGTTGGAAACGGGCGGCAAATCACCCCAACGAAGAAGACTTTGCCGCCGCCGCAGACTTCGTGGCCCAGATGAAACGCAAGCTGGTGCTCCGGCAGAAATACCGGGAGCATAAGCAATAACCAGGTTGTCCAACCTCGTTGAAACACCAATTGGAAGATTTTGCCTACGGCAGAGTTTGAACAATTGTGTTATAAATCCCCCATTACAACTACACACACGAAGAAGTCCGGCAGAGTTCTCCCCCTGCCGGACTTATTCGTATATTACAGATAAGATTCAAAAGCCGCCTTGTCCAGAACCCTTATCTCCCTGCCCCTGACCTCCAGCAGGCCTTCCTGCTGCATGACTCCCAGTTCCCGTGACAGGGACGGCCTGGCCACGGCCAGATACTGGGCCCAGTTCTCCCTGTTCACTTCCAGATTGATCTTTCCTTCCCCGTCCATGCCCCAGAAGAGGTAACGGATAATCTTCTCCCGCAGACTGCCACTGGAGAGTACCTTGAGTTTCGTGTGCATAAAGTAGGCCTTGCGGGCAAGCACCCGCATAAGGTTCCGCTGCACCAGCCTGGCCACCTCAGAAACCTCCTTGCCTGTGAGGGAAAAGGCCTCACTTTCCATCACCAGCAGTTCCGTGTCACGGGCAGCTTCCACATACATATCGTAAGGACGCCCCATGAGCAGATACACCTCCCCGAACACATCCCCCGGCTCATCGATTTCCGACAGGAAGATATGCCGCCCGGTGAAGCTCTCCTTCTGAATATGCACCCTGCCGCTCAAGAGCACATAGAGGCTCTGGGGCGTATCCCCATCATTGAATACGACTTCACCTTTATGGCAGCGCCTTAACTGCACACGGCTGGAAGCCAGGAACTCCCGCACCTCACCTTCTGTCATATTCTCTGCCAACAGGCATTTTTGAAAAATAGCTGCAACCTTGTCCAAATTATCCAAATGCCCACCATCCTGCACTAAACTTCTTTAATTTAACGTGGCTCATAAAATCTCTCGATTACTGCCATTTACAGATTCCAGATCTTGTAAAATCAAATCCGGCAGTTCTTCCATTGACTTGCCAAAAAACCGTGCCTTATCATCCTCACCACCCGCAAGATAAAAAGCCAGATACTCGAACAAGCCCAGGAACTCTCCAAAATCTTCCGGCTCAGTGTCCTGGGCCGCCTGAAAAAGTTCCTGATAAGCGGCAGATTTACTCAGACCAGGAAAGTCAGCCGCCTGCCCCTTGCGCAGCAACTCGTACAACTCATAAACTTGCTTGTCGAATTGTTCCAAGCTCACGGTTTCTCCCCCATGCTGATATTGATCAATAACTTAAGTTGATCCATTTTTCATTTCTCCCTAAAGCCCACTTATCTTTGTTTCACAACCTCCCTATAAAAGGCTCCCGAAAGCAACATCACCTGCCATTCTATTCATCCATTCCCTCTCACATATTTTGTGATAATCCCAAGTCACAATTATTAAGCGCAAAAACACTTATAGTCTCACCTTAGCACATTCATGATTTATCATCCATAAACCATAACCGTTCTTTTTGTAACAACAATTTAAGAATCGCTTCTGTGTCTTTCCAAAGATTACATCTATCATCATCTTTAAAGCCATTTGTGAATTCTTTGCATTTTATTAAATCCTCCAACACAACAATTTGGTCTATGCAGTCCAAGGCAAGTCCCATATCGTTTTTTTCTTTGATAATTTTCCCTTGCGTGCTACTATCTAAGACCAAATAAATGATTTTAATTTTACATCCCTTAAAATTACCAAATGTTTTTTCCATCACATTTTTAGCAGCATTCACTTGTTTCTTCCATAATTCAGTGTTCTGATCTCTCACTTCCCCAAAACAAGATATATCCTCCTTATCGTTCAGTAAATCATTCATAAACTTCAACGTATATAGATATTTCTTTGTTTTTAAGTCATTTGGTTTTTCTTTAAGTGCATAATTAACCACCAAATCATAAAAGCGATAATAGAGGGATTCACCACCAGCTTTACATGTACACACCATATTCAACAACTGTTCTCCAGCTACACTTTCATCCGTAGTCTTCAACTCTACAAGATATATAGTGTTATCATCTTTAAGAAGATAATCTACGTTGGCATATTGACGAGTGCCCAACTCTTTGCTCGTAATCTCCCCCTGTTTTATCCGCTCTATAATTGGCCCAGTTAATTTCAGTTGGCCTTCCCTAGATATAGGAAATTCTTTAGCAATTAGTTTAGGCTTATTTTTTCTCTCTTTTTCATTTTGATTTAACTTATACTCAACAACTTCTTCAACAAACTCAGAAATCATCATATCTACAATTATTTCAGCCTTAGCTTTTTGTGTTCTGTAATCATTAACCGTCCAATCTTTCACCATTTCAAAAAAATTATCATGCTTTTTCATATACAGTCCGTCCTCCCCTTAACTTCAACAATCCACCCATCCTTCGGCAAGATCACCATATCCTTATACCTATCTTCTATCTTCAGTTCCTTAAATCCTGCCGGATTCTCCGTATGCAAGGGCACGATATACTTCCGTGGCGCAATATCCTCGATGAACTTCGCCAAGGTCTTTTTATCCGCGTGTCCCGTGGAATGGGCGTAGTTGACCTGCCCGCCAAAGCGCTTGACAAATGTTGCCAGGCCCTCATTATAGGCAGCGTGGTCAGGGTTCAGATAGCCCCGCCACATGGAATAGAGCAGGCAAGGATTGAATTCGCTCATATAACTGCCATATCTTTCATAAAGCGTATAAGCATCTTCTATCTTTTTGTTGAGCAGAGAGCCAAGAAGCACGACACATTCCTTGGGGCACTGTTCCTTGAGTTCACCAATGGTATGCACAAAAGGCAGCCGATATTCCTTCTTGTATCTTCCCGCTATTTTCCTGAAGGTCTTGAGCATATCAACCATATAATCGTTGGCATAAATAGACAGCTGATTAGCCCTGGCGGCCTGGCAGATGGAACTCAGGCTGTCAAAATTTGTAGAAGAACAAACGACAAAGATCTGACGGTGGTCTTGCATATACGCACTGACTTCTTCCTGTAATTTCCTTTCCGTCAAAAGATGTTCTTCCTTGACAGAACGGGTCATCATGGTGCCTTCGCAGATAAGCACATCTACCTGGTAAATCTTTTCACGAATCAGCCGGGGAACAATCTCCACGCTTCTGCCTGTATATCCCGTACTCCTAAAATCACCACTGTGAAGTATGGTATGTCCTGCTCCCTCAAAGAGAAACATATTGGCGTGATAGGCTGAGTGGTCAACGAAAAAGGGCGTTATGCTCATATCTTTCAAAGCAATCGTCTGCCCTGACTTCAAATCATGGATACGTCCATCACTATTGGCCAACAAATCCTGCATGGCGGTGTTGCCCGTATTCCTGTGCAGCACACGCAGTATTTCCAGCATGGTTTCATCCATGTAAATGGGAATCTCCTTGGGAATTTTATCAATCAGTCCCGTATGGTCGCCGTGGTAGTGGGTGAAGAACACGGCATCAATAGGGTGATAGCGACGATGAAATATTTTTTTGATAAGTTCATCATCGCTTATCGCAGCCTGGCTCCCCGGCAGCGAACTGCCGAAGTCCACCAAGATATTCGTTTCCCCCATATTAATTTCGGTGACACTGCCGCCGATTTGTCCCGTACCTCGGTGAATGGTAATGGCCTTCCCCCATGCGCTTAGACACCTAAAATGAAAGATTCCTAACGCATCCTCAAAATTGCTTTATTTTCCGCAGTTTTGGCCATCTTCGCCAATTTAGGCAGCAATTTTTTCAACGGGCATTCGCTCCATGTAGTATTCTTCCGGAGTCTGGTAATCGTTGCTGGAATGTATTCGCTGGCGGTTGTAGAAAATCCAAATATACTCAAATACAGCCGCCTTAGCTTCAGCGCGAGTGCGGAAATGCTTCTCGTTCAGCCATTCCTGTTTTAATGTACCCCAGAAGCTTTCCATGGGAGCGTTATCCCAACAGTTGCCTTTCCGGCTCATGCTCATCGTAAAACCATTCTGCTTTGCCATTTGGCAATAGTCTTTGGAACAATACTGACTTCCACGGTCAGAATGGAGGATGCAGCCGTTTACATCGCTGGTATGATTTATGGCATCCTGTAAAGCTGACATAACTAGCTGTTTGGTCATACGGCCATCCATGGCCACTCCTACCATTTTACGGCCGCATAAATCCATCACCCCAGCTAGATAAAGCCAGCCTTCGTCTGTAGGGATATAGGTTATATCACTGACCATCTTTTTCCCAGGATGTTCTGCAGAAAAATTGCGGTTCAGAACATTTTCGGCAACAGGCATATCATGGCCTGAATATGTTGTAGCCTTATACTTCCGACGGGCCTTGCCATGTATGCCGTTTTCCTTCATGATACGTTCTACACGCTTGTGGTTGACCTTAATCCCCTTTTTACGTAGCTTTCTGAAAATGCGCACGGAACCATAGGTCTTATTGGATTTTTCGTGAATTTGCTTAATGATACGTAAAAGCTCATCATTGCTTTTGTCACGGAGGCTTGGCTTGCGGGAAAGCCAAGCGTAAAAACCGCTTCTGGATACATTAGCCCATCGCACCATCTTTGCAATCGGATATTTGCCGCGGTTAGCTTCGATGTAGTAATATCGGATCACTTCAGGTTCTTGGCAAAGAAGGCGCTCGCTTTTTTTAGGAATTCATTCTCCTGTTCAAGGTCTTTAATACGCCGCTGTAGCCTTCTTAGCTCGGCATCCTCATCACGGAGCTTGCCACTGCCGACAAAGGGCTGCTCCGGATGTTTTATGTATCTTGCCTTCCAAGTGTATAGGGAACTTACGTTGACTCCTATCTCTCGGGCTACCTGGCTGGCCGGAACACCGCTCAAGACTCTTTTTACGGCTTCTTCCTTAAATTCATTACTGTATCTGTTCAATCGTATCACCTCATGAATGTATTGTACCATTCATTTCGGGTGTCCAGCAAAGCGGGTATGGGGCATAATATGCACACGCTTTTTATACCATTCGTTGCGCTCTTCCATTCCGCGAAAGCCCAAAAATTCACGGAATTTCCAAGGAGGTGGAGGATTGTCGCGCTCTTTGTTGCACTCATCGCCTAGTTCCAAAATACATCGCAGCGTGGCAAAAAGCGAATCATTATCTCCCCATGTCTCTGCCCATGCTTTTACCTCGCGCAGTACCTCCTCCTCATCTTCCCCGCACCGTCTGGCTGCCCAACGAGCCAAATCGGCAAGTAATGTGTCATCATCCACATCCAAAGACACATTCCGTGCAGCATCCACCATGTCATCATTCAATTCCCTAATCTTCTTAGTGATAAGTTCAGCAGCTTTCATCTCATCTACCTCTTCCCACAAATTCCCCCATCATTTACCATATTATTTTATATTTCATAATATTTCATCTTGTTTTTGCAAATTCTTTCATATCATAAAGCCATTCGATATTCTGTTCCTTCATTTTAGCATAAAGGATATATGCTTCGCTACAAGTTTGAGGTCTTGCTGCCGTCTATGGTATACTTTTTCCAAGGAGGAGGATTTACATGACAGACTTCAATGCCATCCGAGCCATGATAACAGGCGGTGCCATAGGTGATGCCTTGGGAGTCCCCGTGGAATTCCAATCGCGGGAAGAACTTTCCCAGGATCCTGTCCTGAGAATGCGCGGCTACGGCACCCACTATCAGCCGCCAGGCACCTGGTCGGACGATACCAGCATGACCCTCTGCCTGCTGGGAAGCCTGAGCAGGCGCAAAGCCATCGACTACTTGGACATCATGGAAAACTTCACCCGCTGGCTGCATCAGGCAGAATTTACCGCCACAGGCGTTGTCTTCGATGTGGGCATAGCTACCCAGGAGGCCATAGCACGCTACGAACAGGGCACGCCTCCCCTTGAGTGCGGCGGCAGGGGCGAACAGGACAACGGCAACGGCTCACTGATGCGCATTGCACCTCTGGCCCTTTATCTGCACCGGCAGCAGTTGACCTCAGTCAGTGACATACTAGACGCTGCCCATAAGCTCTCCTGCCTCACCCACGCTCATCCCCGTAGCCAGATGGCCTGCGGCATCTATACTCTCATTGCCCTGAACCTGCTGGAAGGACGCTCTCTTGCCTCTGCCATCAGCGAAGGGCTTGCCTCCGCCCGTGCATTTTATGAAAAGTCTGCTGCCTTCAGCTCAGAACTCTCCACCTATGGACGCCTTTGGGAATTGGACGCTTTTGCCGCCCTCCCCGAAGCCGCCATCCAAAGCAGCGGCTATGTAGTACATACCCTGGAAGCGGTCATTTGGTGCCTGCTCAACAGCAAGGACTACGCCAGCTGCGTGCTGAAAGCTGTCAACCTTGGCAATGACACGGACACGATAGCTGCCATTGCAGGAGGTCTTGCCGGGCTGGCCTACGGCAGGGATTCCATCCCTGCTGAATGGAAAAGCACACTTGCCAAATGTGATTATATCGATAACTTATGCCTTGATTTCCTCCGTTAAAAATTACATCACTTGCACGTACAGCAAAATGGGGACTGCCTAATCTGGCAGTCCCCACATTTTTGCCTTACTTCACTAAATGAAGCTCAGGCTTGCTCTCTATTTTCTTTCGTTCCCTGGGCGGAGATTCCGACTGTTCTTCCTTATTATCTTTGCTGTGGTCACAGACATTCAGCAGTATCCCCATGGCACACATGGTGACTATCAGGGAGGAACCGCCATAGCTGATGAAAGGCAGGGGCACGCCTACCACGGGCAGGAGGCCGCCTACCATGGCCACGTTGGCAATGCCCTGTCCCATGATCAGCAACATGATGCCCAGGGCCAGCATCTGGCCAAATTCATCATTGGCTTTATTGGCAATGCGTATGCAATACAAGAGCAATACTGCCAACAAGAAGAAAATCAGCATAGCCCCCAGGAAACCATGCTCCTGGCAGAAGATGGCGAAGGCAAAGTCCGTGTGAGCTTCCGGCAGGTAGTCGTACTTGCTGACCCCGGAGCCCAGCCCCATACCCCAGAAACCTCCGGAGCCGATGGTGGACAGGGATTGCACTGTCTGGTAGCCCTTGCCCTGGGCATCTGCCCAAGGGTCGAACATGACCTTGATGCGCTCCAGCCGGTAGGGCTGCAGGAAAATCAGGCCAATGGCCCCCGCCACGCCAATGCCCCCCAGGGGCACGAGCTGGCTCATGGGCACCCCTGCCACTATCAGCATGAGGAAAGGTACGCCAATTATGATGAGGGCCGTGCCCATATCAGGCTCCAGCTCCGTCAGCGCAGCCATCAGGAGGATTATCCCCGCCTGCAGATTCAGCACACTTGGCGCCTTGCCTGCTTTCAATCTGGAGGACAGATAAGCCGCCATCAGCAGGAGGGAAATCAGCTTGGCAAACTCCGCAGGCTGGAAGCCCACGCCTCCGGCATAGAGCCAGCGGCGTGCACCGTTGACCTCGGTGCCCACAATGAGCACCGCCACCAAAGCTATCATTATAAAGGCCACCATGCCCGGCATTAGGTAGCGCCAGCGCATATAGTTGCACTTGCGGCAGAAGACAAAGGCTGCCAACCCCACCACCAGCATGATCAGGTGTTTGGTCAAAAAGTAATATGGATTTTCATAATCTATGGTGGCCATGACAAAACTGGAGCTGAACACATTCAGCGTTCCCAGCACCAGCAGCAAGACCATGATAACAATCACAGGCTCTGCGTCATTGGTCCACAGAGTCTTGCGGATACGCATTGCTAAAGCCTCCTCAATCAAGGCGCCCTGTAGGCGTCAAGGGAAAATAACCTCACAGCGGTTTATTTTCTCCCCAAAGCCGCTGAACTTGCGCTCGTACTCCGTCATGATATTGTCCGGACGGTTCTCCGCATGAAGGTCAAAAGACACATCCCGCACTGTGAGCTTTGCTTCCTCGAACTGCTCCAGAGAGAAGTCAAAGAGAGGCCTGTTGTCGGTCTTGAAGTGAATCTCTCCCCCCTGTTTGAGGAGCCCACGATACTTCTCCAGGAAGCCCACATGAGTGAGGCGGCGCTTGGCATGGCGCTTCTTGGGCCAGGGGTCGCAAAAATTGATGTAGAAGCGGTCAACCTCCCCGGGGGCGAAGATATCCTGTATCTTGTTGATATCAAAGACCAGCAGGCGGACGTTTTTAAGCTCCAAGGCCGCAATCTTCTTGGCGGCGGAATAGAGCACATCCTGCTGCATCTCGATGCCGATGTAATTGATGTCAGGATTCTTTTCAGCCAGCTGGCTGATGAAGTCACCCTTGCCCGTACCCAGCTCCACGTGAAGGGGGGCCTGGCGACCGAAGATTTCTGCCCACTGGCCTTTCTTCTCTTCTCCGATTTCCAGATCCTTGCTGAACACAAAGCTGTCGAAATTATGTATGGCCTCGTCTACCCAAGGCTTTCTTCTTAAACGCACTTTCTCGCTCCTCTTATCTCTTGGTTTCCAAACCGTATTTCTTCAAGTAACGGTAGAGGGTCACGCGGCTTACGTCCAAAAGGTTCGCAAGCCGGCTCACATTACCGCCGGCGGCTTTCCATGCCTTGACGAAGACCTCTTTATCCTCTTTCCACTTGTTGTCCGGCTTCACATCTCCCATGAGGGAAATATCCTGCTCCCGGATAGTGTCACCGGGAGTGTTGAAGAAAGCATACTCCAGCACGCTCTGAAGCTGCTTGATATTGCCGGGCCACTCATACTGGCAGAGCTTGGCCTCTGTCTCCGGCAGGATTTTCTTCACAGGCAGCTGATGCTGCTCCGCCAACTCTGCAATGATGTGCACAGCCAGCTTGGGGATATCCTCACGACGGTTCCTGAGGGCCGGCACGCGGATGACGCTCTTGGACACGATCTCGTAGAGCTTCTCATCGAAAAGCCCACGCTCGGACAGGCGCTTGAGGTCACTGTCGCAGGCGGCAATGATGCGCACGTCGATATTGCGCACCACCGTATCTCCCACCCGGGCGGCCTTGCCGCTGGACAGAGCCTCTGCCAGCTTGCGGGCTATGTTCTTGGGCATCTTCTCGATTTCATCCAGGAACAGGGTGCCGCCGGAAGCCAGCTCCAAACGGCCCTGATGGCTCACCTCGCTGCCCCGGCTCACGCCGAAGAGTTCCTGCTCCAGAAGCTCTGGCGTGGTATCCCCGCAGCGCAGGGTGATGAGCGGCCCGGCAGCCCTGTTGCTGGACTGGTGGATGCCGTGGGCCATGCGCTGCTTGCCCGTGCCGGATTCGCCCTGGATCAGCACGTGGTTCTTGTTGCGGGCCACCCGCTCGGCTTTGGAGCGCACAGCAGCAAAGGTGGTGCCCTCGCCTACCATGGAATTGATGCTGTACTTGGCAGTGTAGCCTGCTGCGTGGGCCACCAGCACCCGCAGGTCTTCGATGGGCATGGAAATGACCACCACGCTCTGGACCATCTGGTCCTCATCCCTCTCCAGGGGCACTACCGTGGTAATGTCCTCGTAGGTCTTGGAGGGCGTAATCCAGGTCACTTCCTTGTTGTAGGAAGGCACCCCCCGGAAGCCCTTGGAAACTGGGGTGTGCTGGTAGTTCAGGATCACGTCGTTGAGGTTGGAGGTGTGCAGGCTGCCATGCAGGCTCTCATGCTTGGCACCAATGCCCTTGAGGCGCTTGTTGCCCAGCTCATTGGCATAAGCCACCTCGCCGCCGGGCAGCACATGGTACACAGCAAAGGGAGCTGCATCCAGAATAGCTTCTTCCGCCGTAATGCGCAGCTCGGCTTCAAGATGCTGCTCAAGGGCAGTACGCATAGTGAAAAGCAGGGAAATAACTGCATCCTGGGGCATGGGCACCGGCTCCATGGACACCAGGGTCACGATGTAGCGGAACTCGCCGTTGACGAAGACAGGTGCAGAGCAGGCATCACCCAGCTGGCATTCCTTCACCCACATCTCCGGGCCGAACATCCAGAAGGGAGCCTTCATCTCGTAAGCCACGCTGATAGAGGAAGTACCCACCTCAGCCTCGCCTACCCGCACGCCCTCGATTTCTCCCGGGGTCATCTGATAGAAGGGCAGGGAATAACTCTTCAACACCACGCAGTCCGCATCTACCAGCAGGAGGCTCAGATTGTACTCCTGGAAGAACTCCTTGATGCCCTCGCTGAGATGTCCCAGATAACTGATGGCTGTGCTGTGGCTCTGCTGCAGCTCATGGAATTTCTCCGGGTCCAGGCGGTGGGAAATATCCAGCTTGTCCTGCTTCACGCCCCGTTCCTGACTACGCTGCCAGGAAGCCGCCACCCAGGGATGCACATTGGGGTCCAGTACCCCGTTTTCCGTGTAATTCTGATAATAAGCCTCGAGCTTGGATCTACTGCGATGCTCTCTGATCATTTTCTTCCTCCTAAATTCTTCGAGCCTATCCCACCAAGGCCTTACTCCTGTGTTGGAAATTTCCCTTCCTTAACACATTCTTCAAACACAGGAACTTTATTGTAAACCTATTTTACCAATACAAGCCCTCTACTGCAACGGCTTTTAGGAAAAAGTTTACAAAAACTTTACATACGATGGAGTAAATTCACAAATTTGTCTTATATTACCAGCAATAACACGTTATGCTGCCTATATTCGTTAGGGGTTTACAGTAATGACGTAGAAATTCTGTCAATAATCTCCTGCAAATTTGAGCAATTCTCTTATTTAGGTTATAATATTGTAAGTAATTATCAAGCACTTATACAGACTAATCTTACTTGAGGAGCAGAACACATGCGCAATCTTTGCAAGAACTTCATCTTCATCCTTGGCATCATCTGCATCATGGCCGGCATCTTTGGCCTCTCCTATACCTACCACATCGACCATCGCACGGCAGAAAGCCTGTCTGCCTACTGCCGCATCGACTTCCAGAGTTCCTTCACAGAAACAGGCAAACTGGAAGGGGCGGTGCTATCCATCTGGGATTTCCGCTATGACGGAGCAAAACTCCTGCCCCAGGCAGTGCTCTACACCGATGGAGACGCCTGGGAAATGAATGCTGCTGTGAAGCAGATTTCCCCCCAGGAGCGGGAGGAGGCCCAGGACCCGGAAACTTCCGCCGTCAACGCCGAGCATCCCTACCAGTACGAAAACAAGCTCTTTGTGGAAATGCCCCGCTCCAGCTTGCCAGCCATCAAAAAAGCGGAAACTGTCCGTTTCCGCTTCTACTATGACAACGGGCAGACCATCGACCTGCCCCTCAACGAGCCTGACCTGGAGTACTGGAAGGCCCAGCTTATTGAAAAAAGTTAATACCGCACATATACGCGAGGTACCCTGGGCGAAACAAGGCAGGTTACCTCGTAATTTATTGTGTCCAGAACCCGGGCAGCATCGTCCACCGTCAGCTCCGGCGCACCGAAAAGCACGGCCACGTCCCCTTCTTTGACATCGGGGATATCCGTCACGTCCACCATCACCTGGTCCATGCAGACCCGCCCTGCTACGGGAGCAAGCTTTCCATTGATAAGGACCTTGGCACCGCCCTTGCCGTAGGCGCGGATATAGCCATCCGCATAACCCAGGGGCAGAGTGGCAACGAGACTTTCCCTTTTAGCTTCCCAGGTCCTGCCATATCCGATAGTCTCTCCCGGGTGCATCTTCTTCAGGAAGACAATCTGGGCACAGAGCTTCATCACAGGTTTCAGTTCCACAGGGTGGGTGACTTCCTCAGAGGGCCACATGCCATACTGGATAACCCCGGCCCGCACCATATCCAGATGTGCCTCGGGCATTTCCAGAATGGCGGCAGACTCAGCAATGTGGCGGATTTTCAGTTCCACGCCCACGGCCTTCACCGCCTCGCAGGCCGCCAGGAAACGCCTCAGCTGCTCTTGAGCAAAAGTCTTGTCCTCACAATCCGCTGTGGCAAAGTGGGAGAACATGCCCTCAATCTCCAGATTGGGCAGTTCACTCACAGCCGCGGCCAAAGCAGCCATTTCCTCCGGACGGGCACCGATGCGCCCCATGCCCGTCTCCACCTTCAAATGGACCTTGGCCGTCTTGCCCTGCTTCACCGCCGCATCCGAAAGCGCCCGGGCCAAAGGCAGTTCGCAGACTGCCTGGGTAATGTCATACTCCACCACCAGTTCCGCTTCCTCTGGCAAAATAAGACCCAATAGCAAGATTGGCGTTGTAATGCCCGCCTCACGCAGCTCAATGCCCTCGGAAATAGTAGCCACCGCCAGGTACTCCGCCCCCTCAGAGAGAGCTGCCTTGGCAGCCTCCAAGGCCCCATGCCCATAGGCATCAGCCTTCACCACAGCGCAGAGCCTGGCATCTCCCTTGATGCAGGACTTGATGGCCCTGTAATTATGTTCCAACGCATTCAGATTTATTTCTGCCCAAGTGGCACGATTACGCATGACAAACGCTCCTTTATCCCACGTTCCAAAATAATAACCAAGTTAAAGCATACCGCAAAAAGGGCAGATTTTCCAGTGGAATATCTGCCCTTTCTCTCGGAAAAAATAACAGTTCTTTACTTCGCCTCCGGCAGAAATGCCAGTCGGGGCACGATTCCAGAGGCTAACAAGCCTATCACCGCTCCTGTCACCATGCCGCAAATGCCCAAAATGGGAAAATAATAGAGCACTCCTGTGCTCTCCACCGCCCAGGCGGCTATGGCCAGCTGTCCCAGATTGTGCAGGAAGCCGCCTGCCATACTCACGCCGATGACGGAAAACCTGCCTGTGAGCTTCAGGGCCAGCATGCCGCCGAAGCTCACGAGGCCTCCTGCCAGGCTGTAAGCCATGACCGTAGGGCCTCCTCCCAGCAGGGAGCCTATGGCTATGCGCAATATCAATATCAACATTGCATCCCGCCAGGGCAAGGTGTAAAGGGCAATGACCGTGATAATATTGGCCAGGCCCAGCTTGGCACCGGGAGCCAGGAAGGGCATAGGAATCATGCCTTCGAAGAGAAAGAGGGTTAAGGAGAGGGAGAGGAGAAGGGAAATGTATACTAAGCGAAAAGTTCCTTGCATATCCTTGCCTCCCTTGTTTGCCCCCCCCGCCTGCCCCGCTTGCGGGGAAGGTGGCAGCCGAAGGCTGACGGAAGGGGGACTAGGAGGTGATAAGCGGCTTCGAAGCCCCCTTCCACCGGCTTCGCCGGTCCCCCTCCCCCGCAAGCGGTGGAGGTATGATCTGCTATTCAGTAACCCTTTCTAAAAAACTTACACTCTGATGCTAGTAAAGCCGCTGGCCTTCCGAAGCCTGTTCATTATTGCTAACCCCAAGCCTTCGGAAGTCGTTCCTTCCGCCAATAAACTCTCCGCCTCGGTATCATCAAAGTACCGCAGACCTTCATAAAGGCTGGCAGCAATGGCGGGGAGGTCTCCCTGTGCGCCGTAACAATAGCCTAAATCATCGGGCAGGAGGCTGCCCAGTTCTTCCAGCACTTCCTCACTGGCCAGTACGCCTACTATCTCTCCTTGTTTTCTGCGGGCAAGAAGTTCCTTTTCCATCGCACCTGCTACTTTTTCTGGCGCACCTTCAACTAACGTCAGAGGTGCCTTGGGAGCGTAGTGCTTGTACTTCATGCCCGGGGCCTTGGGGATGGCATCCTTGCCCACCAAAGCAGGGTCAATCATGACCCTGCCTGCCACTTCCTCCAGCATTTCCTCCGTGATAGCGCCGGGACGCAGGATAACGGCAATATCACCCGTGCAGTCCACAATGGTTGACTCCACCCCGAACTCGCAAGGGCCGCCGTCCAGTATCAGGGGCACCCGCCCCTCCAAATCATTCAGCACTGCCTCAGCAGTGGTGGGGCTGGGACGGCCGGAAAGATTGGCCGAAGGCGCCGCCACCGGCACCCCTGCCGCCTTGATCATGGCCCGGGCCACATCATTTTCCGGCATGCGGATGCCCACTGTATCCAGCCCCCCGGTAATCTCATCAGGCACAATATCCTTGCGCTTCAAGATAAGGGTAATAGGGCCAGGGCAAAAAGCCGCCAGCAGCTTCTCCGCCAAAGGCGTGATCTCAGCCGCAATCTCCCCAATCATGGCACGATTGGCCACATGAAGGATCAAAGGATTATCCGAAGGCCGTCCCTTAGCCAGATAAATCCCCTTGCAAGCCTCCCCATCAAAACCATTGGCCCCCAGCCCATAAACTGTTTCCGTTGGAAACGCAACAAGTCCACCAGAGCGCAGAATCTCTCCCGCCCTCTTCAAGACTTTACTCTGCACCCTAACATCATCAATCCGAATAACTTCAGTCTGCACAATCAAGACTCCTCAAACTTCAGCCCATGGATGGGCGTCCCGCGGCCGTTGGCTTTCATGGATGAAAGGCAAGGCCGCGTTTTCTTTTGGTTCGTTTTCTTTGCGCCAAAGAAAATGAACAGCCGAAACTTAAATATAAGCAATAACTACACGTTCTATGCCAGCCAAATCTTTAAGAATCTCCGTCCTTTTAATAAGCGGATTCTCCTCGGCCAGTTTCGCAACAACGGCCGCCTGCCCGATGCCAACCTCAAAAGCCATAAATCCGTCTTCCTCAAGAAGGTTCGGAGCCTCTGCGCAAAGCCTCCGATAAAAATTCAGCCCATCCTCGCCACCAGACAGCGCCCCATAAGGCTCCTTGCAGCGAACCTCCGCCTGCAATCCCTCAATATCCTTCTCCGGAATATACGGCGGGTTGGAAAGAATCGCCGTAAACTTCCTATCCTTGACAGGCTCCAGCAAATCCCCGGTAAAGAACTCAATCCTGTCAGCCAGTCCCAGGCTGGCGGCATTTTCTTCCGCCACAGCCCGTGCCTCCGAGGAAATATCCACGGTGACGGCATGGCTTCCCGGCACAAAACTCAGCACCGACAGGCAGATGGCACCGCTGCCGGTGCCAATATCTGCAAAAGAGCAATTCTCCCTGCCCCGCAGTCTTTCCACTGCCGCCTGCACCAGGATTTCCGTATCGGGACGAGGAATAAGGGTGGCTGGGGTCACCTTGAAGTCCAGCCCCATAAACTCCTTCTGCCCCAGCAGATACGCCACCGGCACATGTTCCACCCGCTGCTTGATCAGAGCCTTGTAAGCCGCCAGTTCCTCTGCTTCCAAGGGCTGGTCGAAGTGGACGTAAAGAAAAATCCTCTCCTTCTTCAGCACATGGGAAAGCAGTACCTCGGCATCCAGGCGGGGAGATTCCACGCCCTTCGTGCCGAAGTACTGCTCAGTCCACTTCAGGATGCGCCCTATGGTCCATATATCATTATTATCTCCCATATCACTTCACCTGCTTCAGGCGCTCCGCCTGGTCTGCCGTAATCAGGCCATTCAAAAGCTCGTCCAGGTCCCCGTCCAGGATGGCATCAATGCGATGCAGGGTAAGGCCGATGCGATGGTCTGTCACCCTCCCCTGAGGGAAGTTATAGGTGCGGATGCGCTCGCTGCGGTCGCCGGAGCCCACCTGGCTCTTGCGGTCAGCTGCCACCGCATCTGCCTGCTCCTGACGGGCTGCATCAAGTATGCGGGCCCTCAAAACCTTCATGGCCTTTTCCTTGTTCTTCAGCTGGGACTTCTCATCCTGGCACTGCACCACGATGCCCGTGGGCAAATGGGTGATGCGGATGGCCGTTTCGGTCCTGTTGACATACTGGCCGCCGGCCCCGGAAGCGCAGTAGGTATCGATGCGCAGGTCGTTCTGGTCGATATCCACTTCCACCTCTTCGGCCTCCGGCAGCACTGCCACCGTCACCGCAGAGGTATGGATGCGTCCCCCGGATTCAGTCACAGGCACCCGCTGCACACGGTGGGTGCCGCTCTCATATTTCAGCTTGCTATAGGCACCCTGACCAGTAACCATAAAGGAGATTTCCTTGAAGCCGCCGATTTCCGTGGCATTGCTGTCCAGGATTTCCGTACGCCAGCCCTGCTTCTCTGCATAACGGCCATACATGCGGAAGAGGTCGCCGGCAAAGAGAGCTGCCTCCTCTCCTCCTACGCCGCCCCGGATTTCCACAATGACGTTCTTGTCATCATTGGGGTCCTTGGGCAAGAGAAGAATGGGCAGTTCCTGCTCCAGTTCCTCTTTCCGCTGGCTGTACTCCGCAATCTCTGCCTCCAGCAAATGCTTCATCTCCGGGTCATTTTCCTCACCCAGCATTTCCTTGTCCTCAGCCAGTCCCTCGCTTACCTTCTTGTACTCACGGTAAGCCTCTACAATGGGGGTCAGCTGGGCGTGCTCCTTGGAGTAACCCTGCCACTTCGCCATGTCCTGCATGGTGTCAGGGTCGCTGATCAGGGATTCCAGTTCCAGATATTTATCTTCTACTGCTTGTAATTTGGCAAGCACTTGATTCACCTCATATATCACTCAGCCAGGGGAGCTGCTGCGGCCACAGAATTCTCCTCTGAACCGTTCTCCTCAGTGACTTGGGCCAGATAATTCCCCGAGCCTTCCACTATTTCTTCTTCTGGCAGCACTGCCTTCAGAGACTCAATGGCCACTTCCACCATCTCGTCCTCTGGAGGACGGGTGGTGAGATACTGGAGCCAAAGCCCCGGCATGATGGCAGTCTGGATGATGGCATTCTTGCTGCGCCCCGCCAGGCGGATAATCTCATAGGAAATCCCCGCCACCACCGGCAGCAGCAGGATGCGGCTGGCAATGCGGCTCACCAGGTCCGGCCACCCCAGGAAAGCAAAGACGAAAATGGACACCAGCATGACTATCAAAAGAAAATTGGTGCCACAGCGGGGATGGAGCCGGGAGAACCCCTGCACATTCTCCACCGTGAGAGGCATTCCCGCCTCATAGCAATGGATGGTCTTGTGCTCTGCCCCATGGTACTGGAACACCCGGCGTATATCCTTCATGCGGGAAATCCCCCAGATATAGAGCAGGAAGATAATCAGCCGCAGGAAGCCTTCCATCAGGTTCAAGAACACCGGGTCCTCAGTGATGAAGTGGAAAAGTTTGGCTGCGCCCGTGGGAATGGCAATAAACAGGATAGACGCCAGCACCAAAGCAAAGATGATGGTGCCCGCCATTTCCTTGTCAGAAAGCTGCTCATCCTCCTCCCCTGCCATCTTGGCAGAGTAAGACAGGGAGCGAATGCCGATGACCAGGGACTCAATGAGAGCCACAGTACCTCTCAGGAAAGGCTTTTTGAGAATGGGGAACCTGTCGGCAATGGAGTTCACGTCTTTCTTCTCCACCTCGATTTTCCCCTCAGGGGTGCGCACAGCCGTAGCCGTCACCCCGGGGCCGCGCATCATGACGCCTTCAATGACCGCCTGGCCGCCTACTGTCAATCTATCACTCATAGAAAATCACCCTTCATAATCAAAACTTGCATAACGGGGCTTATTCTAGCAAATCTATCTGAATACAGGCTGATACCTAATCTAAATACAGCCCAGTAGTGCACTAACTTCATGCTACGCCTTAGGGCTTGCATTCAGTAAGTGCCCCTTGGGTACGTAGAACTTACCATTCATCTGCGTCCTATCGGACTTGATTCACGGAGTTCTACAGTAAAAAAGCAGAGACTTCCATACAGGAAGGCTCTGCTTCTGGATTACTGATCGAATCAGTTCTTCTGATAGCGCTTGTTGAACTTCTCGATACGGCCACCTGCCTGGACGTCACGCTGACGGCCAGTGAAGAAAGGATGGCACTTGGAGCAAACGTCAATGCGCAGATCCTGCTTCGTGGAACCGGTCTTGAAGGTGTTGCCGCAACCGCAGGTCACAGTAGCCTCGAAGAACTCCGGATGAATACCCTGTTTCATATCTATACACCTCACTTTCCCCAGGAACTGGGATGGATACAAGCCCGCTCGTGCCGGCTTGGTTATACCTAGCTGCCCTACGGGAAAGCTAGACAAGAATGTCTTGGAAACAGACGCCCTGCGTCCATTACCCAAATAGTATAGCACAGGACATTTAGCCATGCAAGGGTGAAGAAAAAATCTCCTTGAAAATTTTTCTTATATAGAGGATAATTATTACACTACGACAGAGTCCCACAACTATTGAAAGGATGGTTTTATATATGGCAGAAAAAACTTCCGCCCCCCAGGTACGCTGCAGCATGTGCAAACGGGTGGTGACGGTGCATGACCAGTACGATATGCCCATTTACGACCCCGGTACCGGCTTTGCCATCTGCAAAAGCTGCGTACGCGACATCAATCATTTCCTGGACGAGCACGACATGGCCACCGCTGAGGCAGAGCACCATGATTTCTCTGAGCAGCTCACGGATATCCTGAACAAGAACAAGCCCCATAAGATCAAGGAATATCTGGACGAGTACATCATCAACCAAGACAAGGCCAAAAAGGTGCTGTCCGTGGCTGTCTACAACCACTACAAGCGCATGAAGTACGGCTATCAGGAAGAAGAGACGGAAATCGAGAAGTCCAACGTCATCATGCTGGGCCCCTCCGGCTGTGGCAAGACCGCTCTCCTCTCCCACCTGTCCAAGCTCCTGGACATTCCCTTCGCCGTCACCGATGCCTCCAGCCTCACTGAGGCAGGCTTCGTAGGGGCCGACGTGGAAGTGGCTGTACGCAACCTCTACTATGCAGCTGACAAGGATATCGAGAAAGCTGAGCACGGTATCATCTATCTGGACGAATTCGACAAGATTGCCAGAAAGTCCGGCGCCAACAACTCCATCACCGCCGACCCTGGCCATGAAGGTGTCCAGCAGGCCTTGCTGAAGATGCTGGAAGGCAGCGTGGTGGAATTCACCGCCCGGGGCCAGCGCAAGCATCCGGAAGCCCCCACCATCAAGGTGGATACCAAGAATATCCTCTTCATCGTAGGCGGCGCCTTCGTGGGCATCGACAAGGTCATCAACAAGCGGCTGAAAAAGAGCGAATCCGGCTCCATCGGCTTCGGCGCCGAAGTGAAGGGCGAGGCAGACCAGCCCAAGTTTGACGAGCTTATCCATCAGGTGCGCCCGGAAGACCTCATGGAATACGGCATCATCCCGGAGATCATCGGCCGCCTGCCGGTTATCTGCACCCTGGAGACCCTGGACGAAGACGCCCTGCTGCGCATCCTCACAGAGCCCAAGAACGCACCTGTGAGGCAGTACGAAAAACTGCTGGCCATGGATGGGGTAACCCTCAGATTCGAGGAAGACGCCCTGCGGGCCGTAGCCAAGAAGGCCATCGAGCGCAAGACCGGCGCCCGCTCCCTGAAGGGCATCATCGAAGATACCATGCTAGATGTCATGTTCGACATTCCCCGCTCCGACGAGAAGCGCGAAGTGGTCATCACGGAAAAATGCATCACCGAAGGCGCACAGCCGGAGGTAAAGCCTGTAACTGCATAAAGAAAAATGGAGGCTTGCCCCAAGAGGCAAGTCTCCATTTTTTTTTGCTCGTCACATAGCTGCCGCTTCCTTGTCTCCTTCCCGGAGGGGTTCACCAAAGACAAGGTTATCCAAAAGCCCGATCAGCTGGTTGATCTCTGGCTTGGAAATCTGGCCGGAAGCCCCCAACTCCTCGCCCTTACGCCTCATCTCTTCGCTGATCAGCGAGGAGAAGAGCACCAGCGGAACATCCTTCAAGCGTTCATCATCACGCACCAGCTTAAGCAGGCGATGGCCGTCCATCTTGGGCATCTCAACGTCGGAGACGATGATAGCCACATGATCTTCAATCTTGCCACCCTTCTTGGAAAGAGCCTGCAGATAATCCCAGGCATCCTGGCCATTGCCGAAGTCACGCACAAAGCGATAGCCGGAATCGTGCAGGGTAGTGACCAACAGGTCACGCAACATGGCAGAGTCCTCTGCCACCACCACATGGACGTTGGAACGACGGGTCTTGATATCCTCCGTGGCTTCCTCAAAAGTGGTCAGCTTCTGGTTGATCTCAGGATTGATTTCCGCAATGATGGTCTCAAAGTCAAGGAGCAGCACGATGCGGTCGCTCATCTTGATGATGCCCACTACCCGGGACTGATCGCCCACTTCAGGTGCAGGCTCCATTTCCTTCCAGGAAATGCGGTGGATACGGGACACATTGCCCACCAGGAAACCAATGCTATAGTTGTTGATTTCCGTCACGATGATGTTGCGCGGCTCATCAGTAGTCTGGATGTTCAGGCAGCGGGGCAGGTTGACCAGAGGAATGGCCTTGCCGCGCAACGTGAACAAGCCGTCCACATAGGGATGGGCCTGCGGCATAGATGTAACTGGCACCCTAGTGATGACCTCGCGTACCTTGGCCACATTGATGCCATAGTTGACCTTGCCAATGCTGAACTCGACAATCTCGAATTCATTGGTTCCCGTCTCCAGGAGGATTCCTTTCTTGTCGCCGCTAGTCTCTGCTACTCCTGCCATCAAATTCGCCCCCATATTTATGAATCACATGATAATATCCTACGGTAAGCTCACAGCCAATATCAAGACTGCCTGCTACAGGACCTTAAATGACACTCGAATACTTTTATCAAGAATATTCGCCCTCTGACATTAAAATCCTTCTAGGGAGACAAAAATTTCATCAATTCATGATTCAATCTGCCAGAGCACCATCTGCATCCTTGCTGCGGCGCAGCTGCAGGGTGAGAACAGCGGCAAACATAGCCGCACCGATGAGGTCAGTCACCAGGCCCGGGCTGATCATCAGGAGGCCTCCCACGATCAGCACGATGCGCTCCCAACCACGGCAGGCAGCTGCCAGGAAGCCAATCAGGGCAGAGGACAGGGACACCATGCCGATAAGGGCGGTGACGGTGGTGACAATAAGCCCGCCTGCCGTAGCGTCCATCATCAGCAGCGTGGGCGACAGCACAAACATGTAAGGAATGATAAAGGCTGCAATAGCCAGCTTCGAAGCGTTGACGCCGGTCCACAGAGGATTGCCGCCGCTGATGCCGGAACCTGCATAAGCTGCCAGAGCCACTGGCGGGGTCACGTCAGCGATGATGCCGAAGTAGAACACGAACATGTGGGCTGCCAGTACCGGCACTCCCATCTGCACCAGAGCGGGAGCCGCAATGGTGGAAGTGATGACGTAGTTAGCCGTGGTGGGCACGCCCATGCCCAAAAGGATGGCGGTAATCATAGTGAAGAACATGGTGGGCAGCAAGAGGCCGCCGGAAAGCTCGATAAGGCCGGAAGCCAGCTTCAGACCCACGCCGGTCTTGGTCACCACGCCGATGATGATGCCGGCAGCAGCGCAGGCCACCAGTACACCCAACACATTCTTGGCACCGTTCTCCAGGCCTTCCACCACCTGCATGGGCTTCATACGGGTACTCTTGCGCAGGGCAGAGCAGAGGATAGCCAGCACAATGGCCACCAGAGCTGCGCGCATGGGAGTATAGCCGGAAACCAGCAGATAGACAATTATAATGAGGGGAAGTGCCAAATGGCCCCTGTCACGCAGGATAGTCCAGATCTTGGGCAGCTGATCACGGGGAATGCCCTTCAGGTTAGTGCGCTTGGCCTCGAAATGCACTCCCAGCCATACGCCTACGAAATAGAGGAAAGCAGGGATAATGGCCGCCTTCACGATATCGATGTAAGGAACCCCCACGAACTCAGCCATGAGAAAAGCCGCAGCACCCATGACCGGAGGCATGAGCTGCCCGCCAGTGGAAGCCGCCGCCTCCACCGCCCCGGCAAAGTTCTTGTGGTAGCCCAGCTTCTTCATCATGGGAATAGTGAGAGAACCCGTGCCCACCACGTTGGCCACAGAGCTGCCGGACACGGTGCCCATGAGGCCGGAGGAAAGCACTGCCACCTTGGCAGGACCGCCGCTGGCCCAGCCTGCAATGGAGTTGGCCAGGTCAATGAAGAATTTGCCCAGCCCAGTGGACTCAAGATAAGCGCCAAAAAGGATAAAGAGGAAGATAAAGGTGGAGGACACCCCCAGAGGAATACCGAAGATACCCTCAGTAGTGTAAAAGAGATGCCCCACCAGCTGGGAAACAGTCAGGCCGCGATGAGCCAGTACCCCGGGCATGTAAGGTCCCAGAAAGGCATAAGCCAGAAAAGCCAGTACCACGCAGACCATGGGGATACCAACCACCCGGCGGGCCGCCTCAATAACCAGCAGCAAGCCCAAGAGGCCTATGTATAAGTCCAGACCGGAAGTGAGGCCCGCCCTCAGTACCAGAGACTGGTACTCGATGACGATGTAGGCAGGTGCCGCCGCCCCCAAGATGGCCAGCAAGAGATCAAAAGGATGCAGCTTGTGCCGGGACCAGCTTTTTCTGGTGGGATAAAGCAGATACACCAGCGAAAGGCCAAAGCCCAAATGCACCGCCCTCTGAAGCTGGGCATCCAGCACTCCAAAGGTAGCCGTATAGAGCTGGAAGACGGAGAAAGCAATAGCCAAAGCAGTCACGAACTTCGCCATGAAGCCTGTGTATTCCATCTTGTCAGATTCCATATCGTATTTCTTGAGGATAGCTTCGGCCTTGTCTGCTTCGGTCAGCATCTCAGCCGGCGTCCCCTTTTTCTCTTTGTCTTTCATATCACGCACCACTTTCCTTGTGTAGTTTCATATTCAGAAGAAAATCTTATATAAGGGCAACAACTCAACTTCTATCAACGTACCAGGAGAGTATTCCTTATAAAATTCAAACCGCTTTGCATATCCTGCGCGGCTCACCGTCACAGTAAGCTCCGTGCCCACTCCCGTGCGCAGGGCCAGCTCCGGGAAATGCCTGTCCATCCCTGTGATGACGAAATCATTGCCCTCCTGCCGGAATTCGCCTTCCGACTCCAAAAAGGGCAGCCCCACCCCGAAGGAATGGTAGCGGGTTTCCACCAGCTCAAGCTCTTGGCCCCCAAGGGAAACCCTCAGCCTTTCCTCCACCGGAGTCTTTTGCACAGAATGGATAAAGTCTATGGTCAGCTCCGCTCCACCAGCCTCATACATAGCAAGACGCCGTCCCTCCGCCGACAGCGTCAGGCACGGCGTCAGGAGCACCTGTGCCAGGGCTATGATGGATAGCCCCAGCACCAGGCACGGCCAGAGTCGCAGCTTCAGACCCGTAAGTTCACTAAGCACAAACTTCCACTCATCATTCCTTGAAGAACTTCTCGGCACCGGCATTCATCTTGAGAGGCATGCCGCTCATAGCCTTGTCCTTGGCAATCTGCTTGCCTACAGCATGAGCTGCCTGGAGACGGTCAAGGTTGGTAAAGAGGCTCTTGGCAACATCATAACCCAGCTGCTCGCTGACCTTCTCATTTGCCACCAGCATAGCCATGACGGAAACAGCAGCCACATCTTCATCAAAACCTGCATAGGTGCCGGCAGGGATGACAGTCTTGGTATAGAAGGGATACTTGGCGATCAAAGCGTCAGCCTTGTCAGCAGATACCGGCAGCAGGCGGACCTTGTTCTGGGAAGCGATATCCTGCACGGCTGCAGTGGGATAGCCTGCAGTCAGGAAAGCCACATCGATGTTGCCATCCTTCAGGGCGCTGGCGGCCTCGCTGAAGGAGAGGTACTGCACCTGGATGTCATCATAAGTGACGCCGTAGGCTTCCATGATCTGACGGGCATTGGCCTCAACGCCGGAACCAGCTGCACCAACGGCAACCCTCTTGCCCTTGATCTGGGAGAGGTCTTTGATGCCGCTGGAATCAAGGGTCACAGCCTGGCAGGTCTCAGGATAGAGGATAGCGATGCCCTGAAGGCCCTCCACCTTCTTGTCCTTGAACATTTCTGTGCCGTTGACAGCATAGTAGGTAATATCGTTCTGAACGATAGCCAAATCCACAGAGCCATCCTTCAGCATATTGATATTAGCCACGCTGGCGCCGGTGCTCTGGGCACTTGCATTCATGCCCGGGATAGCCTTGTTGAGGATCTCAGCCATGGCACCGCCCAGGGGGTAATAAGTACCTGCGGTGCCGCCGGTGCCGATGTTCAGAAACTGCTTCTGGACAGCCTTCTCGCCATCACCGCCACAGCCTGTGAAAGCCACCGCAGCCATGACCGCCACCATGCCGGCAGCCAGCATCTTCTTCAATGACGCAAACTTCATCTTGATAACCTCCTTATACATACATCCCATTTATCTTTATCTCAACATGTATAACAGTATATCATAGCTACTATACATGTTCAAGACTAGCTGGAAGGAGAAAAATGTAATACTGTATACAGTCAACTCTTTCCCCGCCTGCATAATTATCCAAAAAAGGCCGCTGAACTGCCCACACTAATGCAAACTGATCCAGCGGCCTTGCTGAAAGGAGAATATCTCCTGCTCTATCCTTTTGTATACCCTTGTATACTATTGTATACTTCAGCCAATCTTGACTGAATGGATGACCTTGTAGCCCTGTGCCACGATTTTTGACTTGATGTCCTCTGCATCGGGAATATTGCCACGGATGACAATCTCGTACTTCCCATCTGGCTGCTTGCAGGTCACCAGGCTGTCTATGGACAGCCCCGCATCCTTGAAGATGCTGGCCAGCTCATAGACCACGCCTACCTTGTCCTCCACCTCTACCGTGAGGCGGGTCTTGCCCTTGGCCAGGCCCATGACGTCGATGAAGGTCTTGAAGATATCTGTCTCCGTGATGACCCCCACTACCACGCCTACGCTGGAGATGACCGGCAGGCCGCCAATCCTGTTCTGCTCCATGAGGAGAGCTGCCTCCTCGATGGTGGCCTCATCGGAGATGGAGATGACCTTGTTGGGCATGATATCCTTCACCTTCAGCTTGGCCAGCAGGGATTTTTCCTCGTATTTGGAAAGGGTCGTAGCCGGACTGGGTGCCACCCTCATGAGGTCGCGGTCGCTGATGAAGCTCACCAGCCGTCCTTCCTCCACCACCGGCAGGCGGCGGAATTTTCCTTTCCGCATGGCGGTCATTGCCGCATCTATAGAATCCTCCGGCGCAATAGTCACCGGATTCTGCGCCATTCGTTTGGACACAAACATCAATATCAACCCCCTCTGCTTGGTCTATTCGCCATAGAAGGACAGAATCCTTCAATGTCTTTTATGTATACTTAATCAACCACCAAGATATGCCTTGCGCACCTCTTCACTGGCTGCCAGTTCCTTGGCATCACCAGAGAGAGTGATGCGCCCAGTCTCCAGCACATAAGCTCTATGGGCGATGGACAGCGCCATATTCGCATTCTGCTCCACCAGCAGCACCGTGGTGCCCGTCTTGTTTATATCCACGATAATGGAGAAAATCTCACGTATCAGGAGGGGTGCCAGTCCCATGGAAGGCTCATCCAGCAGCAGGAGCCGCGGGCGGCTCATGAGCGCCCTGCCCATGGCCAGCATCTGCTGCTCGCCGCCGGAGAGGGTCCCTGCCAGCTGCTCCTTGCGTTCCTCCAGACGGGGGAAGCGCTCAAAGACTGTCTTGAGGTCTGCCTTGATGCCGTCCTTGTCGCTGCGGGTGAAAGCCCCCAAGTCAAGATTCTCCATTACCGTCATATCCGCAAAGATGCGGCGGCCCTCCGGCACCTGGGAAATGCCCCTCTTCACGATTTCATGGGCAGGCACGCCGCCGATGGGCTGGCCCTCAAAGGCAATCGTGCCCTCCTTGGGCTTCAGCAGGCCCGAAATGGTGCGCAGGGTAGTAGACTTGCCTGCCCCGTTGGCCCCAATCAGGGTCACGATCTCCCCCTGGTTCACCTCCAGGCTGATGCCCTTGATGGCATGGATGGCCCCGTAGTACACATGTAGGTTGTCTACTTTTAGCAATGGTTGGTTTGTGTTTGTATTAGTCATATATTGACCCTCCGGCAAGCATCCGGCTTGCCCTCATCTCTACGTAACATCCGGGACAGGCATCCCGCCTGTCCGCTGACATGCCACTGGCATGTCAGCCCTCCGGCAAGCATCCGGCTTGCCCTTATCTCTATGTAACATCCGGGGCAGGCATCCGGCCTGTCCGCTGACATGCCACTGGCATGTCAGCCCTCCCCACCTAAGTAAGCCCTAATAACCTCCGGATTCTTCTGCACTTCTTCCGGGGTGCCGCTGGCAATGACCATGCCATATTCCAATACATAGATGCGCTCGCAGATGCCCATGACCAGATTCATGTCATGCTCGATGAGGAGCACCGTCAAGCCGAACTTTTTGCGAATCCAGCGGATCATTTCCATGAGTTCCTGGGTCTCCTGGGGATTCATGCCTGCTGCCGGCTCATCCAGCAGCAGGAGCTTCGGCCCTGCCGCCAGGGCCCGGGCGATTTCCAATCTCCGCTGGGCGCCATAGGGCAGGTTCTTGGCCAATTCCCCCGCCTTGTCCTTCAGATGGAAAATATCCAGGAGCTTCAGGGCCTCTTCCTCAATGCGGTCTTCTTCCTTATAATAGCGACCCATGCGCAGCACAGCTTCCACCACGCTGTACTTCACATGGTCGTGGAAGGCGATCTTCACGTTGTCCAGCACCGTCAGCTCAGAGAAAAGGCGGATATTCTGGAAGGTGCGGGCAATGCCCCGCTGGGTGATCTGATAGGGCTTCAAGCCCACAATGCTCTTGCCCCCGAAGGTAATCTCACCCGTAGTAGGCTGATATACTCCCGTAAAGAGGTTGAAAGCCGTGGTCTTGCCTGCGCCATTGGGACCTATCAGCCCCACCAGCTCTCCCTTGTTGATATAGAAATTGAAATCAGAAACTGCTTTCAGTCCTCCGAAAACCTCGGACACATCCTTGGCCTCCAGCAGGACCTTGCTCTCCTTCTTTTCCTCAGCCATCTGTCCTGCCTCCTTCCTGCTTTTCCTTGGGCCGTCCGAAAATCCTGTTCAAAGGCCGCATGCTGGTGATCTCCATGTAGCCAAACAGGCCCTGGGGACGGTAGAACATGAGGAAAATCAAAGCCAGGGCATAGATGATCATGCGGAACTCAGGCCAGCTGGCCAGAGCCGCCGACAGGAAAGTCACCACGAAAGCCCCGGCAATGCTGCCCGTAATGGAGCCCATGCCCCCCATGACCACCATGATGAGGTAGTTGAAGGAAGCCATGAAGGTGAAGGAATTGGGGCTGATGAGGTAGAAGCAGTGGGCGAAAAGTCCCCCGGCGATGCCTGCAAAGCCCGCGCCGATGGAGAAAGCCAGCACCTTGTACTTGGTGGTGTTGATGCCCATGGACTCAGCCGCAATCTCGTTTTCGCGGATAGCCAGGCAGGCCCGGCCATGGGTGGAGTTGACAAAGTTCTTGATGAAGAACAGGGCAATCACCGTGAGCCAGAAGACCCAGGCGAAATTCGTATGATGAGGAATGCCCTTGAAGCCTGCAGCGCCCCCCACATACTCGATATTCATGATGACAATGCGGATGATTTCCCCCAAGCCCAGAGTGGCGATAGCCAGATAGTCGCCGTTCAGGCGCAGAGTAGGTATGCCAATGAGGAACCCCAGGAAAGCCGCCGCCAGGCCACCTGCCAGCAGGGCCACCACGAAAGGAGCGTGGAAATTGGTAGTGAGCACCACACCCACATAGGCACCCACCGCCATGAAGCCGGCATGGCCCAGAGAGAACTGCCCGGTATAGCCGTTGATGAGATTGAGGCTCACCGCCATGATGATATTGATGCCGATGATCAGCACATTGAGCTGCCAGAAGGAGCTCAGCACCTTGCCGGAGATCAGCCCCTGCAGCAGGGCGAAGAGCACAATGGCAAAGCCCAGGAGGACAGCATCATTTTTTCTCAAGTATTTCATGCCTTTGAACTTATCCATGCTGCCACCTCCTCAGACCTTTTCCTTGGTATTCTTGCCGAAGATGCCCGTAGGACGCACCAGCAGCACGATAATCAGGATGGCGAAAGCCGCCGCATCACGGAAGGTGGAGGAAATAAAGCCTGAAACGAAGGCTTCCACCACTCCCAGGATAATGCCGCCCACCACCGCGCCAGGCAGGATGCCGATGCCTCCAAGCACCGCTGCCACGAAGGCCTTGAGGCCGGGCATGATGCCCATCAGCGGGTCAATGGAGTTGTAATAGATGCCCACCAATACGCCAGCCACCGCTGCCAGAGCGGAGCCGATGCCAAAGGTGATGGAAATGATGCGGTCGGAGTTGATGCCCATGAGCTGGGCCGTTTCCGTATCAAAGGAAGCCGCCCGCATGGCCTTGCCCGTATTGGTGAATTTGACGATATAGGTGAGTATCACCATGAGTACGAAAGTGATGCCCAGAATCAGCATCTGCTGGCCATTGATGACCAGTCCGCCGATATTGATGGCCACGCTGTCCATCACCGCAGGGAAGGTGCGAGGAGTAGGAGAGACAAAATACATGCTGGCGTACTCCAGGAAGAAAGACACGCCAATGGCCGTGATGAGCACCGACAGGCGTGGAGCATGGCGGAGAGGCTTGTAAGCCAGCTTTTCCACCAGCATGCCCAAAAGAGCCGTAGTCACCAGGGATACCAGCAGGGCAGGCACAATGGAGAGCCCTGCCTGGGTAATAGCGAAGAAACCGATATAGGCGCCCACCATGTAGATATCACCGTGGGCGAAGTTGATGAGCTTGATGATACCATAGATCATGGTATAGCCCAGCGCTATCAGCGCATAGATGCTGCCCAGCGAAATGCCGTTGACCAGCTGCTGCAGGACTTGCTGCCCCATTTCCATAACAAAAACCTCCATGCGGCTCCCTTCCATTCCTTGGTAAAGAGCCGTCATACTATAAAAGGGGCCGCCACCAGCGGCCCCTTTGCCTTGCTATCAGGGCCCAAACATGGGCCTTCTTATGCAGATAGGATTACTCCGGCATGATCTTAGCCACCATCACGCGGCCGCCGTCCTTGTTCTGGAGGATAACTGCCTGCTTGATGGGGTTGTGGGTCTTGGGATCCATGGTGATGATGCCCGTGCCCACCTGCAAATCCTTGGTCTCCTCAATGGCCTGGCGAATCTTCTCGGAATCATCGCTGCCGGCACGCTTGATGGCATCTGCCAGGAGCTTGCCTGCGTCATAGCCCAGAGCTGCAAACACATTGGGAGCATGGCCGTATTTCTTCTCGAAAGCCTCCAGGAAGCCCTTCACGGACTCATCCTTGTCGGAGTAGTGGGTGCTGAAGTAGGTGTTGTTCAGAGCGTCCACACCGGCGATATCTGCCACCTTGGAATCATCCCAGCCGTCAGTGCCCAGGATGGGAGAAGTGATGCCCAGCTCGCGGGCCTGCTTCACAATCTTGCCAACCTCTTCATAGTAAGCGGGAACGAAGACCACATCAGCATTAGCCGTCTTGATGCTGGTCAGCGTAGCCTTGAAATCCTGATCCTTGGCCAGGAAAGCTTCTTCCATCAGCACCTTGCCGCCAGCCTTCTCGAATTCCTCCTTGAAGACCTTGCCCAGGCTCTTGGAGTAGTCGGAGCTGTTGTCCACATAGATGACTGCCGTCTTGGCCTTCAGGTTCTCAGAAGCGAACTTGGCCATGACCGTGCCCTGCTGGGGGTCGATGAAGCAGCTGCGGAAGATGAAGGGCTTCACCTGTCCGTTTTCCACGGTAACATCCGGGCTGGTAGCATCAGGGGCGATAACGGGAACCTTGTTGTCCGTAGCCACCTGGGACTCGGCGATGACGTTAGCCGTCACAGCCGGGCCAACCAGCACCTTTACACCATCATCAGAGATGAGCTTGGTAGCTGCATTCACAGCCTCGGCAGCCTCAGACTTGTTATCTGCGGAAATCACCTTCAGCTTCTTGCCGTTGACACCGCCTGCCGCATTGATTTCATCAATAGCCAGGTTCAGGCCGTCCAGGGTAGCCTGGCCGTAATTGGCCACGTTGCCCGTCATCTCGAAGTTGGCGCCAATCTTGATCTCGTCGCTGCTGGCAGCATTATCTCCGCCGCAGCCTGCCAGCACCCCGCCCATAAGCATGGTGCCTGCCAGTAAAGACATGAGCTTTGCTGTCTTCTTGGAAAAATACATATAAATCCCTCCCTAACGTATCCTCTCGTTCCTGTCTCCCAACAGTGGAACTGTAACGATGTTACATATTATATAACACCTTTACATCTTTTGCAAATACTTTGTCCTTGTAAAAAAGAATCATGTATACAAAAGACATCATTTGCACCGTAATCCCACTTTTATGCAAATTTCCCTGAGGAGACTTTACCTTATGAAAGTAAGTATTCTCCCCCACCCACGGAAATCCTTCCCACGGGGACAAAAAATGTATTGCTGCAAAAGACAAAACCGCCTGCACTAAGGCAAGCGGTCAGTCAATTTTTCATGCTAATTTATCCGCAGCATCCCAGCCCACCTGCAGGGCGTGCATGTTCTGCTCTACGGTGTGTTTGGGCACTCTGTGGGCCACTGACTCCTTGATGGTGTCAAAGGAGACAATGTCCGTGAGGCGCACCAGGGCTCCCAAAGCTACGATATTGGCGAAGAGAGGCTTTCCCACTTCCTCCACCGCCAACTTGGTGATGGGAATGCGGACAGTCTTGGGGAAGTCAGGGGGATTGGGCACCAGCTGCTCGTCCAGCACCAGAAGGCCCCCGGGAACGATGTCCTCATAGTATTTGTCAGCGGCCTTCTGGGTCATGGCCAGCACCAGGTCCGGGTGGATGACATGGGGGTGATAGATGGTCTCCGTGTCTATGATGACCTCGGACTTGGAGGCACCGCCTCTGGCCTCAGGGCCGTAGGACTGGGACTGGGCTGCTTCCTTGCCCTCGGCTACCGCAGCTTCCGCCAAAATGATGGCGGCGGTGATGACACCCTGGCCGCCGGAGCCGGATAATCTAAGCTGTTTCCTCATTTCCCTGCACCTCCTGCCCTCTCAATGACCTGATCGTAAGCCGCATCGTAATCCAACTCGCTGCCGGAGCTCTCGTAAAGCAGGCCGATGGGGAACTTGCCCTGACCAATGGCCTCGCCCTTCTTGACATCCTCCAGCTTGTCCCAGGCAGCCTTCATGACTGAGTGGTCACGCATCCACTTCAACATATCCGCCGGACTCTTGAACTTGTTGCGGCGTCCGAAAGCCGTGGGGCACTGCACCATAGCTTCAATGAAAGAGAAGCCCTTGTTGTCAAAGCCCTTGGCAATCATATCCGTCAAATGCTGCACATGGAAGGCGGTGGAGCGGGCCACATAAGTGGCACCGGCAGCCTCAGCCAGGGCGCAGGCATCGAAAGTCCTGTCCACGGAACCGTACGGTGCAGTGGTGGCCTTGCCTCCCATAGGCGTCATGGGGGAAGCCTGGCCTCCCGTCATGCCGTAAATATTGTTGTTGAACAGCACCACCGTCAGGTCCACGTTCCTGCGGCAACCGTGGATGAAGTGATTGCCGCCGATGGCTGTGCAGTCCCCGTCACCGGTGATGACCACCACATTCAGCTCCGGGCGGGCAAGCTTGATGCCCGTGGCAAAGGGGATAGCCCTGCCGTGAGCCGTGTGGATGGTGTCAAAATCCATATAGCCGGAAGCTCTGGAGGAGCATCCGATACCCGACACAATCACCGTATTGTCCTGGGTCAGGCCCTTTTTCTCAATGGCCTGGACAATGGCCTTCATGACAATGCCATTGCCGCAGCCGGGGCACCAAAGGTGCGGAAGGCGGTTCTGGCGGAAATATTTCTCATAGCTTCTCTCAAGCTCTGCCATCATGCTCTGCCCCCTTCCACATCGCTGACCATCTTCTCAATCTCAGCCTCAATCTCCACCGGCTCAAAGGACTTCATATTGTACTTGCCGCAGAGCAACACCGGGCACTGGCCCTTGGCAGCCCGGCGCACCTCGTGCACCACCTGGCCGTAGTTCAGTTCGGCCACCAGGATGCCCTTGACCTTCCCTGCCAGTTCCTCAATGATTTTGTCAGCAAAGGGCCAGATGGTAATGAGGCGGACCAGCCCCACCTTCATGCCCTGCTCACGCATATTCTTCACAGACTCATAAGCCGTGCGGGCAGTGCCGCCGAAAGCCACCACTGCATATTCCGTATCCTCCATGAAATAGCTTTCCGTATGGATGATTTCCTCAGCCACCCTGTCAATCTTTTCATGGAGCCGCTTGATGGCCTTTTCCGTCACCGTGGGGCTGCCTACAGGGAAGCCCGTATCGTCATGAATGAGGCCAGTCACATGGATGTGATAGCCCTCGCCGAAGTTGGCCACATTGGGTACCAGGTCCTCATCCGGCTCGAAGGGCTGATAGCCCTCGGCACGGGTCTTCTTGGGGCTCCTGCGGGGATAAACCTCCACCTTCTCCGGCAGTTCCACCCTTTCTCTGAGGTGGCCCACCATCTCATCCATCAGCAGGATGACGGGAGTGCGGAAGCGCTCGGCGTAGTTCACCGCCTGCACAGTCAGGTCAAAGGTCTCCCGCACACTCCAGGGGCACAGGGAAATCATGGGATGGTCTCCGTGGGTGCCCCAGCGCACCTGCATCACATCCCCCTGGGAAGGCGCCGTAGGCTGGCCCGTGGAGGGACCCACCCGCTGCACATCCACCAGCACGCAGGGAATCTCCGCGCAGGCGGCATAACCGATTAGTTCCTGCTTCAAGGAAAAGCCCGGGCCACTGGTGGCATCCATGACCTTGTCACCAGCCATGGCAGCTCCCAGGATGGCACCCATGGAAGCAATCTCGTCCTCCATCTGCACGAACTTGCCGCCGTGCTGGGGCAGCAGCTTGGCCATGGCCTCAGCAATTTCCGTAGACGGGGTAATGGGATAACCCGCGAAGAATCTGACCCCTGCCGCAATAGCACCTTCAGCGCAGGCCTCGTTGCCCTGCATCAATCTTGCCTTAGTCATGCCCTCGCCCCCTTTACCTCTGCAAGTTTATCCACAAAAATTGCATAATCCGGGCAACGCAGCTCGCACTGGCCGCAGCCTATGCAGGCCTCCCCGTTCACTACCTGTATCTTGCCCAGCTCGCTGACCTCCAGCACCTGCTTGGGGCAGAACTCGGCGCAAATGCCGCAGCCCTTGCACCTGGCCTCTTTCACCGTAATCTCAGATTGCATGGCCATCCCTCCCAAAAACACACATTTACACATCGCAGTATAATATTTTTGTATACAAGCTATAATCCATCAGCAATATGCTTTACATAATAACAGATATCTGTATAAAAATCCAGTAGTTTTGTTTATTTTTGTGCAACAAAAGAGAAAGCATAGCCGTGATGCACGGCCATGCCTGTCTTTCTTGTCATAATAAAACATATTTTTAACTACTAACCCAACGGCGCTGATATTTTTCCATTTCTCCCAAGACATGCAAGGTAATGTGCTTGCGGAAAGAATTACTCCCCAGGGCCAGATCCATTAACTGAGGCAGCGGTACGATAAGAATCCTGGCCTTTTCGCTAAGCACCTCTCCCATGACGCTGGACTTGCACCGCTCCATCATCACTGTCTCATTAAGGATTTTCCCTTCTTTGGCTACATCCAGCATGCTATACCAGCCAGAGCCGGGATCCATAAGTCTGGCCACCCTGCCTTCCAAAAGGAAGAACATCTGACCATAATCATGGTTCATCATGATCTGGTCATTCTCAAAATACGTACGCAATTTCGCAGCCCTGGCCACCTGATAGAGCTTCTCTTCCAAAATACCCTGAAAAAATGGCAGTTCCTTGAGATAAGCCATGATATTCCGCTCCGAAAGAGACTCGGGACTCTCTTCCCTGCTTTCCAGCCGTATTCTGAGGCCCTGCCCAAAGGAAGCAACCTGCCTGTCCATTTGCAGCAGCATGGTGTGCAGGGTCACGATGTAGCGCCTGCAAAGCTCCCCCAACCCCTTCTCGCTTATGCTGTAGCGGTTGTAGAGAATCGAAAGAGAAATGCTGCCTTCCACATACTGGAAATAAATGCCCAATGGAAGTCCCTGAGCATCCCATGACTGCTCATAAACCTGAGTACCAGCGAAAGTGCCCTCTGCACTGGCATAATCTACCCCCATCCCTGTGAAAGCATGGAAATTCAGGAAGTGGTCAAAAAGACCTCGCCGCTCCCCCAGCAGTGTTTCCAGCCCGTTGCGCTCAAAACAGCTGAAGGGACTGGAGAGAGAAAGCTGCTTGGCAAGCCTTGAAGCCGCACTGTCTAACGTCTCCTTGGGAGGGCATTTCAGACGCACGGGTATCATACCCAGGTTGCCTCCCGCCCCCTTTTTCCCTTCGTTGGAAAGCAGCAGAAAATAAGTGTCCCCGGTGTGATTCTCATACTGCAGAAAAAGACCCCAGGCCATATACAAAAGCCCCATCATGCGGTAGATATCTCCCCCGGTACTCTTCAACAGATGCGCCGTTTCAGAAGGGATTACCACCCGATAGGCACTCTGGGAAAAGCTATCCGTATCGGGCTTGAATCCCGGCAGGACAGGCTTCATGGGCAGATTGTCCAGCACTTTTTGCCAGTATCCCATAATTGTCCCGGTAAGTTCTTTGTTTTCCTGCCGCAAAGCTGCTGGCGTAAACTGGTTCCTGTTTTCACGATACTCATAGCCCTGGGATTCCACAATGATCTTCGCCATATCCAAATGGCTCATGACCAATCCCAACCCCGTCACTACCACTGCAAATTCATTTGACGAGGTTCTAACCACCATAAAGCGCACCAACGGTTCCCGGGTCAACGAGAACGGTCTGCGCCTTTCTGCCTCAGACAGTTTCATCAAGGCAGCATCCAATTCCTCACTGCCCAAGCCCTGTTGGGCAATATTGCGGTAGATAATCTCAGGCTGTACTCGTCGCAACTTGAAGATCAATTTTACCCACTTGCCCTGCAACTCGCAGTAATTGCACCTGAGATTCTTGTCAGTTTCAAAAGCAGAAAAGACTACCCGATTGAAATGAAGAGGTGAAATATTTCCCTGCACCTTGTAGATGCGCTGCAAGGAAAAATATGGGGAAATAAAGCCCCTGGGATCAAAGAAAGTCTTCTCCTCATCATCCAGCTGCTCCACCGCTTCAATATCTGCCGCCAGCACAGTGGTACCAATGCCGCATGCTTTGCGAAGTGCCTCCTTCTCTTCCTTCGACATGCCCTCGGTGGCTGTTTCAAAAGGATTTTTCATAGAGCATCCTCCTATATAGCCAAGGCGAATCTCAAGGTCAGATGATTGCAGTACAGCCCCTCTTCCAGTCCGTAATGATAGCAGATATCTGCAAAAACCCGGCGCATAAAGGCGATGCCCAGTCCCCCTATCTCCGTTTCCTCCAAAGATTGGGGCCTGTTTTCCAGCGCATCTTCCTTGAGCAAGGGATTGAATGGCTTGCCACTGTCCTTTATTTCCAGCACCAACTCTTCATTTTCCTGATAAACTTTCAGCCAGACCTTCCCCTCTTCACCCGGTTCGTAGGCATAAGAAATGACATTTATCACGGCTTCCTCAAAACCCAGCTGCAACTTAAGCTGCCGCTTCATGGGCATTTCTGCTTCCTCGGCACAGGACAGCACATAAGCGAGCATTTCCTCGTAACTTGACTGCCTAGCGGGGAAATCTTTCCATTCTTCCCTATTCACGGCAGTGCCTCCAAATCCTCATACTGTTCAAAGAAAGCATCTATACCGGACTCCTCCAGTATCTCTCCCACCATGCCGCCAACCCCCACCAGGGCAGCCTTGCCTCCCGCAGCCTTGGCCTTTTTCATGATCATCAAAAGCACCCTGAGCCCTGCACTGCTTATGTACTGAAGCTCCGAAAGCTCAAGAGCCATCTGCACACCATCGCCCAGCTTGCCCATGGCCACCTGCTCCAACTCCGGCGCCGTCTGGGTATCAAGGCGATCCGTAAGAGCCAGTACCAGCCAGTTATTCTGCTTCTTTTCAGTGATGTTCATAGCAATTTCTCCTTATAGTATACATGTACATCTATTGAATATCAGGTATATCATTTTCTGCCACTCTGCCAAAGCGCAGAGCAAGCATGGTGATATCGTCAAACTGCTCAGTCCCGTCGGCAAAGGCATCAAGCCGCTCCTTCACTTTCACACAGAGAGGAGCCACCTCCAAGCCCCTGCCCTCCTGCAGGATTTCCTCCAGCCTTGCCTCCCCGAAGAACTCTCCTGCTTCATTGTTGCTCTCGGACACTCCGTCCGTGTAAAGGTAAATGATATCACCGGGACTGAGGGTAATATGACGGGAAGTGTAAGGCACATCCTCCACACTCCCCAGCATGATGCCGGATTTCTTCTTCACCCATTCCCCTCCGACCTCCGGGTGCAGGATATAGGGAGCTGTATGGCCGCAATTCACATAATCAAGTTCTCCAGTGTTGATGTCCAGAATACCCAGCCACACAGTCACGAACATGCCGCGCTCATTGCCCTGGCATAGAGTGTCATTGGCATCCCGGGCAATCTCGTTCACAGAAATTCCTGTTTCTGCCAGCGCCTTGATTACAGCCCTGGCCCTCATCATGAACATGGCGGCAGGTATTCCCTTGCCGGACACATCAGCTACGACAAAAGCCAGCTTGTCCGTACCCACAAAGTAAAAATCATAAAAATCCCCCCCCACTTCCTTGGCAGTATCCATGGAAGCGTAGATATCAAATTCCTTGCGCTGGGGAAAGGGCGGAAAGATGGAGGGCAGGGACGAATATTGTATTTCCCTGGCAAATTCCAGTTCCCTGTCAATGCGGGCCGCCGCCTCGTCAATATAATGCTTGAGAGTGGCCACTGTATTGTTGATGTCGTCGGACAGGGAAGTGAATTCCTCGCTGCTGCGCACATCCACCACCACATCCAGCTGCCCGGCAGTAATGCGGCTCAGAGACTTGTTGATGCTGTGAATCTTGTCCACAATCAGCCGCCGTATCAGGCAGTAGATGAGAATGAAGAGGGCGGAAAAAATCAGCACTATCACAAAGGTCATGAGATAGACAGAAAGGTTTCTGGAAAAATCCGCCTTTTCCACTGGCGCCACTGCCATGGTGCGGTACCTTCCCGCCTCCTGCCACATCACATAGGCCTCCTTGCCCCCTATTATGGCCAAGGATATTTCCCCTTCTTCCAGGCTCGGCCAGTCAATCTGGGTATTTCCCTCCGTAATCTCCTCTTCTGCTCCCACTGCCGTGCTCTTCAGCCTGCCCGCCTGGTCAAAGACCAGCAGATAGCCGCTGTCTCCCACGTGCCAGTTCTCAGTGATGCTGCCTATCAGCAGCCCGGGATCCTCCTGAGAGCCGTCGAAGAATTTTCCTTCAGGGTCATCCTCTCCCCCTTTGGCCTTGAGCATTTCATTGCGCCCGGCCACGGAGATGATTTCCCGCTTCAGATCCTCCAGATTCTGACGGAAAGTTTCCTCCATGGTGCCATGGTAAATACGGGTTTGCAGCGCATAGGTAAAGGAAAAAGCACAGCCAAAAGCCACCACGATGCAAACCAAAAGCCACTTTTGAAAGGTCTCGGCAATATGAGGCACACCCTCCCGCCGGATGATCTTTTCTTTGCCCAGGATTCCCACCACCAGCAAGGCCAGCATGACCGAGCAGGCATTGGCGGTGACCATAGGTCCGGTGCAGAGCTGGATGAAATGGAAGCCTGTCCTGGCATCATCCATATTGGTGAAGAAGATCAGGGTCATATGAACGATTTCCGCCACGCCTCCTACTGCCAGGCCGTATACCCAGCCAGGCTTCTTGTCCTCAAACATATAGCGTCTGAGTCCCGCCGCAAAGAAACCAGCGAACATTGTCCCCAAAGTACAGGCCAGCTGAGTGTAGAACCCCGCCCCCCACCAGGCCGCCAGATATCTTTCTATGCCGCCGATAAGCCCGGCCATAATGCCGGCGGGCGCACCGAAAATAAGACCGGCACAAATAGGAGCCGCATCCCGGACATTGACCCGCAAACCGTCCATAGGCACTCCAAACTCCGTGCCAAAAACCGCTGCCAGGCCAAAGCAAAATCCTGCCAGCAACTGCTTCTTCCTTGGACTCCATTGGGAAAGCGGCTTGCTATATGCCCAATAAAGCACGGCTGACAGAAGCACCGGCAGCAAGGCCACCAAGGCCAGAGGCAGATATTTAGCCATCGTAAAATCTCCTATCCCCAAAACATATTCTCTGCCGCTCCTCTTTATATTCTACAAAGCACATCAAATTCCTTTTGAAATATCCATCCCTTTTTCTTTCCCCTGGCAGGACATAAAGGCTTTTGTCTAGAATTTCAAAAAGGAATTTGTTTTATGCTATGATTAAACAAATACCTTTTCTAGCCAACATGGAGGTAACAGCACATGCAATCTTTCAACTTCAAATGCCCCACAGAAATCGTCTTCGGCAAAGGCGCTGAAGAACATATTGCAGAAAAAATCAAAGCCTATGGCAAGAGCCGGGTCTTCATCGTCTATGGCGGCGGCAGCGTCATCGAGACAGGCCTGCTGCCCCGCATTGAGAGCCAGCTGACGGCAGCCGGCCTCTCCCTTCAGGTACGGGGCGGCGTGAAGCCCAATCCCCGGCTGGCCTGGGTGCGCGGTGCTATCAATGACGCCATGATTTTCAAGGCCGACTTCATCCTGGCTGTAGGCGGCGGCAGCGTCATAGACTCCGCCAAAGCCGTGGCTCATGGCGTAGCCAACCCGGGTGTGGATATCTGGGACTTCTGGAGTGGCAAGGTAAAGCTGGAAAAAACCACCGCCATAGGGGCCGTGCTGACCCTGGCTGCCGCCGGCAGCGAGACCAGCGACTCCGCGGTGCTCACCAATGAAGAAACAGGCAAGAAGTCCGGCCTCAACACCGACCTCAACAGGCCCACGCTGGCTTTCATGAACCCGGAGCTGGCCTTCACCGCCCCCAAGCGTCAGGTCTTCTGCGGCATCGCCGACATCCTCATGCACACCATGGAGCGCTATTTCACCACGGACCCTGCCCCCAACGACATGACCGACCTTATCGCCGAGGGTCTCATGAAGAACGTCATCAAACATTCCCGCACCCTGCTGCATGGCCCGAAAAACTACGATGCCATGAGCGAGATCATGTGGTGCGGCAGCCTCTCCCACAACAATCTCACCGGCCTGGGCCGTGCCAAGGACTTCGCCTGCCACAAGCTGGGCCACGAACTCTCCGGAAGATTCGACGTCACCCACGGCGCCAGCCTCACCACCGTCTGGGGCAGCTGGGCAGGCTATGTCTGGCAGGACAACCCGGAGCGCTTCGCCAAGTTCGCAGAAAAAGTCTGGGATATCACTGAGGGAAGTACTGAGGAAAAAGCCCGGAAGGGCATCGAAGCCACCATCGCCTACTTCAAGGAAATCGACATGCCTGTGAATTTCACTGAATTGGGTATCGGCGTGCAGAACAAGGAAATGATTGAGTACCTGGCCGATATGGTCACTGCAAACGGTACCAAGACCGTAGCAACCTTCCATCCCATTGACAAGGAAACGGCTATGGAAATCTATAATCAGGCCAACCATTGAACAACATAAAATGCACAAAAGCAAAATTAGACGGGAAGCATGCGCCTCCCGTCTTTTTCATTCATCTTCGTCCTTCACGAGCTTCCCATCTGAGTCAGCCAGGCCGTGGATGCTTTCGCCCACTTCCATGGAATTCCACCAGTCGGCATCCTCCACTGTGTAGGTCTTTTCCTCGTCCTTCACCACGCCTGTCACCGTCAGTGTTTCCGTCTGCCCTGCTACACGTTCCTCGCCTATGCCATACGGCCCGGAGGCTTTGGCCAGCTCGTAATCGCCCCAATAGGGCTTCTTGTCATCTCCCTGGGTATCCACCGTGCGGGTGCTCTTCCAGCGCTCTATCACGTAGTAATACTTGGTCTGATAGACCGGCACATCCACATAGACCGGCTTTTTCCTCTTTTCCTTCTTGGTGACGGTCTTGTAGACCGGCTTCTTGGTCTTTTCTATCTCGAATTTGCCATTGCCTAAATCTTTCTTGTGGGTGATGGTCTCATAGTGGTCTACTACCTTCTCGGAAACATTCTCATAGTATTCCTCGTAGTGGTCAAGTACATGGTCGTGGTGGTGGATTTCCCGCTGCTTATCCCGCAGCCTCCCGCCCTCCGGCAGGCTCCAGTCGGATTCGTTCACCGTGACCTTCTGCTCAATCTGGATGCTGCGCTGCCAATGCAGGCTCTTGACTTCAATATCCACCTCATCGGGCAGCACAAGGGCAGCGATGACGGAAATCAGCAGGAATATCCCCACTCCTGCCAGCACCTTCTGCCAGGTCTTCCACTTCTTGCCATCACTCTGCGGAGGCTGGGGAGATGTGAAGCCATGGGCTTCATTGTGCTCCCTCTGCTTTTTTTCCCGGTCTTCCCGCTCCCGCTGGTAGTTCTGCTTCGCCCTTTCCTCCTCGGAAATCTGGCCGGAATCGTCAACACCATCGGCATTGGCATCAACCACCAGCTGGGAAGTCTCAGTATCCCTCATCTGGCTGTAGTCCCTGGTGCCGCGCTCTGCTCCGCAGGAGAGGCATTTGGCGGCTCCGTCAGGATTGTAGGAAGAACAGTACTCGCAGAACCAGTCAGGATTATCCGAAGTGTCATCATCCTTCAGGGCATATTCTTCCCCATACTCCTTCAGGTAGAACTGCACATCCTCCCCCCGCGGCTTGCCGCAGTTGGGGCACTCCCTGTACCTCCCCCTGATGCCCTTGGCTCCGCAGGCAGAGCAATCCCAGTAGCCCTCTACCTTGTATTTTTCTCCCATATTCCTTCACCTCTTGTTCATCTCGCAGAAACCCATTGCTGCTGCCATAGAATCTGGCAAAAAACTATTCCCTTGGCTTCAGCACCCCGTTCTGATAGGCCAGCAGCAAATTGTAGAGGTCCGTAATCTCGTCCTGTATAGCCCTGCCCCTGTCCGTCTCACCTACGGTGGTTCGCATGGTTTGCAGTTCCACAGTCTCTGACACGGACTCTATATCCTGATTCTCCCTGAGGGCTGCCCTGACGTCGGCTATCTTCTGATGAGCCAGCAGGCGCAGGCCCCTGGAGTTGGAAATCAGGGTGAAGCCTGAGATGCCGGTTTTCTTGTGATAGGCCTTGCAGAAGCCGCCGTCGATGATGATGGCCTTGCCGTGAGCCTTCACAGGGCTTTCCCCCTTCTTGACCTTCACGGGCACATGGCCGTTGACGATGTGGCCTCTCACGGGGTCCAGTCCGAACTCCTGCAAGACCCTTTCGCAGGCGCTCTGGTCGTTGAGGAAATGGAAATAGGGGTCAGAGGGCTCCTTCCAGGTGCTCTCGTCTGCCACCAGCACCCGCTCGAAGGTCTTCATTTCCCTGCCTGACAGGGGAGAGATGCGGCCGCACCAGAGGAAGTACATGAAGTCCAGGGCGCTTTCCGTACGGTGGAGATACGCCTCCCTGGCCTTGGCCTCGCAGAAATTGAACCAGCTGCGGCCCTTGTAGTCCTTGCCTTCAAAGTGTATAGTGCGGAAGCTGCCGTCCTCCTCCATGGGCACGCAGCCGTGGAACAGCAGATTGCCGTTGTAACAGGTGTAGATGCTGCCCTTCTGGTAAAGATAGTCCAGATGCTTTTTCAGCACAGCGCTTTCCGTGAAGTAGGATTTCAAATCTGCCATGATGGCGGCTTCTTTTTCCGTCAGCTGATAGGGATCTTCCGCATTTTCATCAATAGTGGGAAAATAGGCGCTGGCCAGCTCATAGCGCTTCCCGTCTCCCAGCACTGCATAGCAGGAGCGGAAATCGATCTTGTCCAGCAGCAGCCTGTCATTCATCTGGAAATCCGGGTTGCGGCGTATCATCTGGCCTTCCAGCTTCAACATCATGATGGCCGCCGCCTTCTCCCCTGCCTTGATGGGATTGGAATCGGGATAGATGCGACTCCCAAAGGTAGTGAGGGGCCTCAGGCTGATGCCGTAGCCCCGCTCCAGCACGTCTGTGTTGTTGTAGCGCAGGGAGTTGCGCACCACGGCGGCAATGCAGATCTCGCTGCCCATGGCCGCCCCCATCCAGAGCACATCGTGGTTGCCCCACTGGATATCTACAGAAGGGTGCTCCATCAGGAGGTTCAGTATTGCATCGGGCCGATTGCCCCGGTCAAAGAAATCCCCCACAATGTGCAGCCTGTCCACCGCCAGCCGCTTGATGAGCACCGTGAAAGCCACGATGAAGTCCGCCCCACTGTCAATCTGCACAATGGTATCCAGCAGGCGCTTGTGGTAGATGAACTGGGCATTATCCGCTTCGGGACGGGTGTTCATGAGCTCCACGATGACCCCTTCGTACCTTTTGGGAATGAAGCCTGCCACCTTGGAGGCTGGATACTTGTAGCTCATCAGTTTGGCCAGTTCCAGCAGGCGTGACAGATTCTCCCGATACCAGGCAGGGGTGTTCTCCCGCCGCTCTGTCACCTGCTCGATTTTCTCCCGGGGGTAGTAGATAAGGGTGCAGAACTCCGCCTTCTCCGCCTCCGTCAGCCGCACACCAAAGACGTACTCCACCTTTTCCCGTATGACCCCGGAACAGTTGTTCAGGATGTGGAAAAAGGAAGAATACTCCCCGTGCAGATCGCTCATGAAATGCTCAATGCCCTTGGGCAGCTGCAGCTGGGACTGCAGGTAGATAAGCTTCTCATAAACCACTTCCTTGGTGGGATATTTTTCCGACAGCAGGCGCATTACCTTGCTGGGACGGCTGCCTTGTTTCTGTGCGCTGGTCATGACCATGTCCTCCCTTGTGTGCTTTTTCAAGTATTATTCTACCATATAATAGATAATATTGTGAAATTTATTGAAATAAAGTGTTCTCCGTGCTATAGTAATAGCGAACAAAAGAAAATTCATGCAAATTGTGCAAAGGAGAGAAATTGCCATGGAAGATCTGGAACTCTTGGCCTTCAAAATCATCTCAGGCGTGGGCAGCGCCCGCAGCTTCTACATCGAGGCCATAGCCGCTGCCAAGGCTGGTGACTTCCAGCGGGCGGAGAACCTCATCAGGGAGGGAGAGAAGAGTTTCGTGGAAGGCCATCATTCCCATCTGAAACTGCTGGAAGCAGAGGGAAAGGGAGAGAACGTGGTGTCCCTCCTGGTGCTCCATGCCGAAGACCAGCTCATGAGCGCCGAGGCTTACAAGACCATCGCCAAGGACTTCATTGACACCTATATGCGCATCGAGAAGCTGGAAAAACAATTAGAAAAATAAAAGCCAATCCCCCGCAGGACACACTACAGTCCCACGGGGGATTTTTCATCCCAAAACTATCTTTATGCCGTAAGCGCCTATAATCAGTATCAAAGCCACTATATACTCCCGGATGGAGCCAACCTTGAACAGCTTGACACCTATCTTCTGTGTGGGCGTGATAAACGGCACCTTGCCGCAGATGGCATCTTCGGCAATATGCAGCAATGCTCCCACTGCCATGAAGAAGATAATCTCCCCCAAGATGCCAAGGCTGAGTCCCAGGTACTCCTCTCCCCTGAGGGCTGCTCCCCCTATCAGCAGGTAAAGCATGGGCCAGTGGGACCAGCCACGATGAGCGCAGCGAAAGCCAAAAAGGCTGCGGCGCTGGAAAGGGTTGCCCTCCACCTTGTCCGGCACAATGGCCCCTGCCATGCTGTAAATTGCCGCCATAGGGTCCTCCGTAGCCGCATAAACAATAACTCCCGTCACCACTTCATGGGTCAGCCATTTCATGAGTCTTTCTCCTTTTAGACAAACAGAACATACTATCTATAGTATAGCAAAAAAAGCGCCTGTTGTGGACATTTTTCCACAACAGACGCTTGTTCTCGATTAGCCAATCATCTTCTTGATATCTTCTTCAACCATCGTAATGCCGTCGATGCCGAAGTTTTCTACCAGCACCTTGGCCACATTAGGAGACAGGAAGGCGGGCAGGGTGGGGCCCAGGTGGATGTTCTTCACCCCCAAATGCAGGAGTGCCAGCAACACGATCACGGCCTTCTGCTCATACCAGGAGATATTGTAGGCAATGGGCAGCTCGTTGATATCTGCCAGGCCAAAGGCCTCCTTCAGCTTCAGGGCAATGAGGGCCAGAGAATAGGAATCATTGCACTGGCCTGCATCCAGCACCCGGGGAATGCCGCCGATATCCCCCAGGCCCAGCTTGATATACTTGTACTTGGCGCAGCCTGCGGTGAGGATGATGGTGTCCTGGGGCAGAGCCTTGGCAAAGTCCTCATAGTAGCTGCGGGACTTCATGCGACCGTCGCAGCCTGCCATAACCACGAACTTCTTCACGGCGCCGGACTTCACTGCCTCTACCACCTTGTCCGCCAGGGCAAAGACCTGCTCATGGGCAAAGCCGCCCACAATCTCGCCCTTTTCCAGTTCTTGGGGGGCAGGACACTTCTTAGCCAATTCGATGACAGCGCTGAAATCCTTCTTGCCGTTCACTTCTTCGATGTGAGCGCAGCCGGGGAAGCCCACAGCCCCCGTGGTGAAGACTCTCTCCTTATAGCTCTCCTTAGGGGGCACAAGGCAGTTGGTGGTCATGAGGATGGGACCGCCGAAGGCCTCGAACTCCTCCTTCTGCTTCCACCAGGCATTGCCGTAGTTGCCGGCAAAGTGCTTGTACTGCTTGAACTTGGGATAGTAATGGGCAGGCAGCATCTCGCCGTGGGTGTAGACATCCACCCCCGTGCCCTCTGTCTGCTCCAACAGCATTTCCAGATCACGCAGGTCATGACCGGAAATAAGTATGGCGGGATTGCTCCTCACCCCTAAGTCCACCTTGGTGATTTCCGGGTGACCGTAGGCGCTGGTGTTGGCATTGTCCAGCAGAGCCATGCCCTTCACGCCCCACTCGCCAGACTCGAGAGCCAGCGCCGTGAGGGTCTCGCCGTCAAGGTTCTCCAAAAGCCTGGCCAGGGCAGACTGCTGGAAGGCATCAATAGTCTCATCTTCCTTTTCCAGCGCATTGGCATGCCAAAGGTACGCTGACAGGCCCTTCAGGCCATAGGTGATAAGCTCCTTCAGGCTGCGGATATCCTCGTTGGCCTCGGCGAGAATCCCCACGGCAGCAGCCTTGGCTTCAAACTCCTCCCGCCTGCCAGTCCAACGAGCCGCCTCAGGCAGGTTCTCCCTGCTTGCAAGTCTCTCCAGCAAGCCCGCCTTCACAGCCAGAGTTTCCTCAACACGGGCCGCAATGGCCTCCAGGTCAAAGTTGGCATTGGTGATGGTGGCAAAAAGGTTCAAAGTCACCAGATGATTAACTTCTTTAGCCACAGATTTGCCTTCCTCACGCATGCGCACAGCAACAGCAGAAATCCCCTTGGTCACATATATAAGCAAATCCTGCATAGCTGCCACTTCCGGCTTCTTGCCGCAGACACCCACCTGGGTGCAGCCTTTGCAACCCGCGGTTTCCTGGCACTGGAAGCAAAACATCTTATTTTCCATAGCAAAACTCTCCCTTGCATACTCGTCTCAAAAGATCTATGGGTATAATATAGCCTATTGGCATCCAAACATCTGTAACAAAAGTTACAGCGATGGAATTTTCGTAGTCAAAAAAGCAGAATGATGGTATGATAAAGTAGTTTTGACACCTAGGACGTGTTGATTAAAGGAGGGCTATCCTGAATGGATGACTATACCTGGCAGCGGAAGCTGCGTGAGCGCAAATCCAAAAGCTCCCGCTGGCAGCTGCTGCTTTTTCTGGTGCTGGCCGTATCTATCGGCACGGCAGCCTGGTATTTCGGCTTTTTCTACCGCAGCCCGGAGTATGCCCTGGAACAGGCAAAGCTGGCCTGGCAGGCAAAGGATGAGGAGAAATTCAAGCAATATGTGAATCTCAATCTCCTGACCTCCCGGGCCTATGATGACCTGACCGTAGATCTCTTCGCCTACGATGCCACCCTCAACGCCCAGAGCAAGGTGATGTTCGAGAAATTCTACATTCTCATCAAGCCCCAGCTCTCCCAGGGCACGGAAGAAACCATCCTGCGCCGTCTCACCTCGGGCAGCTGGACCCTGCCCGAAGGAGCGGACATTCTGAAAGGCCGCCAGCTGGGCATCGACTATGAGCGCTTCCTGGAACGCAGCCAGCTGCGCAACACCACTTTCCTGGAAATCACCAAAGTGGATCGCCACGGCAGCACAGCCCTGGCGGAAGTAAAGGTAAGGGAGGATTACACCCAGACGGATTTCACCATGGTGCTCTCCATGGAAAAAGCCGCCGATGGCCACTGGCAGGTAGCATATATCAAGAACTACAAGGAGTATCTTGACACCATTGCCCCCCTGCAGAACAAGGACATCGCCGACTACATAGAGTCCACTAAAGCCATCGTTTCTGACTGCAACGAAAAACTCCGTGACCATCAGATCAAGTTCCAATCCCTGACAGGCACCTCTGCCGGAAAGCTCTCGGACTACCAGAAGAAGAACCTGAAGAAGCTTCTGACCCAGGAGGTCATTCCCACCCTGCAGGACAGGCAGACCCAGCTTGACCAGGTTCCCGTGCCCAAAGGGGCACAATATCTGGCTGACCAGCGGAAGCTCTCCACCAAAACCACCATTGAAGCCTGGGAGCATTTCATCAAGGGACTGGAGAATGACGACCAGACTGAATTTGCCGCCGCTGAGACCTTGCACAAACAGGAGCTGGCCATTGACCTCAGGGTGGACGAAATCATACACCACACCGCCCTCAGCAAGAATATCCCCAACCTGCCGTAATTTTTGCTTCCCCTTCCAGGGGAGGCTTTTTATTTTACAGCTTTTGGTTTTGTCAAGGACTTTATTTTATTTGGTAAACGTTTCCTTCGAGCTCTCCAATCTTGACAAAAAAATGCAAAGGTTTAAAATATAGTCAAGGGGACATGTACAAAATTTTCAGAATTTTAGCAAAGGCAGGTGAAATGCTTCTGTCGGTGCAGTGGATGTACCCATGCACTCATACACATGAAGCAGCAAGGCATGACTAAGCAGGAAAAGGATTTACAAGCACTACACCTCTTGGCTCCCATTTCCGGACAGACGGTGCAACTCGAAAGTGTCCCGGATCCGGTTTTCTCCGAGAAGCTTACAGGAGACGGCCTGGCTATCCTGGCAGACGGTGACACGGTACTGGCTCCCTGTGACGGGGAGATCACCCTCTTCTTCGACACCAAGCACGCTTTCGCCATCACTACTCCCGACGGGGTGCAGGTCCTGGTACACGTAGGCCTGGACACCATCATCATGAACGGGGACGGCCTCACGGCCCTGAAGCACAGCGGCGAGAAAGTCACCGCCGGCACCCCCATTCTGAAACTGGACAGGGCCCTTCTGGAGAAGAACAAGATCAACATGATTTGTCCCGTGCTGATCGTGAATTATGAACGAGTCAAAAAAATCACTCCCAGAGTGGCAGGAGAAGCTGTCATTGCAGGAGAGGATACCGTACTTCAGTATGCTGTGTAATTGCATATAAAAAGAAAGTCTCGAAGCATGAAGCCGCTTCGAGACTTTCTTTTTATCAGGCTGATTTTTCCTGCAAGGCAGGTACTTTCACCAGGCTCTGTATAGCCTTGGTAGGACATTTCCCCAAACACGTTGGTTCCGGGCAGCCTATGCACTTCTCTGCATCCACCACGGCCAGGAAGTTTTCCACCTTGATAGCGCCACGGCTACAGTTCCTCATGCAGAGGCCGCAGCCTATGCAGGCATGCTGGCAGTTTTTCTTGGCTGCAGGTCCCTTGTCATGGGAGCTGCAGGTGACTTCCACAGGAGCGCCGAAGGTCTTCAGGGCCATGAGCCCCTGGGGGCAGGTCTCCACGCACTTGCCGCAGCCTGTGCAGATTTCCTTGTCCACTACCGGCAGGCCCTCCTCCCCCATGGAAAGGGCACCGAAGGGGCAGGCCTTGACGCAGTTGCCAAAGCCCAGGCAGCCGAACTTGCAGCCCTTGGGGCCGCCTCCCACCAATTTAGCAGCAGCGCAGTCAGGCACGCCTTCATAGCGTGCAGCCATAACCGCTGCCGTGAGAGTGCCACGGCACTTGAGGTAAGCGTAATGAGGCTCCGCCGCTTCAGCTTTCTTGCCGGTGAGCTCCGCTACCTTGGCCGCCACGGCAGCCTTGCCGGGCACGCAGAGGTTCGGCGGCACCTCCGGGTCCTCCACCACCGCCTCAGCATATTTGGCACAGCCTGCAAAACCGCAGGCACCGCACTGGCCTTTGGGGAGGATGTCCTCCACTTCTGCAATGAGGGGATTTGACTCCATGGCAAATTTCTTGTCTGCCAGAGCCAACACCAGCCCAAAGAAGGTGCCCACCCCCACCAGCACCACGATTATATATATAGCAGTTTCCATAAGAAACCTCCTAGACGTTAAGGTAGCCTGGCGGCAAGTGTTCGGTCAACGCTACGCAGAGATTTTTTGCTAAAAATATTTTTTGCCTTTAATAATCCTTCATGCTCCGAACAACGCCCTTCGGTTGAACGTATTCTCCGCATAAAGGAATTTAGAATGCAAAAAATATTTTCTTAACGCAAAAAATCTAAAGCTCCGCTTATGACCGAACACTCGCCGCAAGTCACGTTGCCTCATAACATGCCAGAAAAGCCGAGGAACGCCAATGACAGCATTCCTGCTAAGATAAACGCAATGCCGATTCCCTGCAAGGGCTTGGGCACATCGGCGTAAACCAGCTTCTCGCGCAGGGAAGCCATCAGGGCAATTGCCAACGCAAAGCCCAACCCTGACCCGATGGCAAACACGATGCTCTTGAGCAGGCTGTAGCTGTTCTCCACATTCAGCAGGGGCACGGCCAGCACTATGCAGTTGGTGGCAATCAGCAACAGGTAGATGCCCCACATATTGTAAAGGGCAGGTGCCTGCTTTTTAATGACCAATTCCAGCAGCTGCACGAAACTGGCTGTGAGCACCACGAAGACGATGGTGGTCAGGAAGGTGACTCCCAAGGGCTCCAGCACGAAGAAGTACACAATCCAGGCCAAAATGGAACTCATGGTCATGACGGAGGTCACCGCCATGCCCATGCCCACAGAAGCGGAAAAGCTCTTGGATATGCCGAAGAAAATGCACAGTCCCAGAAACTTCGTCAGCACGAAGTTGTTGATGATCACCGCTCCGATAAAAAGCGTCAAATACTCAGCCATCAGCCTTCAGCCCCCTCTCTGGCTTCCCTGCGCCGCGCCTCCTGGGCCTCGATCTTCTCCCTGTGGGCGTTCCATGTCTTGGTGGCAGCCACCAGATAGCCAATGAGTATAAAGGCCCCCGGCGGCAGAATCATCATCAGCATGGGCTCATAGCCGGACCCCATGACCTGATAGCCCAAGAGCGTCCCAGAGCCAATCAGCTCGCGGATGGCAGAGATGATGAGCATGGCCAGCGTGAAGCCGCAGCCCATGCCGAAACCATCAGCAAAGGAGCGTATGGGGCCATTCTTGGAAGCAAAGACCTCAGCCCGGGCCAGGATGATGGCGAACACCACCACCAGGGCCAGATAGATGCCCATGGCCTTGTAAAGCACCGGGAAATACGCCTGCAATACCAGCTGGGCCACCGTAACGATGGTGGCGATGGAGGTGATATAGACAGGCACACGCACCTTGGGATTCACCAGGTGCCGCACCAGTGACACCACCACGTTGTTGGAGGTGATGACGAAGGTCACCGTCAGGCCCATGGTCAGGCCGTTGATAACCGTGGTGGTCACCGCCAGCGCCGGACACAGGGACAAAGCCAGGATGAAAATAGGGTTTTCCGCCAGCAGGCCCTTGCTGTAGATGGGCCAGAGTTCTTTCAGCTTGTCCATGTTCACCTGCCCCCTTTCCCTAAGGCCACGGCCTTCTCTGCTGCCTCACGGACGCCCTTGGTGACGGCCCGGGAGGAAATGGTAGCTCCCGTCATGGCCTGGACGTTTTCCTTGTTGGACGGGTCTTTGGTAACCTCCAAAAGCTCCGCCCCCTTGCCTGCAAACTGATTGCGGAAGGCGAGTTTCTGGGCGTTGTCTCCCAGGCCCGGGGTCTCGTTGTGCTCCAGGATATTGAAGTCCATCACCTTTCCCTCGGTGTCCACCGCCACCAGCAGCTTGATCTTGCCGCCGTAGCCCTTGGACTCGGAGGGAATGATATAGGCCACTGTCCTGCCGCCCTTTTCTGCTGCAAAACAGCCCTCTTCCCCGGGGATTTCTTTGAAGGCATCAGCCTCAGCCACCAGGGAGCGCATGGACTCCTGCTTCATCTCCTCTGCTTTTTGGGCCGCCACGGGAGCCGTCACATAGTAGACAGCGCCGATGACCAGGCCGGACACGAAACAGGCCAGAGCCAGGTTGGAGGCAATCTTGAAGATGGAATGTTCATCAGCCATCAGTTTGCGCCTCCCTTCGGTGCTCCAAAGATGCGGGGCTTCACATAGCGGTCAATAAGAGGCGTCACCGCATTCATCAGCAGCAATGAATAGCAGACCCCCTCCGGGTAGCCTCCTGCCAGACGGATCAATACCGTCAATGCCCCCGCCCCCACGGCGAAGATCATCTGCCCCGTGATGGTCATGGGAATAGTCACCATATCCGTAGCCATGAAGAAAGCTCCCAGCATCAGTCCCCCTGCCATCACATGGAACAGCGGGTCGCCGGTGCCAAAGCCCGCAGGACCGAAAAGCCAGGTGAGCACCCCCACGGTGGCAATCATGCCCAGAGGCACCACCCAGTTGATATAGCCTTTATAGATAAGGTAAAGTCCCCCAAGAACCAGCAGGATGGTGCTGGTCTCCCCCAGACTGCCGTTGCGGGTACCAAGAAGCAGGCTCTTGTACATCTCCCCCTGACCTCCGAAGGTGGCCACCAAAGCATCATAGCCCTGCAGCTTCAGGATGTTCAGCGGGGTAGCGCCTGTCACGGCATCCACAGCCCCGGCTGACAGGTCCTGCATCTTCGTCCAGGTGGTCATGGCCACGGGCCAGGATACCATGAGAGCCGCACGGCCGATATGGGCAGGGTTGAAGATATTGAACCCCAGACCTCCCATGGACTGCTTGGCCACCACGATAGCCAGAATGGAGCCGATGGCCACCATATAGGGCGGCAGCACCGGGGACATGGACATGGCCAACAGCAGACCTGTAATGCAGGCGCTGCCATCAAAAGCCGTGATATTCTGCCCCATGGCCCGCTGCCATACATACTCGGCACCGATGGCCGCCATAATGCCAACTACCATATTGATAAGTGCGGGAATCCCAAACCAATAAATAGCAAAGAGAGCCGCAGGCAGCAAAGCCAGGTTGACCTGCCACATGATATGGGGAATGGTTTCCCCGTCGCGGATATGGGGAGAGGAAGAAATCGTGAATTTCAGTTCCTCCTTAGCCTCCGGCTGCTTGGGCGGGGCCGCCTTCACAGCGGCTGTTTCCTTGATTTCTGCTTCGCTCATTTCACCGCCTCCTTTTTCTCCCTGGCCTCGGCCTTGGCTTTGGCCCGGGCTGCCTCAGCCCTGACCTCATTCTTGGCCAGGCGGATGTACTGGACGATATTGCGCTTGGCTGGGCAGATATAAGTGCAGCAGCCGCATTCCACACAGTTCATAAGGCCATAGTCGTCTCGGCACTTGCCATAATCGCCTCTTTGGGAAAGTATGCTCAGCATGCTGGGCACCAGTCCCATGGGGCAGGCCTTGACGCAGCGGCCACAGCGGATGCAGTTCATCTCCGGGCCGTGTTCCGTGATTTTCCTTGTCAGGGCCAAGATGCCAGAGGAACCCTTCATCACCGGCACTTCCAAGGACTGCTGGGCCATGCCCATCATGGGACCGCCCGCCAGGATCTTGTCCGGCGTTTCCCTGAAGCCACCGGCATGATCAAGGCAGGCCTGATAGCTGGTGCCAATACGTACCCTGAGATTCTTCGGCTCTGCCACCGCATCACCTGACACGGTTGTCACACGCTCAATAAGAGGAATCCCTTGCTCCACTGCGTCCGCAATGGCCGCCACGGTACCCACATTCTGCACCACGGCGCCTGCGTCCATGGGCAGGCCTCCCATGGGCACTTCCCTGCCCGTGAGGGCGTAAATCAGCATTTTCTCCGCACCCTGGGGGTAGCGGGTAGGCAGGGCCACTACCTCGATCTCCGTGTCCTCTGCCGCCTTGTCCAGAGCCTTCACCGCCTCAGGCTTGTTGTCCTCCACGCCGATGATGCTCTTCTTCGTCCCAAGAGCCTTGGCGAGAATCTGCACCCCTGTGACAATCTTCTGGGCATCCTCCAGCATCAGCCGGTAATCCGCCGTCAGATATGGCTCACACTCCGCGCCATTGATGACCAGGACATCCACCGGCTTCTGGGGCTTCAGCTTGATATGGGCGGGAAAAGTCGCACCGCCCATGCCTACGATGCCCGCCTGCTGGATAGCCGTAAGGATTTCCTCCTTGCTCATGGCCTCCCAGTTGCGGCTGAGGGGCAGCCCCTCAGCCCATTCGTCTCTGCCGTCCACAGCAATGACAATGGCCGGACACATCCCGCGCCCGGAATGAGGCCTGTCCTCAATCTTAGCCACCTTGCCGGAAGTGGGAGCATGGATATCCGCATGCATGAAGGCCTCGCTGGTGGCAATAAGCTGCCCCTTGAGCACCGTGTCCCCCACCTTCACCGTGGGCTTGCATGGTGCCCCGATATGCTGGCTCAGAGGCACCACCAGTTCCTTTGGCAAGGGCATGGCTTCAATAGCCTTGTCCTTGGCCAAATCCTTCCCATCCCGGGGGTGAATGCCTCCCAAGAATCTTTTCAGCATGAACATCACCTCGTTAATCTCCCCAATTTTCATAGCTCCAGTAAGTGAGGGGCACAGGCATAGCATAAGCGGAACGTTCGGGATTTTTCCAAGAATCTTAGTGAATCAAGCCCACTAGGGCGCAGATGAACTTAGATTCCTTGGTAAAATACCGAGTGGAGCGTTGCTATGCCTGTGCCCCGAACGCCTAGCCACATATAACCAATCTAAGAAATAATTTCCGTAATCACCGGCTGTTCGTTCTGGCGGGCGGAGGCACGCTTATCATACCACTTCACTATGCCAGACCCCAGGCAGAACCCCAGGAAAGCCAGCCCCATGGGGTATAAATCTTCAGCCTCCCCGCCATACCCCAGCTGCCAGCCAATGAGGCCCCCCAATCCTGCCAATATCAGCGGCAGCAGGAAGACCACAAAGGCCCCCTTGAGCATCTGCTGTTCCTGCATGGAAAACTTGACCCGCTGCCCTATGACAGCTCCCAGCCCATTCACCGCCTCCACCGTCATCTGACGGCTTCCGGCACAGGCTCCGCAGGCGCTGCAATCCTCATGCCTCCCCACCTTCACCGTGGCGGTGCCATCTTCAGGATTCACCCCAATAACCAAACCTTCCTCCTCCTTCATCTGCCACACCACCTCAGATTTTCAGAAATTTCATTTATGATACTTATTTACATTAACAACTTTTGTATTCGCCATAAATACAGATAATCCTTTTGTAATTGTAGAAAAACACAAAAATTCCCCCGAGCCGTACAAGTCTCAACTTGCAAAGCCCGGGGGAATCATTTTACCCAATCTTCAGCGCATATCTCTTGAGCACGAAGTTCCAAACGGTGACAATCACTGCCGCCAAAAGCTTGGCAGCCATATAGTATATCCCCAGCATATCCACAAATGTATACATACAAAGCTGGTTGATGCCCAGCCCCGCCACGCTGGAGCCGAAGAAGATGGAAGCCGCCTTGAAACTCTGCTTCCTATTGCCGCCCTCAAAAACCCAGACACGGCAAAGCCAGTAGTTCACCAGCACTGAAATGACGAAGGCAATGGCGGAGGAATACAGGTAATGAAGCCCTGCCCACTCTGTCAGAACATATAAACATGCCAGTTCAAGCAGCAGGCACCCACCTCCTGCTACCACAAAACGCATAATCTCTGCCAAGCGTTTACTATTACCCACAAAAGCACTCCCTATCAGCTTCCTGAAATCATATCACAAAACAAAGCCCTTAGTCAGCATCAATCCCGCACCTTTCTCTGCTCAACAACCATTTCTCCATTGTAATCTTTAACCAGATAAAGTGGACGAAATTTGCTTTCATTGAATATCCGTCCCAAATATTCGCCGATAATGCCCAAGAAAAGCAACTGGACCCCGCCCATGAACAAAATCACTGAAAGCAGCGATGGGTAGCCGGGCACACTGCCACCGAACAACAATGTACGAATAATTATATAGGCCATGTACAATATGGCTACAAAAGCCAGCATGCACCCTACAAAGGAAGCCATTCTAAGCGGGGCTATAGTAAAGCTGGTGATGCCCTCGATAGCAAGATTGGTAAGTTTCCAGTAATTCCACTTGGTCTCCCCTGCAGCTCTGGCGTCACGGTCAAAGAGAATCTCCTTCTTATTGAAGCCAATCCAGCTGAAAAGCCCTTTTGTATAACGCTGGGACTCTCTCATCATGCGCAGGGCATTGAGGCACTGCTTGTCCAGCAAACGAAAATCTCCCACATCAGGTTGCACGGGGATGTTGGATAGCTTCTGCAAGATGCGATAGAAGGTATGGGAAGACCACTTTTTGAAGAAGGTCTCCCCTTCCCGACTGCGACGCTTGGCACTGATGTCATCATAGCCCTGCTCCCAATAGGAAATCATCTCCGGAATCATTTCCGGCGGGTCCTGCAGGTCCGCGTCCATGATAACCGCTGCATCACCTTTCAAATAGTCAATCCCCGCAATCATGGCTATCTCTTTGCCAAAATTACGGGAAAGATCTACATAGGAAACACGCTTATCCTTGCCACGAAGTTCCTTCAGTATCTCCATAGTGCGGTCATGGCTGCCGTCATTGACGAAGATTAGTTCAAAATCATAAGCTGCTATCCCGTCAATCACCGCCGAAGTGCGTTCATAGAACTCTTGCAGTACCGCTTCTTCATTGTAGCAGGGCACTAATATAGATACTGTCTGAGACAGCTTACGCTCACCCATTCTGGCTGTCAATCCCTTCTGCATAAATCCAACAATTCACATAAGGATTCTATCACATTTTCACTTTTCCCAAAACACCATCTTTATATTCCTCCACCAGCTCTACCTGATAAATCTCCCCACAAGTCACTTCATCCTCAGTATAGACTCGGATATAGTTATCCGTCAGGCCGTCAGTGATGCCGTCGGTGTTGGTCTCGAACAGCACCCGCATGGTCCTGCCCAGGAAGGAGCGATAGAACTCACGGGATTTCTTTTCAGCCAGAGCCTGCATGCGGTGGACGCGGTCTTTTTTGACCGGTTCGGGAATCTGGTCCTTGCGGGCAGCGGCGGGGGTGCCTTCCCTTCTTGAGTATGGGAAAACATGCATACGGGAGAAGTTCATTTTTTCTACAAACTTCAGCCCCTCAGCAAATTCTTCTTCTGTTTCCCCCGGAAAACCTACGATGATATCCGTAGAAACTGCTACCCCGGGCAGTTCCTGCTCCACCTGCTCAATGAGGCGGGCGAATTCGCGCGTGTCGTAGCGGCGGTTCATGTCGTGCAATACCTTGTCGGAGCCTGCCTGCAGGGGCAGGTGCAGATGGGCGCAGAAGCGGTCGTCGCTGCGAATCAGCTCAAAGAGTTCTGGAGAGAGCTCTATGGATTCCAGGGAGCCCAGGCGCAGGCGCTTCAGCCCCTGCACCTGCAGCACCTCCCGGCAGGCATCGGTGAGGGTGACATTGCCCTCCAAATCGCTGCCGTACTTGCCCAGATGGATGCCTGTCAGCACGATTTCCAGGAAACCTGCCGCCACCAGCTTTTCCGCTTCCCTGCGGATGGCAGAGAGCTGACGTGACTTCACGGGACCGCGGGCATAAGGGATAATGCAGTAGGAGCAGAAATTCTGGCAGCCGTCCTCGATTTTTAGGAAGGCCCGTGTGCGGCGGGGCATATCGTAAAGGGGGATGTCCTCGAAGGAGTCCGTATGCATCACATCACCCACGCCGTCCAAGGGCTTGCCATCTTCACGGGCAGCGCGCTCCACGTATTCTACGATGCGGGAGCGCTCTTTGGTGCCCAGGACTACCCGAACACCTTCCAACAGTTTTACTTCTTCGGGCTTCACCTGAGAGTAGCAGCCGCAAACGGCGATGATGGCATCGGGGTTCTCACGGCCTGCCCGACGGATGATCTGACGGGATTTCTTTTCGCCCAGGTTAGTGACAGCGCAGGTGTTGACTACGTAGACGTCGGCTTTTTCGCTGAAGGGGACGATTTCGTAGCCCTTGGCTTTGAAGAGGCCCTCCATGGTTTCTGTCTCAAATTGATTTACTTTGCAACCGAGAGTCATAAAGGCTGCTTTTGGCAAGATAATTCTTCCTTTCTTTTTTACGTTACGTCTGTTCATTTTCTTTGGCGCAAAGAAAACGAACCAAACTTCGTGCGACACACCGTGTCGCACTGCGCCCTCACACGAAATCTAAGCGATTACAAGTCCTTCGGACTTGAAATAGCCAAGATTTCGTAGCGAAAGAAAACGCGGCCTTGCATTTCATCCATGAAATCCAACGGCCGCGTAACGCCCATCCATGGGCTGAAGTATGTGTTGTCTTTGGTTAGCCCAAATCTCCTAGTTCGTATTGAATTACAGACAGAGATGCTATCGCTGCAGTTTCTGCCCGAAGAATTCTAGGACCTAAAGTCACACTTTGGCCGCCGGCCTCTTCTATGGCCTTGGCCTCATCAAGAGTAAAACCGCCCTCGGGGCCAATCAGAACTGAGGCATTTTTCGCCTTGGAGGCTTGCAGGGCTTCTTTGATGGTCTTCTGCTCCTCGTTTTCATAGCAGAAGTATAATGGGTTGTCTTCACCGAATCCTGACTTTGCTAGGAATTCCTTGATGCCCATAATAGGCTCAACCTGCAGCAGCTTTGTCCTGCCGCATTGTTTGGCGGCTTCGTCGGCTATTTTCTGCCAGCGTTCCTGGCGCTGTTTTGCTTTCTTGCCATCATACTGGGCCACGCAGTTGCGGCTGGCTATGGGCTGGATTTTGTTTGCTCCCAGCTCCACGGCTTTCTGCACTATCCAGTCCATCTTGTCAGACTTCAGCAGGCACTGGACCAGGGTCAGTTCCAAGGGAGATTCCGTATTGCCCTCCAGCCGTTCCTTCAAGGCCAGCTCCACACTCTCGGCGGTAAAGGCAGTCATTTCCATCAGGGCCACGCTGCCTTCATCGTCAACTACCGTCACCTGCTGACCTGCCTTGGCCCGCATGACGTGCATGAGGTGGTGGGCATCCTGGCCAGTGATGATGATTTTCTCAGCCAGGATGCCTTTATAAAAGAGCCGCCTCATGCTGCTTCACCTTTGCGGACGATGGTAATAGCTGTCCAGCCCTTTTCCTCCACCACTTTTGCCACCACAAAGCCATGCTCCAGGGCCGCTTCCGTCACTTCAGCCAGCCTTTCCGTGATAATGCCGGAAGCCAACAGCCTGCCGCCCTCAGCCAGATGCTCGTCCAGTTCCTCAAAGAGGCGGATGACCAGGTCGGCAATGAGGTTGGCAATGATGATATCTGCCTTGCCCTCGAAGGATTTCAGCAGGTCGCTCTGGCCCGTCCTGATACGGCTTTCCACCCCATTGGCACGGATATTTTCCCCGGCAATCCTGACGGCGGTGTTGTCATAGTCCATGGCTGTGATGTCCGTGGCTCCCAGCTTAGCAGCGGTGATGGCAAGGATGCCGGAACCAGTGCCCACGTCGAAGACGCGCTGGCCGCCCTTGATAAGTCCCTCCAGCTCTCTGATGCACATGGAGGTGGTGGGATGGGTGCCGGTGCCAAAGGCGGCGCCGGGGTCAAGGCTCACCACGATGTCATCAGGAGCTGCCTCGTATTCCTCCCAGGCAGGGCGCACCACCACCAGCGCTCCCACTTTTTCCGTGTGGAAGTAAGCTTTCCAGTTGTCCTCCCAGTCCTCATCACGTACACTCTGGCTGGTAATGTCACAGGGGCCTGCAGCAGGTGTGGCTGCCTGCATGGCCCTGACCTTCTCTTCCAGTTCCGCCATGCGTTCAGCCAGTTCTTCGTCCACGGGCAGGTAAGCTTTCACCGTCACCACTTCTGTCTGCTCAGACCTGGGAATATCAGTATAGTCCCAGCCCCCGGCCTGTATGTAATCGTTCACCAAAGCCGGGTCTTCGATAACCACCCCGGAGGCGCCGATATCGTGGAAAATCTCCGCCACTACGTCCGTTGCCTCGTGGGAGGTACGGATGCTGACCTCGGACCACTCCATGAAAATGCTCCTTCCTAAAAAAACGGCTCCCCAGTCGGGGGAGCCAACATTATCAGTTAAACAAATCCTTCAGCTTCTCCTTGAAGCTCTTCTGCTCCGGGTTCACCTTGTCCCCGCCCTGCTCGGCAAATTCCTTCAGCAGTTCTTTCTGCTTGTCGGAAAGATTCTGGGGAGTGAGGACCTTGATGCGCACATGCTGATCACCGCGGCCCGTACCACGCAGGAAGGGGATGCCGCGATTCTTCATGCGCAACACTTTGCCGCTCTGGATGCCGGCGGGAATCTTGAGGTCCACAGGACCGTCCAGAGTAGGCACCTGCACCGTATCACCCAAAGCCGCCTGCACGAAGCTGATGGGCACCTCCACAATGACATCTGAGCCCTGACGGTTGAAGAACTTGTGGGGCTTGATGAAGATGTAGAGATAGAGGTCGCCGTATCCGCCACCGCGCACGCCAGCCTCGCCCTGGCCGGAGAGGCGCACTCTGGAGCCCTGGTCCACACCAGCGGGCACCTTGCCCTTGACGGTGCGCTGTTTCTTGATATGGCCTGTGCCGCCGCAGGCATGGCACTTCTTCTTGATGATCTTGCCCGTGCCGCCGCAGCGTCCGCAGGTGCGGCTGCTCATCATGCGGCCCAGGGGGGTATTGTGCACCACCTGCTGCTGGCCTGTGCCATGGCAGTCTGGACAAGTCTCAGGAGAGGTACCGGCAGCAGCGCCGGTGCCGTGGCACTCACTGCACTCCTCGGTGCGGGGCACGGAAATCTCCACTTCCTTGCCGAAGGCCGCCTCTTCAAAGGTAAGCTCCAGGTCATAGCGCAGATCTGCCCCACGCTCCGGACCGGGCTGGCGTGAACGCCTGCCGCCGCCTCCGAAGAAAGCATCGAAGATATCTTCAAAACCACTGCCGCCGCCAGAAAAACCACCGCCGCCAAAGCCGCCGAAACCACCAAAGCCACCGAAACCGCCGGCACCAGCGCCGCCGCCCTCGAAGGCTGAATGACCGAACTGGTCATAGGCAGATTTCTTCTGGGGGTCCTTCAGCACATCATAGGCCTCGTTGACCTCCTTCATTTTCTCCTCGGCGGCCTTGGGATCATCCTGATTCAGGTCCGGATGATATTTGCGGGCCATCTTTTTATAGGCTTTCTTGATCTCAGCCTCAGAGGCGCCTTTCTGAATGCCCAGCACCTCATAATAATCGCGTTTCTCGCTCACGTTGCACCATCCTTACATATAGCTTGAGCCAATCTATATAATATATGCTGATGCCGTATCTGGCAAGTAGAAAAGGAAGCTATGAGTCGCATTTCGACTTCGAATCGCCCCTTCCACCGCCTTCGGCGGTCCCCCTTCCCCGCTTCGCAGGGCAGGCAAGATAAAGAGAAATGGAGGTGGGAACCACCTCCATACCTCATTTATCTGAATATCAGACTATTTACTTCTTGTCACTCTCGGTGAACTCAGCGTCCACTACATCATCATCAGCCTTGGCCTGCTGCTGGGCACCGGCTGCGCCTGCAGCACCTGCATCAGCGCCGGGAGCACCCTGAGCGCCTGCGGCCTGAGCCTGCTGGTAAGCGGCAGCGGAGAGCTCATAGAGGGGCTTCTGGAGCTCCTCAGTAGCCTTCTTGATGGCCTCAGTGTCGGTGCCCTTCAGAGCTTCCTTCACCTTCTCGCAGGCTGCCTGGACTTCCTTCACCTTGCCCTGATCGGCCTTGTCGCCCAGATCCTTGATGGTCTTCTCAGCCTGATAAACCATCTGCTCAGCGGTGTTCTTGGTGTCCACAGCCTCTTTCTGCTTCTTATCCTCAGCTGCGTGAGCCTCAGCTTCCTTCACCATGCGGTCGATGTCTTCCTTGCTCATGCCGCCATCGGACTGGATGGTGATTTTCTGCTCCTTGCCCGTGCCCAGATCCTTGGCGGATACATGCACAATGCCGTTGGCATCGATATCGAAGGAAACCTCGATGCGGGGCACGCCGCGGGGTGCGGGAGGAATATCGGAGAGCTCAAAGCGTCCCAGGGTCTTGTTGCCTGCAGCCATCTCACGCTCGCCCTGGAGCACATGGATGTCAACAGAGGGCTGGTTGTCAGCAGCGGTGGAGAACACCTGGCTCTTGTGGGTCGGGATGGTGGTGTTGCGCTCGATAAGCTTGGTGCAGACACCGCCCAGAGTCTCGATACCCAGGGACAGCGGAGTGACATCCAGCAGGAGCACGTCCTTGACCTCACCTACCAGCACGCCGCCCTGGATAGCAGCACCCACGGACACGCACTCATCCGGGTTCACACCCTTGGAAGGCTCCTTGTTCAGGATCTTGCGGATAGCATCCTGCACAGCGGGGATACGGGAAGAACCGCCCACCAGGATGATCTTGTTGATGTCGCTGCCGGAGAGGTCAGCATCTGCCATAGCCTTGTGAGTAGGCTCCATGGTGCGCTCTACCAGGTCGCGGGTCAGTTCATCGAACTTGGCACGGGAAAGGGTCAGGTCCAGATGCTTCGGGCCGGAGGCATCTGCCGTGATGAAGGGCAGGTTGATGTTGGTCTGGGTCATGCTGGAAAGCTCGATCTTGGCCTTCTCAGCAGCCTCAATGAGGCGCTGGGCGCTCATCTTGTCCTGAGAAAGGTCGATGCCGTTCTCTTTCTTGAACTCCTCAACCATCCAGTCCATGACAGCCTTGTCGAAGTCATCGCCGCCCAGGTGGGTATCACCGTTGGTAGCCAGAACCTCGAAGGTGCCGCCGGAGAGCTCCAGGATGGACACATCGAAGGTACCGCCGCCCAGGTCGAAGACCAGCACAGTCTCGTCCTCATCCTTGTCCAGGCCGTAAGCCAGAGCAGCTGCAGTCGGCTCGTTGATGATGCGGAGGACCTCCAGACCTGCGATGCGGCCTGCGTCCTTGGTAGCCTGGCGCTGGCTGTCGTTGAAGTAAGCCGGCACCGTGATGACAGCCTGGGTTACGGTCTCGCCCAGATAAGCCTCGGCATCAGCCTTCAGCTTCTGGAGCACCATAGCGGAAATCTCCTGAGGAGTGTAATCCTTGCCATCAATGCTGACCTTGTAGTCGCTCTCGCCCATGTGGCGCTTGATGGAAGCAATGGTGCGGTCCGGATTGGACACAGCCTGGCGCTTGGCCAGCTGGCCCACCAGACGCTGGCCGTCCTTGGTGAAGCCCACCACAGACGGGGTGATGCGGCTGCCCTCGGGGTTCGTGATAACAGTAGGCTCGCCGCCTTCCATGACGGAGACGACGGAGTTCGTAGTACCTAAGTCAATACCAATAACCTTTGACATGATAATCCTCCTATATGTGTAAACTAAATCATTAACAAAATATTTAGCTGTTCGCTACAACCTGCACCATGCTGGGGCGAATCACGCGGCCTTTCACCATGTAGCCCTTCTGGAGCTCTTGGGCAATGGTCTCATCCTCCAGCTCCGGGTTCTCCACCCGCATAACTGCCTGGTGGAAGTTGGGGTCGAATTTAGCACCCTCCACCTCAATATGCTCAAGGCCGTTCTTCACCAGGACTTCCCCAAACTGCTTGAAGATCATCTCCACGCCCTGCTTGAAGGAATCAATGTCCTTGGCCTCAGCAGCCATGGCCCGCTCGAAGTTATCCAGAAGAGGAAGCATATCCTTCAGGATGCCCTGAGTCACCACTGCAGAAAGCTCTTCCTTTTCCCTGGCGGTGCGGCGGCGGAAATTCTCGAAATCAGCCTGCAGGCGAAGAGCACGCTCTTCCTTTTCCTGCACAGCCGCCTGCAGCTTTTCAAGCTCAGCCTTGGCAATAGCAACCTCTTCCTGAGGTTCTGCCTGAGCTTCAGCCTCGGCATTTTCTTCGGCAGTAGGAGCCTCTTCAGCTTCTCCCTCCGCCTCCTTGCCTACAGCACGCTTGATTTCCTCCTGCATGTCCGCCAGCTTCTGCTCATCTTTTTTCTTTAATTCATCTTTGATAAATGATGGCAATTCACTCACCCCTTATGGTCATCTGTACCGCTTCACCAGTTGTACTTTCTGATGACCTCGGTAAGATTGTCATTCATATATTCCAGCAGGCTCATGGCCTTGGCGTACTCCATGCGGGTAGGTCCCAGCACCGCGATAGTGCCCAGAAGCTCCCCGTTCAGATGATACGTAGCCGTGATGATGCTGCTGTCCTTCATGTGGGAATCCTCATTTTCCTGGCCGATGGTGACCTCCAGGCCGTCTCCCATGTGGGCGTGGAGGATATCCTTGATAAGTTCCTCCTCCTCAAGCATCATCAAAGTGTGCTTGACCTTCTCCACATCGTGGAACTCCGGCTGGGTCAGCATCTGGGTAGTGCCTCCCAGATAAAGCCTTTCCTGCTTGCCGGAGTCCAGCGCCCGATTCACCACTTCAAGGGCAGATTCGTACAAGCCCTCGTCCCCAATCTCATCCCGGATAGGCAGCAGCCTGTCAGGAGAGATGGCAGAAAGAGACTTGCCCGCCAGATTCTTGTTGATGACGGCAGCCATGCGCTGGAAATCTTCGAAAGTAGCGCCATCCGGCATATCCACGATCTTATTCTCCACAAAGCCTGCATCCGTCATCAGCACCGTAATGACCCGCCTGTCATCCAGGGGCAGGAACTGCAGCACCCGGAACCTGGCCTGGGTCAGCTGAGGTGCCAGCACCAAGGAGACGTTCTTCGTCACCTTGGAAATAATCCTGGCAGTCTCCTGGAACACCTCGTCAATGCGACGAACCCTTGCCTGATACCAGTCGTTGATGAGTTTCTTTTCCTCATCGCTGACCGGCTTCGGCGGAATCAGCCCATTCACATAGAAGCGGTATCCCTTGGATGAGGGCACCCGCCCCGAAGACGTGTGCAGATGCTCCAGGTAACCCAGCATCTCCAAATCCGCCATCTCATTGCGGATGGTGGCGGGGCTAACCCCCAAATCATGCTTGCGGGCAAGGGTACGGGAACCAACCGGTTCAGCCGATTCGATGTAATCATCAATAATGGCCTTCAGCACTTTTTGCTTGCGTGCATCCAGTTCCATTGGCACCCCTCACCTCCCCGCCGGGTCCTGTTAGCACTCTCATTAAATGAGTGCTAAATTGAATCTAATAAGAATATACACCGCATAAAACAAAAAGTCAATAGAAAAATCAAAAAGTCAAAAACAAAAAACCTCGTTGAAAGACCATGGTTCCAATTTTGCCGACAGCAAAATCTTCCCCTCAATCTTTCAACGAGGCAGACAATATCATTTATAGAATCACTCAGCGCAACGCCGCTAGCAGCACGAAATCCGTCTGGGGCATTTTCGAGGCATAAACCAGTGCCTGCTCCTGCTGCCCCTGTTCATGGGCCAGCATGGCCAGGTTGCGCAGGGTCTCCGCATCCAAGGGATCAATGCCTGCGGCTGCATCCAGGAAAGCCTGGGCTGACACATAATCGCGTTTAAAGAAATACGCACCTGCAAAGGTATTGTACAGACGCACTTTCACCGCCAAGCCCACCGGCCTTCCGGCAATATCCTCCAGTTTTGCCCTGATTTCTGCACTGCTCTGGGCAGGTGTCGGCTGCACTTGCTCTGTCTCCGACACCTCCGGAACCACCTGCTCTGGTCGTGTCTGCTGCACAGGCGGCACTGCCTCATCCTGCTCCGGCAGTGATGAATGCAGCCTGCTCTTCAATTTCTGCAATGCCGCCAAAGCACTTCCTCCGGACTGCTCTGCCGGGGCAGTATCAGGCATGAAATTCGCGGTAGCTTCCGGTTGAGGCGGCGCAGGTTGCACCGGCGCAGACACGTCAATCCTCCCTGTCAGTTCTTCCTTCAGGAAAGCGGAAATGGCAGGATAATCCTTCTCTATATGCTCAGGATCTTCGCGGCCATAGTATTCCAGTATATCCGCCAGTTCTTCCTGCTGCTCCTGGGTAAGAAGGCTGCGACTGATGGAGAGCATATTATCCAGTACGGCCAGCGCCTTTTCCGTCTGATCCTCCAGAATGCACAAACGGCTCAGGAGTATCTGGGCCGCCACATGCCCAGGAGCCATCCCCAAGGTATTATCAACCCATTTGATAGCTCTTTCATAGTCCCCCACCATGAAATAGCAATAGGATGCCAGGTAAAAATCATTCGCTTCATAGGACTTGCCCTCGACGAGTTCCACCAGCGTGGTCAGCGCCTCCGCGTACTGCTCCGCCTCGACCTGCTGCTCCATCTTCTCTCGCAGTGCCCCAGCCCGCACAGCCTTCTCTGCCTGCGACCTGGCTTCCTGCTTCTTATGTATCTTCTTGCTGCTCCTGCTCATAGGGACCTCCTCCTCGAAAATTTTAAGAGTTAACTACATTAACTGTTGCTTTTTCTCCCTTACATTCGCCCCCTAAAGCAAAATTCCTGCCTGAAACGCCATGCTCTCATCTCCGGACAGCCAGCTCACCTGCCAGCTTCCGGAAACCTGCCTCCAGTTCCCGTATGTAATTCTGCGTATCCATCAAAGAAGATGACAAGAGCATTGGCCGCAGATTCTTGTGCAGTGCGTCCAACAAGCCCGTATCCCTGGCTAAAGCCAAGGCTTTTGCTTCATATGCCTCCGCATCAGCACAAGCAAGTTCTCCCAGCCCGGCATTTTGCAAAATGGAGAGACCGAAGCGCGAACCCCGCCGCTCCCCGTAAAGAGAGATTACCGGCACCCCCATGTAGAGAGCATCACAGGTGGTGCCGCCCCCCGTATAGGGATAGGTGTCCAGGGCAATATCCACCTCCAGGTAGCGCGTCATATAATCGGAGCTGTCAGCCTCCAGCTCCACCCTCCCCAAGGGCAGTCCCAGTCGGCACAGACGCTCCTGCACCAATAGCACAGTCTCATCGTCCCTAAAAGAACGGTTTTTGAGCAGCAGGCGTGACCGTGGCACTTTAAGCAGCAGCTCTCGCCACAATTGCAGCATCTCATCCGTAATCTTGCAGTACTGATTAAAACACCCAAAGGTGATATATCCCTTGGCAAGGCAGGGTGCTCCTCCCGGTTCCGGCACATCGCTGCGCCCCGTATAGCAGAACTGACTCGTCAGATACAGAGGCTGCTCCACCAGCTCAGGCTCCCGCTCAGGCGGATCGGCCCACCTATCTGACAGGAAAGCAACCACCTGCGTCAGGCCGGTGGTTGCCATATAGCCAAGTCCCGATACCTGCACAGGTGCAGGACGGAAAGCCAGCACAGGCAAACCGCTGCCTGCGCTGTGTCCTGCCAGGTCTACAAGGACATCAATGCCGTCCGCACGAATCTGCGCCGCAATATCCTGCAACTCCTGCCCGTGCATATCACGGAATACTGCAGCAAAATGCTCCACCTGCTCCGTGTACCAATCATGGATCTCTCCCAGGCTGTAGGCGTAAACCTCCCATTTTTTCCTGTCATGCCCTGCCAAGAGCTGATAGTAGAAGTAAAACATTACATGCTGGCGGAAATCAGGCGAAATCAGCCCCACCCGCAGCGGGTCTGCCTGCCCTTGGGCCAGACGCGACTCAGGCCATTCCTTGTACTGTTTTATGCCCAGTTCATCCACCAAGGCTGCGTAACCCCTATGAGCTGCCAGCAGGCTCTCCCGTTCCCAGGGCAGGGCATGCCGGGCCAGCAAGGACGAGCTATACAGCCCCAAACGATCTGATATGGTTGTCGCACAGGCCGCTGCTGTGCGGTAGCCCGCCACTGCCTCCTCCGTCAAGCCCAGTTCCACTGCCAGCTGGCTGCCCTTGGCCAGCACATCGGCACGAAAAGCATTGGCCTCAGCAGAGGTCCCCTCTTCTCTATCCAGGCAAGCACGAGCCTGGCTCATCGCCTTATAGGCTGATAAATAATGACTGCGTTCGTTTTCTGCCAAAGCACATAACCGCCAGCATTCCGCATCATGTTCCACATCGTGCCTGGCAGCCTGCCGCAAGTGCCAGGCCGCCCTTCCCCAGTCTCCCAGCTTGTAATAAGCAATGCCTGCCAGCCGCCAGGCATCAGCGGCAGCTGCCTTATCCGCCTTCAACCGCGCTGCCAGCCGCGCTGTCTCCGCCCAATCCTCCTTTTGATAGGCCTCATCCAGCTTATGCAGCCATTCTCCGCGCCGTGCCGCCAGTTCCTGCTCTGACAAAACCTCCCGCTCATAATCCAGATAGATTTTCTGCCATATGAGCTCCAGCTCGCCAAGATAGGCCGCCGAGTCCATCAGCGGCGATACGCGCATGCGGCGGCGCAATGTCAAATGCAACAAGTCAAGCTTTTCCGCCTCACCTGCCAACGCCACCGCCTTCCCCACATACTCCTCCGCAGTGGCCGCGCATCCCTCAGCAAAGCCCACATTCATCAGCAGGCTATAGCCGAAGCGGGCATTATGCCGTTCACCCACCAGCGTCACCACCGGCACCCCCATATAGAGGGCATCGCAGGTAGTGCCGCCCCCGGGATAGGGCCAGGTATCCAGCGCTATATCTATCTCCCGGTAATCCTCAAGATAATGGGGCGATAGGGAATGAGCATCCACACGGGCAAGGTCAATACCTGCCGCCTGCAGGCGTTTCTCCATCTCCTGCCGCCCGTAGTCATTGCCAAAAATCTCCGCCCGGAGCCATAGGCGGCTATCCGGCACCCGGCGCAGGATTTCTGCCCAAAGGCCCAGGATTCTGTCCGAAAGCTTGGCAGCATTGTTCAGACTGCCGAAAGTGACATAACCCTTCCTGAGACAAGGCGCCCCGGACACCGGCCCCGGCCTGTCATGCCACATATAGCAGAAATGGCTGCGTGGCAAGCGTAGCAAGCGTTCCGTGAAATACCTGTCATTTCCCCCTTCTGCCACCACGGGATCTATATAGGAATCAGCCAAAAAATAGTCCACTGCCTCAAGGCCAGTGGTATCAAAATAGCCGATACCTGAGACCTGCACGGGCGCAGGCTTATGCGCCATCGCCGGCAAAAGCGTTTCAGCTGTATGACCAGCCAGATCCACAAGAATATCTATCTGATCCTTATATACAAGCCCGGCTACCTCCTGAATACTCAACCCTTTAACGTTATGCCATACAGTAACTGCCGCCTTGAACTCCGCACTGGCTGCATCCTCATCGCAGTTCGTATAACAATAGACCTCAACGGATTGCCTGTCGTAATCTTTCAGCATCCCATAACAAAAAAAAGCCACTACATGAAAACAAAGATCGGGAGACAGATAACCCAGCCTCAGTTTCTTATGCCAATAAGGCTTTGCATGGCTATACCGTGGAAAATCAGACAACAGCTGCCCATACCCCTGTGCCGCTGCCAGCATGAATTCCTGTGGCTTGGCCTGATAATGCAGGTTGAACAAATAATTGCTATACTCGGATAACTTGCCCGTCGTCATCGTCTTGAAACGACCAGACTCCCGGTAATGCTCCGCCGCCTGCTCCGCCCTACCGAGCTTGCGGCAAAGGGTCGCGTAAATGCTGTGAGTCGCCCCCCGGTACCAGTCCGGCATATCCATCTGCAAGGCCTCCAGGAAGCACTGCTCTGCCCCGCCCCAGTCATCATTCATCATTTTAGCGCGGCCCAGCAGGAACAGGCCAACACCATCCCTGCCGAAGAGCTGCCCATACTTCCGGGCCGCTTCCAAAGCCTTCTCCGCCTCTCCTCCATCAATATATGCCGCCAGCATAGCCCACCAGATATTTTTATCACGAGTGCCGCTAGTCTGCAGAGCATCTGCCAACTCCACCGCCTCCAGCAGACGTATGGCCTCCATCAGTTGCTTCAGCTTCTCATAGGCCCTATATATTTCTTTGTAGCCGGAAATCTTCTGCATTTGCCCTGCCCTCCAGTATTCCATAATGTTTTTCTCATCCTATTACCTTATCTGTCCCGCCGCAAACGCTCGATTGCCTCAATGACCTGTGCTGCCGTAATGCTCTTGGAGCATTCCAGTTCACGCTCAGTACCGCCATAGATTGGGCAGAGCCTCGCGTCCCAAGGTATGCGCGAGTCATTATAGCAGCCCCGACACACATGGGGATTGCTGACCCTGTAGGGCGTATAGAATTCCGTATAGGCAAGGGTGAGGCCGCTTACCAGCACCACCGGACATCCGGCTGCATGAGCCAGCCAACCCAGGCCGCTGGAAACGCAGATGAACATATCCGCATAGGCCAGCATCTCGAACCGCTCCGCCAAGGGTCGGTTCCCCGTATAATCCTCCGCTCCTGACGGCTTCTCCACATGATAGCCGCCATCGTCCACGCAGAAGTCCCTGTCCAGACACAAAACCCGATAGCCTAGCCCCCTCAAATGAGCCACCACTTCATCCCAGCCGCCGGGCCGCAGCCAGCACTTGCTCACCCCGGAAGCCTGCACCGCAATACAGGCATAAGGTGCCTCCAGCCCCAACGGCCTCGGCCCTGAAGGTGCCCACTTATCCAGTTCCGGCAAGCCATGCAAGCCAAGGATCTCCCGGGCATATTCCTGCCAGGGGGCAGCCAGCCCGTCCATAGGAGCAGAGAAGCGCTCCTCCGCATAGGTGCCCAGATGGTACACCGCATAGGTGTCCTCCGGGATTCCCTCAACTATTTCCAGCTCCGGATAGCAGCGCCCAGCCAGCTTCGCCAGGGCAGGACCTGGCCGTACCGCCACCCGGCACTCCGGATGCTCCCGGGCAAAGGCACGAGCCACTGAAAGCATCTGCACCGCCTCCCCTAAAGGGGGCGGCTGTTCCGGCAGCTTGCCATCTATGTATAAGCAAACCTTCTGTCCCTCATAGTCCAGCAGATGCCGGAATACCTGCTGTCCCTCCAGCCAGACTTCCACCAGCCAGGGCACGTAAAATTGCTCCAAAGACTGTAGCTGTACATTCGCAATATCCCCGTCAAAATACACTTGGCCGGACACGCCGTCACTGATGCGCACATGCCAGTCTCCCGCAGGTACTTCCAGCCGCAGGCCGGCATTGAAATCCAGCCGCAATCCCGGTATGCCCGTTTCCCCTGCTACCGCCCCCGCCAGTACGCCATCATTGTAAGCGATAGCCTTGTCCTTTTTGGTTGGTTCTTCCCTGCCGCACGAAAAAAACACCATGCTGCCCCCTATCTGAAAACAATCACTTAGTTTTACCCAATTTCCTATCCACGCTTCATTCCCCCTGACATAATCGCCCGCAAAATCCTGCCTTGAGCCTCCTTGAAGCAATGATAAAAGGAAACATAATCCCTGCCATAAATCAGCCCCACTGACTTGCAGCTTTGGACTATCTCCTCCGAGCGCCAGCTGACCAGCAGATTGTCCTCCGCCCTGATGCCCGCCCCACACTCGCGCCGAAAGTCACGCAGGAATCCGGCTCCGTCCTCATAATCATAAAACACATTCTTGAAAGTGTTCTCGCCGCATTCCTGCCGCAGTTTGTCACACAGGGACAAAGAATCCTTCCCCACAACCCAGCACTTTACAGCCCCTGCATCCAAGGCTTCCGGCAAGCAACCGCTGACTGCCCACCCCTTCGCCACATGCAGCAAAAGCCGTTTGACTGTCTGCTGCTGCCAGTACAGCACCTCATCATCCTTGTCATGCTCCTGCATGTCATCATAACGAGCCGACAGGTCAAGACCGCAGGCCGCCATGGCCTGCAGGTAAAAGTCCCTGCTGAAGCGGGGCCAGCCATGGCAGCCAAAAGGCAGCTGGTTGCCATTTTTCCTGTAGCAGCGCTCCGCCAACGTATCTATGGAAAAGGCATAAGCAATCCTCAGGGGAGCCAGGCGGAACGCCCTGTCCTCATGCCCCGCTATGCCCCAGAAGGTGTCCTCCCCCCAGCCCTCATACCGCGGATTTCCCTGGCATTTGGCCAGTAGGCGTAGGCAAGCCTCTATCCTGCGCAAAGACAATCCTCCGTTGCCCACATGATAGATTTTATATTTTCCCGGCCTTACTTTCTGAAGGCTGTTCTGCAACTGCCAGGGGCCGCCTATGTAGTCATAGCCCAGTGAACAGAATTCCTGCAAAAGATCAACAAAAACGAAAGCATCCAGTTGATAGATCAGCATATACTCAAAATCCTGGAAATGAGCATAAAACTGCTGTGACAGCAACAACCTGGAATAAGCTGCGACGCTGGTGAAGAACTCCCTCGAAAATGCCATAACCGGGTGTCCCTGCATGACCGCCTCCGGCAGAGCCAGTCCCTCAGGCGACACGAAAACAATGGGATAATGGGGCAAGACTGCATAAAGCCTTGCCAGGCTGATTTTCTCATACCATGTCAATTCCGTCCTGTAAACCGGTACGACAATTACGACCTTCTGCATGCACTCTCACCCTTAACGCTGTAAATAGCCTTATCTGCCACTACCATCCAGTAGCAACCGCATCACATCAAGGAACCCATGCTCCCCATCTTTTATCATCTGTAGCAGATTCTTTCTGTCATTATGATTATGAATGACCTTCTGATCGACATATCTGAGCAGCTCTATCATATCATCTTCACAGGCCTCATCTTTGCGCCTGTCAAACAGCGCCAGGGCAAAGAACTCGGCCAACTTGCATACAGTTACAAAAAATTCATACGCAACGGTAGCATTTTCGTGTACACCATAAGGATATAACATAGTAAAATAGTGGTTCAAAAAATAATTCGTCAAAATATAGCCGTATTCCTCATATATTTTGTCGCAATATGCTCCACGTATACGCACATAGCGCTCTGCCACATCACTCAGAACCACCTTTTCCGACTGGATTCCGTAAGCATTCATGACATTATCCAGATATGGCTGCACAGACATGTGCTCAGGGTGCCTGTTTTCCTCGCCATAGAAAAGTTCCAGTACCGTCATCATATTACGAATATATGCCTTAACATCTCCCGGACAGAGCCGCATTACCTGTTCTGCTTCCCCATCCAACTCACCATATAAATACGGCTGTCCACAACTCTCTATCTCCCCTGCCCTGTCCGACTGTGCCAACTCATCTGCCCTGTCCAGGAAAAATCCCAGCAAGACAAACCTTAGATCAGGTCGCTCCTCAGTACACCGCTGCAAGATTCCCAGCGCAGGACCCTGCATGGACAAAAGCGCAGGCTGCAGTAACTTGCCTGCACTGAAACAGGACCCAGACATGCGGGACAAATCCCGTTCTACCTGTTCAAACCGCAACGGTTCACGGTTCAGCAAGCAGCAGCGAGCTGCAACAGGACAGCTCAGCGTCAAGGTTTCTTCTGCCAGGTTTTCTGCCAATTGCACAAATAACCGCGGATATGTGCGGCATGTTTTTGACAGATATTCCTCGCCACAAGCACGCTGTATTCTGCAGAAATCATCAGGCTGCAAAAAAGGACAAGAGCCTGTATGATCCAGCTTGATGAAATGCTGCAAACGGCCCTCATATTCCTTAGTAACCAAATACTGCTTGAGCCTGGCACGCAGATTCTTCAGCTTCACCTTCTTATATTTTTGGTAGGTATCTTCATCTATGACTATAGTCCATTTGCGGCAACATTCCGCGCCACAAGCTTGCCCATCACACTTGAACCTGCCCGCATATTCAGGTCGAATGCAGGCAACCAGCCCTGCTTTGTCCTTCATGTTCATACCGCCTCATTCTCTTTCGAAAGACATTCCAGCGACAGCCGCCATCATTGTCTGCTTATTCTCCTGAGGTGTGCTTGTCGGGCGGCCCAGGTCTGCACGGGCGCCTATGGCTGCTTCTGCCTCGATGAAGGCGCACTGGCCGGCGGCCATAGCCTCCCTGAACGCCGATTCCACTTCCTCCAGGGTGCGTGCCTTGGCCACCCAAGGATAGCCGCAGGCTCTGGCTATGCCGCACAAGTCAGTGCTGCCTGCCACGGTGGGCTGTCCCCCCACCGACTCATGTGCCTGATTATTGATGACTATGTGCAGGAGATTCGCGGGGCGCTTTGCACCGATTACAGCCATCGCCCCCAGATGCATCAAAGCTGCACCATCCCCATCAAGACAGATGAACTGCCGCTCAGGCCGCTGAAGAGCCATGCCCAATGCCAACGAAGATGCATGGCCCATGGAGCCCACAGTCAGAAAATCATGCCCGTGGCCCTCGCCCCTGGCTTCACGTATTTCAAAGAGCTCGCGGCTGGCCTTGCCCGTGGTGGAGACAATGAAGGCTTCTCCTGCTGCCGCTGCCAGCCGACCTATGATTTCTTCGCGGCGCGCAGCGAAAGAATTACCAAACTTAGGCTTTCCCCCATAAGACAGCGCCCCCTTGCGCACAACAAAAGCAACCTGACGCCCTGCTGACAGTTCCCTGCGGAATGCTGACATCTGCACCTGCACTTCTTCCAAAGTTGTGTCCTTATCCAGCACGAAACTTTGCACTCCCAGCAATTCCAGCAAAGGCAGGGTAATCTGCCCCTGGAACACGTGCTGAGGCTCATCATGCACCCCCGGCTCACCGCGCCAGCCCACCAGGAAAATGCAGGGCAGGCCGTAGACCTGCTCATGGAGCAGTGAGGCCACCGGATTCACTATATTGCCCTCGCCGCTGTTCTGCAAATAAACCACAGGCACCTTGCCCGTGGCCAGATGATAGCCAGCTGCCAAAGCCACGCAGTTGCCCTCATTGGCACCGATAATATGATGCTGCGGCTCCAGCCCATAAGTGTCCATCAGGTAATTGCATACCGCTTTCAGCTGCGAATCCGGCACTCCCGCATAGAAATCTGCGTCCAGGCAGGACAGGAATTCCTCAACCTTCATGCTCTTTCCCCCTTTGCAGGATCTGCCGATACAGCCCCAGAAAATCCTCCCTTGTCAGCTCTATGGGATGATTCTTCAGCCTGACGGGATTCACCGAAAGTGCCAGTTCCCGCAGTTCCTGCTCGCTGACCTCCATTTCCGGCCACAGCCCCCACTCCTTCAACAGATGCGCAAAACTGACCGCCGCAGCCATCGGCGACCTTTCCCCCAAAGCCGCAGACAGCTGCCGAAAGACCTCCGCCAGATAAGATGCACCCCGCACATCCCGGCAATCATCCAGATGCCCAAGCATATAAGGCCAGAGCACCGCCACGCAGAGCGCTGCAGATTGTCCGTGGGGCCAGCCGTACTTGCTGGTCAGCTTATAGCACATTGCATGCCCGGCTGTAGTCTGGGTGATGTTAATGGCCTTGCCGGCCAGATACGCAGCCTGCTGCATACCTGCATTGCCCTGGGGTTCATTAGCCAAGCAGCCCGCACGGGCAGCCTGCCAAAGCGCCAATGCTTCCCTGGCATATCCCCAGCTTTCCTCCGTGGAATTCACCGACCAGGCCGCCTCCACTGCATGACAGAAAGCATCCAGCATGGGAGCAAGACGCTGACGGCGCGTCAGGCTGTCCAGCACGGAAGGTTCCAGCCACACCAGCTGCGGCACCAGGCTGCCATCCGTCACCGACTGTTTCTCGCCCTCCCGGTATACCACCGCATAGCGGGTGGCCTCGCTGCCCGTGCCTGCCGTTGTCGGCACTGCCAGCAACGGCAGGCTATTAGGCTGCTGCGGGCGGGATAGCCATTCCCCCTCGAATTTCTCCGCCTCATAAAGCTTAATGCACTTAGCCACATCCATGGCGCTGCCACCGCCCACGGCCAGAATGCCATCACAGCCCTCCTGCCGAAACAGGCGTACACCGCTCTCTACGGACTCCGCCAGAGGATTCGGCTGAAAGCCGCTGAATCTCACCCAACCTGTCCCGGCCTCTGCGGATATCTCCTCCAGCCTTGCACGGATGCTCAGCTTGTCGAAAGACCCGCCGCAGACCAGCAACAGACGCCTGATGCCCAGTTCCCGCCAGGCGGCTGCAAAGGCAGCTTCCTCTGCCATGCCCCGGAAAACCTGCTGCATAAGCTCACCTCAAATCTCATCCGGTATCAAAGTCAGTATTTCCTTGATAGACATGCACATCTCATCCACTTCCAGGGAACGGTGATGCTCCAGAATCAGCTCGGCGGTCTTCTGCATGGCGGGGAAGCCGCTGCGGATCAAATGGTTGGCATAAATCACGATATTGATGCCATGACTGCCCAGTTCCTCCTCCGTCACCTGATTATAGGAGGTAGGGACGACCACCAGCGGCGTTGTCCTGTCCTCTGCGCGGAAGGCATCGCAAAACTCGTAAATCTCCGTTGGCTCCTTCCTGCGGGAATGGATCATGATGCCATCCGCCCCTGCTGCCACATAAGCCCGCGCCCGTGCCAGTGCATCCTCCATGCCTTTTTCCAGAATCAGGCTCTCGATACGGGCAATGATCATGAAATCCTGCGTCTTCTGCGCCCGCTTGCCGGCCCTAATTTTCGCGGCAAAATGCTCCGGCTCATCCTGAGTCTGCTTCACCGAGGTGCCGAACAGGGAATTCTTTTTCAGCCCCTTCTTATCCTCAATGATAATAGCTGACACACCCAGGCGTTCCAGCGTGCGTACGTTATAGACAAAATGCTCGGTGAGCCCGCCAGTATCCCCGTCCAGTATGATAGGCTTCGTGGTCACCTCCATGATGTCATCTATGGTGCGCAGACGCGAGGACATATCCACCAGCTCGATATCCGGCTTGCCCTTGTCCGTGGAATCACAGAGGCTCGATACCCACATGGCATCGAACTGCTTTGCTGCCCCCTCATGGTAAACTGTTGTCTTTTCCACAATCAGTCCCGTGAGGCCGCTGTGGGCTTCCATGGCTGTCACGACATTTTTCAGGCCCAGCAGTTTCTTCAGCCGCCCGCGCCGTATATCCGGTATGGACAGCCTGTCACGGGACGCCTCTTCCATCAACTTATAGGCTTCCCTGTCTGCGTAAGGATATTCCACCAGACTGCCTCCATAGGACTGCAGTTCCCGCATTGTCTCCTCCCGCACGCTCTGCTGCAGACCTTGCTGCCAGTCATCACCATGCACGACGATGTCCGGGCGGTATTTCCTGAGATTCGGCACATAGCTCAGGGTATCCTGGGGCACCACCTCGGATATGCCCTTGATGCTGCCGATAATGGCAGCCCGCTCCGCATAATCCAGCAGCGGATAGCGCTTATAGCTGACCACAGCCTCATCCGTCAACACTCCCGCGATAACCCTGCCCAGCTTTGCTGCCAGTTCAATCAGGCGCAGATGCCCGCTATGAATGACATCTGTGCTGAAGGCCATGTAAACCGTCTTTACCTGTCCATCCATAACTCCCGCTCCTTCCTGACCTCCGTCAAATCCTCCAAAGTATCTATTTCCCGACAGAACATATCCCTGATATCGCAAGCATACAGCTCACAACGCCCCGCTATCTCGTTAAACGCAATCTCGGCATAGCAGTTTTTCTGCCCTGTCTGCACAAAGCGATGTATGGACTCCTGCCATACCTGCCAATCAGCGGCCCGCAACTTGTATAGAGGCTGTGCCGCCACAGCGCTCTCAAAGAATTCAATACCTATTTTCCCGATACGTCCCTCATCATCCAGCACTGCCTTGAAATCCTTCTCCGGCAGTGCCGCCGTGCTGCTGACCGCCATCACACTGCGCTGCTGAGCCAGCACCTTACGCAGCACTTCCCGGGCAAAGACCAGATCCCCGTGCATCAGCAGCAGATCAGTATCCCGCAGGGCATCCCCGGCCAACTCCATCGACCAGATATAATTGGTGGACATATAAGCCGGATTAGGTACGAAGGCATAGGACAAGCCCAAGCCTTGCGCCCGTACATATTCCTCCAGCGCCTCCGCAAAAGGCCCCGTGGTTATAACCACTTCCCGTAATCCCGCCTGTGACAGCAGGCGCAGCTGGCGGCCCAGTATAGTCTCCCCATTTTCCAGCTCTGTCAGAGCCTTCGGCTGATGTTCCGTCAGCCCCCCCAGCCGCGTCCCCCGTCCACTGTTAAGTATCAAAGCCTTCATTTTATGCTCCCCTTCATATCACTGCAGATCTTCCTGCAGCATTGGCCATTGGATACCCATATTATCAAAGGAAGCCGTATGCTCACGCACGATTTCCAGCATCCTGCCACGCTCCGCCTCTGTTACCCCGCCCGGCCTGCCATCACGCCTGCCGGCCCACAAATGGGCTCCCGTAAGATCCACAGTGCCATCCTTGTACATCTCCGTCTTTGACTCCAAATCCATTTGGCAGTTTTCCATACGCAGCCGCATCTTATATGTCTGCTTAGGGAACATTGTATTGCTGATGCAGTATTCCCGCTTGCTGCCGCCGAAGGCTGCCGGCAAGTTGCCGTCCAGCCCTTCTGGCAAGGCAAAACCACAAAGTTTCGACATTATGGGATATATATCCAGCGTGCTTGTCAGTTCATCGTCAACGAACCCCAGACTGGGCACCCCCGCCCCGCGCAGCATCAGCGCCGCACCTGTCTGCTTGTCGCCCATGATATAAGGCACTTTGTCATAAATTGACACGCCATGGTCAGAGCACAACTCCACCACATACTCATCTTCCGCGAAATGACGCTGCAAATAAGCGAACAACACGCCCAAGCTCCGATCCAGATTGCGTATACCTGCGCGATTCGCAGCCATATAAAAAGGAGTACATTGCAGGCGCACACTTGCTTGCCGTTCCTCCATACCTCCCAGCCTGTCCTCCATATCCATATGAGTCTGCGCTGTCCAGGCAATCTGATAATCCCGCACATCCCAGGGATGAGCATCCATGATATGTAAAAAAATGAACTGATCACATTCGTCAAAAGCCTCAATCTGCTGGATAGTGCGCTCTACTCCCTCAGCTGCCGGCAGACAGTAAGGGTTGACCAACAGCTGCTCATAACCCCTGGTCACCCCATTGAATATGCCATTGCCAACTCCCTGTACATTCACGCAATGATAGCCCAGCCTGCCCATTTGCTCTGCCAGCGTAACATGCTCCGGAGCTAGGGCCACTGCCGCCTGCTCATTGAATATTTGGCTGCGATGCGGGTACAAGCCTGTCTCAATAGTGGCCAAAGAAGGATATGTATATTCACAAACAGAAAAATTTTGATTAAAGATTACACCCTGCCGAAAATATTCCAATATATTCGGCACATTCCTGTAGCCATCTTCCCTGACCTGTACCCAACTCAGGGCATCGACAATGATGTGCAGGACAAGTTTATGCCGTGCAGGGCTATGACCCAGACGTATAGTTCGTCCAACAGCCATCTCAGTCTTCGATGAGATGCTTGCGGACTTATCAAGCCGAAAAAAGCTGTAGGAATGCTTGCCCAGCCAAGTGGATTTCCCCGGCTTGCCAGTTCCACTGCTGAAAGTGATTTCCTGCTTATCCACCGTACCGGCCATAGGAACAATCCATGTTTCTCCCTCAGGCAAAATGAAATCAACAGTTTTTTTAGGAACTGCCCTGAACAACTCGAATACAGTGTCACCTGCGGAGTAGTTGACGAATTCTAAATTATCCTTTACAGCAGCCACTGCACCGCCCCTGTCATTCAGGCTGCCCTGGCAGCCGCTGTACACACAGGGCCAGTAAGCATCCTCGGCCGTGCCTTGCATTGCATATAATGGCTCTCCCAGAAAAATGCTCATCTTATGCTGCAGCTGTCTCTCAGACAGATAAACCCTGCGGGAAGCAATAGGCGCATACTCGCTAAACCCCAAGGCGATAGACAAACGCGCCATATATTCGTCTTTGTCCAGCAAGGCACGCTGCAGTTCCAGAGGCAAATGATAGAATTTGTGGCAAAGTCCCTGATACCAGACAGCTTGCATATATTTGCCGAAATGCTTATAGCATGTAATAAGCAGCTTCCAAATGATACCATTGACCCGACGCACCCCTTGCGCTTTTTCAGCTTCTGCCAGAGCCACCTCATAACTGCCGTGAGCCAGTGCATACCAAGCGTAAAACACAGAAAAACGCTCTGTCTGGGGTGCAGACTTCCCATATTCTACAGCCAGTTCCAAATATTCATCATCAAATTCATGCCTGCCCGCCTTGGCCAGCAAGCTAACAAATAAATCTCCTCTGGCATCATACCCTTGTTCATAAATTCCCTGCCAGACTGATGCTTCCGCCCTGTACATAAAACCCTCCTTTGCTTAGAGAACGACGACACCCCTTGCGTACTTTCGTTCAATATCACAACGCAAAAGGATGCGCAAAGCTAGCTGTATGTTCCATTGACTGAGCCAGGAACCGCTGCTCCACGACCGGCTCCTGAACACGCATATGACGGCTATCCCGCGTGTACAGTTCTGTACTATACTCACTCATATCAATTGTTCCATCCATACGCGTTTCAGCCTTTGTTTCCAGGCGGAACTCATAGTTTTTGTCCCGCAGGCATAGCTTATAAGTCTGGCCGGGGAAGATGGATTGACTAAGCACGGTTTGGCGTCCCGGCCCGCCCAGTGCCCTGGGCAGGCAGCCATCCAGCTGTCCCCGGGGGGCCTCGAAACCTATCGTACGCATCAGTATCGGATAGATGTCCAAAACGCTGGCCAGTTCCTGCACCCGGCCCAGTTGCGGCACACCCGCACCACGCAACATCAGCGCCGTGCCGCACTGGGTTTCGCTGAAATAATACGGTTCCTGCTCATAGACGGCTACACCATGATCGGAAAATGCTTGCACGACATATTCATCCTCATCATAATGGCTGTGCAGGTAATCAAAAACCAGCTGCAGCATCTCATCCATACGTCGGATATTATAAAGATTGTTCACACGCTGGTCATAAGTGCCTGCTTCCCTGACAGAAGCTTCCTGTATCTTAGGCTTGTTGAACATATCCATAACAGGTACATGAGTCTGCGTCCATAGTTCCTTCGGCTGAAATATACCTGTCACATGGGGATCAGAAATATGCATGACCACATACTGGTCACATTCCTCAAATGCTTCCAGCTGATCCAGCAGACGCTTGACCCCCTCGTAAGCGCGCCATTCTATATAAGGATAACCAATTAACCTGTCCATGCCGCGGGTGGCTCCATCATAGACACCGCGCATATCGCTCATCACCGTGCTGCAGTAATAGCCCAACTCGTGCATTTGCTCAGATATAGTCTTGATTTCATGATTCAACCGCGTAAATGCATTATCATTGAAAATCTGGCAGCGCTCCGTATGCATGCCTGTCTCAATATTAGCCAACGAAGGATAGGTGTACTCGCTCTCGGAATAAGCATTATCAAAAATGAGGCCCTTCTGAAAAAATTCCATCAAATGCGGTACCTGTGCATAACCCTCTTTCTTCATCTGCCCCCAGCTTAAACTATCCAGGAACAAGCTCAGCACCAGCTTATGTCGCTTCGGGCTGTGTCGCAGGACAATAGGTGCCCCTATGACCATTTCCTCATCAGAAATTATTTCCGTATCCTGTTCCAGACGCAAAAATCTGAATTCCTGTTCATACAACTCATAATTTGCTTGCCATTTGTCATTACGCAGCTGTGCCTCCTGAGTTGCCCTGCGACCTGCCACCGGCACTACGCAAGGTTCGTTATCCGGCAAGCATATTTTTGTCTTTTTTGTCAGCTTTGCCTTCATGATATCAAAACTAAAATTAGCATAACTATAGACACTACGTACATCATGCTCCTGGAATATCCGCGGCAATAGCACAGCCGTATTGGCAAAGCTGATTGTGTTATAGACGCCACAATAATATTTGTATTCTGCCTCATCCAACTGTCCCGGCAGGAATTCCCCACAGGCGCTTTTCAAATGCCAGGTTTCATTTTCCCTGCCCCCACGTGGATAAAAGTAGAACGGTGCCTCGTGAGGAATAACAGGCCCAGCCAGGTATGCTGACCTTTCTTCATCATCCGCAAAATCAGGCGTCTGCGCACTCATATCTATGAAACGCCTGCACAGCCCCTGGAAAAGCTTCAACCTCAAATGATGTGCCGGCTCCAATTTTTCGTAGATTTCTACCAGCAACAGCCAGATAAACTCATTGATATGCCTGTGCCTAAATGCTTCTTCCGCAAATAGACGAGCCTGCTCCCATTCGCCCAAGGATTTAGCGAAGCATGCTGCAAAAACAGGCACCAGTGCAGGATCCTGCGTCACCTGCTCCAGCTCTCCCAGTCGCTGCAAATATGCATCATCAAAATTATCTGCCCTTACTTTATCAAGCAATTCTTGGAAAATTTTCTCTTCTTTATCCATGTTACCTTCCTCCTATATCACGTCACTCCCTTAATATACACATTACAATGACCTTTCCTCAGACCGCACTAAGCCTCTGTCACGCCGCAGGCGCTCCACAGCCTCGATAACCTGAGCAGGTGTGATTTCCTTTGAGCATTCCAGCTCACGCGGCGTGCCCCAGTGGCGGGGGCAAGGGCACTCCGGATCATTCCAGCGCACACGCAGGTCATTGTAGCAGCCGTGGCATACGAAAGGGTTACTGACGCGATAAGGCGTAAAGAATTCCGTCTGCGGCAGGGTCAGGCCGCTTATCAGCACCACCGGGCAGCCAGCAGCCTGGGCCAGCCACGACAGACCGCTGGGCAGGCCTATGAACAGCTCCGCCTGGGCCAGCATCTCGAAGCGCTCCCTCAGCGGCCTATTTCCCGTGAAATCCTCGGCGCCTGAGGGCCTTCTGATCTCCTGGCCATCACTCTGCACGAATTCTTCCTTATCCAGGCACAGTACCCGATAACCCAGGCCCCGAAGATAAGCGACCACCTCATCCCAGCCGCCGGGATACAGCCAACATTTGCGCCCTCCCGAGGCCTGCACCGCAATGCAGGCATAACGACCACGCACCTGCGGCACGAGCTGTCTCGGCAATTGCCAGCGCTCAAGCCCCGGAGGCTGTCTCAGCCCCATCAGGCCGCAGACGTAGACCTCCCAGGGCACAGCCCTCAAATCACAGGGAGCAGAATAAGGCTCCCCCTGGTACATGCCTAAATGATAGGTGGCATAACAGTCATCCGGTATGTCCTCAACTATGTCCATCTCCGGAAAGCACAGCCCGGCCAGCTCGGCCAGAGCAGTTCCTGTCCGCACCGCCAGGTGTCCTCCCTGCTCCCGAGAAAAGGCTCGCGCGCAGGAAACCATCAGGACAGCCTCCCCAAGGGGAGGAAGTTTGCCCGGAGCATGACCATCGATATAAAGGCATACTTTTTGACCGCTGCAGTCCAGCCTGTGCAAAAACGCTAACTGCCCATCCCGCCACACTGATATTTGCCAGGGAACATAATACTGCTCAAAGGACTGCAGCCTGTCCCCGGAAAGTTCGCCCTCAAAAAAGACCTGCCCGGAAATGCCATCCTCGACACGAATATGCCAGTTGCCCTTCGGCACATCCAGGCGCAAGCCCGCATTGAAATCCAGGCGCAGTCCCTCTATGCCCGTCTCCCCCTTGACAGGCCCCGCCTGTGCTTCATTGGCCAGCACCAGTGCCATGTCCTTACGCACAGGCAGTTCCTTGCCGCATGAAAAAAACATTCCCCTTCCCCCTCATGCCAACCTGTCAGTCCATATGCTCATCCAGCCCGTGGCAAAACGATTTCATGTGCCGGACAGCGCGGCACATGAAGAACTCCTGCAAAGCAGGATCATATATCTCTTCATGCTTCGCATCCCGCGTATAGATATGCGTCTCAAATGCGCTCATATCCACGGTACCATCCTCCCTCGTAGGTTCTACCGTCTCCAGCCTGAACTCATGAGTCTGTGTCCTGATACATAGCTTATATGTCTGCCCCGGAAAGAGAGAATTGCTGGCAACATATTCCCTGACCCTGCCACCCAGGGCCGCCGGCAACTGCCCGTCCCAGTATGGCTCTGGCTCAAAGCCAGCCAGTCTGGCCAGACTGGGCATGATATCCAGCGCACTGGTCAATTCCTCCACATCGCCCAGGGGTGGCACACCCGCTCCCCGCAGCATAAAGGCCGAGCCGGCCTGCTCCTCGCTCAGCAGATAGGGAGGTTCTGAGTATATGGATGCTCCATGATCAGAGTACAGGCAGACAAGATATTCCTCAGGCCGGTAATGCTCCTCCAGGTACCTGAACAGCGTACCAAGATGCCGATCCATCATCTCTATTGACGCTCCGTTGCTGGCCAGGCTCATGGGATTGCTCGGCAGGAACACCGATGCATCCTCAGTCTGCTCCAGACTTTCATACCAGGGCACACGCGCTTCTGCCTGGACAGCCGGCGGAACGCTAGCATTATAGGGATGCGAATCCGTCACATGCAGGAACACAAAAGCATCTGTCTCACCAAACGCCTCCAGAAAGCGCATGGTTCTGTCCACCCCTTCATAGGCACAGGGATAGACCCCCTGGATGATTTTGCGGTCAAAGCCGCGTAAAGCTCCGTTGTATATGCCGTTCGGCTCCCCAATGGTCGTGACACAGTAATAGCCCAGCCCTTTCATCTTCTCAGATAAGGTTGCAATCCCGGGCCGCACTCTCGCCCAGCGCTTATTATGGAAAATCTGCCCATGGTGTAGATGCTGGCTTGTTTGAATGGCCGCCAAGGCAGGGTAAGTGTACTCAGCCACTGCATAGTGATTGCCGAAAGTCACCCCGGAAGCAAAGAATCTGCGAATATTGGGCACCCTGCGGAAATTCTCCTTCTGCATCTGCTTCCAGCTCAGCCCATCTGTCAGGATGTTCAGCACCAGCCGCAACCGTCCCTCATCATGCCGCATAAGGATAGGCTCCCCGATAGCCATGGGGCTGGCAGAACGGACGGTCAACGGCTCGCTGAACCTGTAGAAATCGAACTCATAGCGCAGCAGCCTCACCTCTCCCCCATGCTTTCCATCGCTGAAATCCGCCGCCTGACAGCTCTCCGTTCCCGCTAACGGGAGTACCGCCGCTCCCCCCGATGGCGGGGAGAGCCTTATCTCCGTCCCCAGTTGCACCTTCATGATATCAAAGAAGTAATCTGTATACCCCATCGTGTCCACGGCCACCAGCTCGCTGAGGTCAGCCTGGACGCTCCTCGCCTCGCGCCAGCCGTGAGGATTATAGATACCGCACCATTCTCGATAACCCGAACTCCGCTGCCCAAGAAAATCGCTGTCCAGGAATTGCCCCACCAAGTGTCCACCGTATTGATCATTATCGGAGAAAATTGAGCGGTATTTGACCTGAAAAGGAGCCGTCATGGATTTCATCTCCTGCAGCAGCCGGAGCCTGTCCTGCTGCTCAGGCAGTTCCGGCGGCTCCTCGTCGGGCCTGGCAGCCAGAGCCAAAGCCTGGAAGAAATACGCCTCCCGTTTCTCGCCCAACTCTGCCAGTAGTTTTGCCAAAAGTTGCCAGATCAGGGGCTGCTGACCGCGTCTTTCATAGGCCTCCCGAGCTTGTGCCAAAGCCAACTTCATTTCGCCTCGTTCGCGCAGGCAGCGTGCCAGCCAATAATGTCCTTCCGCCGTATCCGGATTTAGTCTCTCATACAGCTCCAAGTTCTCCAGAAAAGCCTTGCCATAATCTCCCGCCCTGTCCAGGAGCTGAAGCTGTCGGAATACCTCTGCGGCCCTGTCCAGCCATTGCCGGGAGTCAGTTGCCTCACTACCTTCATGCGTCCTCATACCTTACCGCCCACCTGCCAATCACTTCGCTCAAATTTCTGCATTCTTCACCATAGTAATCAATGAAATCTTGTTCATACCCCCTTACATCATCTCACGCATCCGCATAAGCCGCCCACAGGCCCGGCTCCGCCTCTGCCTTAAGAACAGGCAGCAGGTCTGCCCTGTGCTGCTGGAACCGCATAACATCCTGCCCATGCTCCACCTCCGAAATAATATGTCCGGCCAGAGCCGCATCCAGCAGATAAAAAATGCCCAGTTCATGCAGGATGCGCTCATCCGCCGTCCAATGTCTGGGCTCCTCCCTGACAAAATCACGTTGCACCAGCGCCGTCTGATGATCAGTGGACAGGCACAGCTGCCACATTGCCGCCGGCAGCAGCAGTCCGTCTAGGAAAGCTCCCTGCAGGAAATCGCATTCCTCAAGCAGGCTGCGGCGGAAAAGGATGCCAGTCAAATTGCTGCGACAGAACTCCCCTTCCCTCAGCATGGCCCGCAACAGCTCCCTGCCAAAGAAATAATGGGCCAGGCGGCCGCTGTCCAGACCCAGACATCCCGGGGCCCAACCGCTTTCCTGCCTAAGATTTGTGCTGACAGCCAGCCAGGCCTGCCTGTTCGCCTGCAGCAGCGCCGTCATGTCGCGCAACTTATCCTCTGCCAGTACATCACCAGGCAGCACCCATTGCACATAATCTCCCCTGACCGTCTGCTTAAGCGTGGCAGCCTCGGCCTTTGCTACCCTTCCCCAGGGAAGGCCTGACTTCTCCAGCTCCGCTTCGATGCTGGAGAGGCCCATCCCCTGCAGATCCAGCACCAACAGTTGCCCCGGCCTGTAAGACTGTCGCCTGATACCATCCAGCGAAGCCAGGAATTCCTCCCGCCTACCGTCCCAGAGTAGCAGCACGCTGACGGAAGGGCGGCTGACCAGCGCATGCATAAGCCCGCAGTCAGCTGCTATCTGCTCCGCCTGGCGCAGGGCGTTGGCATAGGGCTGCACTTCCCGTCCGGTATAGCGCAGACTGCATTCGCCAGCATAGGCAGCCAGCTGTACCTCCCGCATATCAGAGAAATCATCCTCCGGCAGCGATCTGCCCTCCGTGACAGCCCTGAACGCTTCGCGATAGGAGATGGTGTAGGATGTGTAATCCGTGAAGCTACTGAGGTTGGACAGCCACATGCACAGGGTCTTAGAAATCTGCTGCGCCTGACTGCGCTTGGGAAAATGGGCAAGATGCACCCCTTGGGCGACAGGCATGGCCGGAACGCCAAAGACCGTCCCCGTCTGCTCCGGTGTTTTGGCCACATGGCTGCCCTGACTTAAGGACAGCTGCCGTGCCTGCACGGCTCCGGCCCCCAGCAACACCTTGCCCAACTGCTCCGCCTCAGACCTGCGCATGAGCGGCCTTGACAGCAGGAACTGATCATGGCCAGACTCAGGCTGGCTCAGACCATAGCGCACCCAGGGCAGCTGGTAGACCTGCTCCCTGTCCAGGCCCTGCAGATATTCCCTCAGCCAGATGCCGCCCTGCTCTGCCACCGGAAATTCATCCGCATCCAGAGCCAGGATGATATCCGCCTGTTCTTCCCGTATTGCCTTCCATAAGAGACCTGTCATGACCTCTGCCTGATGATGGCCGGGCTGGCGGTATCTTTCCCAGCGCAGGGCAAGCCCCTCCTCCCGCAGACTGGTCAGGATTTCAGGCGTGGCATCCGTGCTCATGTGGTCGGCAACCAGCAGTACATCCGCCAGGCGTAAAATGTGTCTGGCAAAACTTTCGATGATATCGGCCTCATTCTTGACCATGGCGATGGCAGCCACACGATTTGCCTTGTCCATGCCGTACTCCCACCTCCTGACCAGATACTATTTGTCCCAGTCCCTTCTCAGGGTGCTGCTCTCATTGGCATGCTCCAGATAATACCGCTCATCCTCCGGCAGTCGCTCATAATCATAATACCAGGGCAGATGCCTGCACATGAGCCGACCTCCTGTGCGTACAGCCTCTTCTATGCAGTAATGCCTTGCATCCCGGTAGAGCGCCAGCGTCGTGTCAACCGGCGCGAAATAAACGCCTGCCTCTACAGGCACCTGATAAAACATCTTTTCCCAATCCCGCTTGGCTGCGGCATCGAAATAGGTTATATCCTCATAGTACAGGCCCAGCCCGGCCTTTTCCAGCCAAGGGTATTTCCGGAGCAGTCCCAATAGCTCCGCCACGAAATCCTTGGGACATTCCTCCAGTGGCAACACGTCGGGATCTGTATATATGTATGGTGTCCTGATATCCAGCTTTTCCAGAATGCCGCTCTGCCACAGCGCAGTATGCCCCAGATTCTGTCTGAGCTTCAGAACCCATATCCCCTGCTCTTCCAGCGTACCATAATAATCCAGCAAAGGCTGATATGTTGATGCATTGTCCAATATATAAATTTTTTCATACCCAGCCTGCCGGAGCCAGTCCACCAGCTGTCTGAGACAGTCCAGCCTGTCCCTGGCATTAATGAAAATGGGAATCTGCCATGGGTTGGTCTCCGGCATCTCTCTCCGGCGCCGCTCCTGGAATTCCCGTCGATCAAGCAGCTTGCCATCCTCTTCATTTAAGGGCATCTGCCGCCCCAGATCGGAGTCACCCATCTGCTCAGCCAGCAGAGCAATATTTATGAAGACCTCGGGATAATATTTCCTGATTCCCAAAGCCTCCCGATAATATGTCAGTGCCCGTGGCAAGTCGCCTTTATAAGCAGATATATTGCCCAAATGAAAGAGCACTGTCTCATTCTCTCCGGCGAATGCAGGGAATTTGTCCCTGTATTTCCCGAAGCATTCCTCTGCCTGATCATAGTTCCCGGAGGCCAGCTGCAGTTCGCCCAACAACTGATACAGGAAAAGCTCCCGCGTGCTGGACACGTCCACGCTGTCGCCTGCAAAGCCGTCAAAGGCTCGCCAGGCCAGTGCCATATCCCCCTGCCACAGAGCCTCAATGCTATCCCAGAGCAACCTATCACTGTACCCGTAAGTACCTTTCGCCACTCTCCTCCTGCCTCCTTCCCGTAATGCCTGCGTGTCTCACTTCCCCGCCAGCCACCTCTGCCAGATATGCTCATAGGCGGCCTGGACATCCCGCATATAGCCTACTGCATCCATTATCGGAGATTTCCGGAACATCTCTGGTATTCTTTCGTGCAACGCGGCCAGCAGCTCGGGATCGCTTCCCAGAGCCACCGCCTTCTCCACATACTCCTCCTTCGTGGCCGCTGCCAGTTCCCCCAGACCCGCATTCGTCAACAGGCTGTAGCCGAAGCGCGTCCCATGCCTGCGACCGTACAGAGAAATTACCGGCACACCTGCATAAAGCGCATCACAGGTCGTTCCGCCCCCCACATAGGGATATGTGTCCAACAGCAGATCCACATCCTGATAACGGTTCAGGTAGTCGTTATCAGGCCTCTCAATGATGACCCTCCCGGTAGACTCAAGCCCTTGCGCGCGAAACATCTCCCTGACCTTGCGTTGCATATATCGGTTATCATCCGAGGAGCGCAGCAGCAACTTGGCCTGAGGCAGCCGCCGCAGTATTTCCGCCCAAAGGCTGATATGAGGCTCATTCAGCTTGCGGAAATTGCCGAAGGAGGCCAGCAGGATTTCCTCACCGGGTTTCTTGGGGCGATACTTATTGGTGATATGCAACGCCAGCTCCGAAGGGGTGTAGCAGAAATGGCTGTGGGGCAGGCGCAAGATTTCCTCACTGAAATCATTCTCATTCAGCCCCGGCGGATCACAGTACGGGTCACCCAGAAAATAATCCATAGCCTTCATGCCGCTTGTGCCCATAAAGCCGATGCCTGTCAGCTGCACCGGCGCAGGCTTATATGAGGCCGCAATCAGCCCCAGGCTGTTCTCTGTATGCCCTGACAGATCGAAAAGTATATCCACCCCATCCTCATAGATCTCCGCTGCCATTATATCCGGCGGCGTGTGCGGCCCATAAGGCCCCACATAAAATTTTTTCACCAAGGGTCTGATAAATTCCGTCACCCTATCTTCCTTCTTGCCGTAGCTATAACAATAAACTTCAAATCGCTTGCGGTCATAAGCGCACAAAAGCTGGATGACGAAATAGCTGAGTACGTTTTCCGTAAAGCGGCTGGCAATATAGCCTACACGGATTTTCTCATGCTCCCGGTGCCTTTCCCTGTCATGTTCATAGATCTGGGTCTTCCGGTTCAGCTCATCAAAGGCGAAAGTAGCCCGCTTCAGTTCCTCATCGGATATGAGGGTTTCATACATGTAGAAAATCAGACTCCCATATGTTTTCTGCTGAGTGAACAGGGACTGCCCCTCCGTGCTGTGCACTGCTTCCATACCGTAAGCCAGGCACTTGGCAGCCTCCCCCAGGTCACGATAGCACCAGGACTTGTACATCAAGGCCTGCCACTTATCCGCCTCCTCTACTGGAGCCTGTTCCAGCAAATAAGTCAGCTTATCCAAAGCCAGCTGCGGCTCATGCTTATCCAGCAGATCCAAGGCTGGCTTTACTCTCTCCATAAATGCCTGCATTCGCCTGACATGCTCTGCCCAAGCCTCATCCAATATCATACCTGCCATTACCATTCCTCCCGTACCAGCCTGTGCAGTGCTGCCGTCTCCTCATCCCCCCTGACTGCTTCATCGCCCTGCCGCAACCATTGCCACGCCTGCTGCAGCCGCATGCCCAAGAGCGGGCGCAAGGATTCCTCCAACGTCCCATCCCCTTCCCGCTCTGCCTGAGCGATGGCCAGCCTCTCCAACAAGGCCAGTCGCTGGCTTAGCTTATCTGCTGCTGCCCCCCAGTGCCCTGCCTGCTCGTATCCCTCGATGCTGTCTGCCGCCAGCCCTTGTCGACGAGCATAGTACAGGTACAGGCTGCCGTCCGTCCTCCGCATGGTCTCTGCCAGAAAAACCGCATCCTCCTGCTCGTAAATATGTGACAGCAGCTCTATGACAGCTACTGCATCTGCTCCTTCCTCCATAAGCGAGTCCACTAGCAGACGCACGGTACCAGGCAGGTAGCGGTTCACCTGCAGCGCCTGCAGCCATTTCTCCTGAGCTTCCCCTGCCCGTCCCTGCCATAGAGCCATTTCGCCCAGCTTGGACAGGGCATGGGGCTGCAAGCGGCGTATATTGTCCGCCTCCTGCCTCACGGGAGCGGCCAGCCCCTCCTGCAGCAGAATCTCTGCCCGCAGGTAATCCCTTTGACTGAACAGGTACAGCCCCTCCATCAACGTGAAGCGGGGCATCTCCGGCACAGCCCGCCTGGCCTCTTCCATGGCCTCTATAGTCCTGTCAGCGGGAAAATTCCCCCGCACCAGGGAACTTAGATAAGTCTCCCAGCCGTTCTTCCAAATCTCCCTTGACTGCGTTCTGTCGGCTATGACTTTCTGCGCCCAGGCGGCTGCCTCAGCATAGTCCCGCAGACCGTAATAGCAGTCCATATAATAATGCCAGTCCTCCTGCCTGACCCTGCCTTCCTCCTCTGCCTTCCGGCGAAGCAGCTCCAGATTGCGCCGGTTCTTCTGAGGCAGCACGCTGGCGGAATAGCCCGTATGGTAGATGGTCAGTTCCCTGTCATGCCAGATATTCCCCTCCGGCACCCCGGCCAGCGCCTCATGGATGCGCCCCAGGTAGCGCAGCTCCGGCCTGCGGCGGAACAAGCGGATCTGCTCTATGGTCTCCATGTACCTGTTTCGATCGTCCTTGTCCACGTTCACCAGACGGCAGCAAACGGCCAGTATATCCCGGCGCTGCTCCAAACGCTGAAGCAGGGGCCTGATTTTGGAGCGCGAATCCACAGAGAAGATCTCATCCGCATCGGGAAAAGCGATCCAGTCCCCCGTGGCCTGCTCGATGGCGAAATTCTTGGCCGCCGCAAAATCTCCCACCCAGGTGAAGTCATAGACACGCGCGCCGCCTGCCTCTGCAATGGCCCGGGTACCATCCTGGGAGCCGGTGTCCACCACGATGATCTCATCTGCAAAGGAACCCACGGACTCCAGCCAGGCCGGCAGATTCTCCGCTTCATCCTTCATGATGGCGCAAGCCGAGATGCGCATAGGCCTAGCCTGAGAACCTTTGTCCTGCCCCCTCTTTTTCCTGTCTACTTGCACTTTCTTCGCCATCTTGCCATCCTCGTCTATCCTGGCCAATATCCTTGACACCACAGGCAGCATGCTTTCCGCCGTATCAGCCACCCCCACGGCGGAGAAGTGCTCCTGCTCCCGCAGCCGTAGCCCTGCCCGCAGGCTTGCCTCTGCCTCGCGTTCCTGTCCCTGGGCATACAGCCAGGCCCCCTCCATAAACAGCAGCGAAGGTGCCTCCGGAAAAGCCTCCCGCGCCCTGCGGAAGGCCTGCAGCAGCTTCCCCACCGCCTCCTGCTCCTGCAGCAGGCTCAGGTATATTTCCCACACCCGCAGCTGCAGATTCGGCAACAGCCCAAAGAGCCGTGCATCATTCACCAGACTTTCTGCCAGATGCAGCGCCTGTCCGTGCTCCTGCAGGCCATAGGCACAGTCAAGCAGATAGTATAGCTCCGCCGCTGTCGGCTGCCCCCCCCTCGATGCGATCTGATGCCTCAGCAACCTCTCGTTGCGGCGCAGCTTGGCCGCCACGCGGCTGGATGAGTAGCCGGTATGGCAGATAACTATTTCACGGGTCAGCCTGGCCTCAAGAACAGGCGGCATCCTCAGTGCCTCATGCACACATCCTTCATAGCGTATGTCCCTGCGGCGGCGAAAAACACGCATCTGCAAATATGCATCCCGCTCACGGAAGCCATCGTCCGCATCCAGGTTCACCCAACGGCAGAGAACGCCCCCCACGCGCTTATCCGCCTCCAGATTCTCCAGCAGCGGTCGTACCCTTGGCAGGCTCTCTGGCGAAAAATACTCGTCCGCATCCAGAAACAGTACCCACTTACCCGTGGCCTGGGACAGGGCAAAATTCTTCGCAGCCGCGAAATCATCCCGCCAAGTGAAGTCATAGACCCTAGCACCTCCCGCCCGTGCCAGTTCCGCCGTCCTGTCCCGGGAACCCGTGTCCACCACGATAATCTCGTCGGCCAGCTGTCTCATATCCTGCAGCCAACGCCCTATATTCTTCTCCTCATCCCTCATAATCGCACAAGCGGAAATCCTGATGCCGCTCATAAAAGGATTCACCTCTCATTATTTCAAGACAGCTGCTCCCTCGCCCACTTGCGGTAAGCAGCCATGTCCGGCTCCCGTGAGCCTGCCGCCTCCGCTCTGGCCAGACATTCCTCCACAGCCCCGTATTCGCCCAGATGGTAAAGCGTAACCCCCAGATGATGCCAGAAGCTGCCCGGCTCGCCTGTTTCATCGGCCGGCAAAGCCTGATAAAGGGCAAAGGCCGCTGCCCAGGCCCGCTGACGGAAAAATTTGTCTGCTGACTCACGCTGCCGTGCCGGGGCAAGCTCCAATCCCAGAGCCGCATAACGTTCGTAAAGGGAAACAGCCTGCCCAGCCATGACAATATCCAGACCCGTAGCATAAGACCCTCCTGCCTCCGGCGGCAACGCCTCGCCTGACTGCCACGCCTCCGCCACCTGGCGTAGTTCTGCGGGGAGAAGCTCCAAGCATTCATGGGGGATATCTTCCGCTTCCATGCCATCCCGTGGCCGGCTCAGCTGCAGGCAGGCCACGAACAGCCGCTGCATATCCTGTGCAATCTGCAGAAAAAGCGCTCGTCCCACATCCTGCTCATGTCGTGCATAAGCCGCGCACAACTCTGTCTCAGGCACGCTCTGCCCCTCCTCGCACCTAAGCCTCTGCACATATAGCAGCAACGACAGCTGCCCTGCCTCGGCGGCCCAACGTCCCAGCTGTGGCAGAAATTGCCGTCTCATTGCTTCGCCTTGATAGAAGGGTCGCAGATGCTCCACCCACGCTTCAGGCTCCGGCCAGAGCCGTGCGGCCAGCTCCAGCGCCATACGCTCAAAAGGATTCCACCCCAATGCCTCGGCCAGTTCCGCCTCTGCCTGCTCCCTCTGTCCACGCTCCAGAGACAGCATCCCCAACACCGCACGGACTTTAGCCAGCATTGGCTCCAGTTCAGCAGTTCTTCCCGCCTGCAGGGCAGAGTTCAGCAAGTGTCCGGCCTCCGGCAGCTTTCCTAGCTGCCAAAGCAGCAGCCCCTGCCAAGCCAGGAAATCTGCAGCCTGGGGGAATGACTGCCGTGCCTCTCCCAGCAGCGTGAGTTGCTCACTAAGAGGATGGCGCAAGCGCATAAGCGAATGCAATACTGTCCCATACAGGGACTTGTTGCTGTCCAGCCCCTGCCAGCCGGAAGCAAGAGCCAGCCGGGCATAATGCAATGCCTCATCATAACGTTCTAATGCGTAGCAGGCATCCGCCAGGTAGCGGTAATCCTGGGGCCTTTCTTCCTGCTGCCGCAAAAGGCGCAGGTTGCGCCTTGCCTTGGCACGCACCTTCGAGGATGCGTAGCCTGTATGGCGCAGGATGAGCCCCTCTGCCAACGGCAATCCGGCTAATATCTCCCCATGCAGGCTCGGTACCTCATGCACTCTCCCCTGATAGCCAAGCCCCCTTTGCTGCCTGAGGATGCGGATAACAGGCTCTGTGCCTATAGGCAGGTCAGCCGCATCCGTATCCACATGGCGCATCAGCACCTGAAAACCTTGAGCCTCCGGGTGACGCCGGATGGCCCTGACCAAGAGTCCCCGCACACCCTCCGGGTGGTAGAAGGTCTCATCTGCATCCAGAAAGATTATCCATTTAGCTTCGTTATCGGAAGATCTCATCCACCGCTTGCGCGGTCCCCCTTCCCCATAGGGGAAGGCTTTTTCATCTACGGGTATTACCTGCTCCAGAGCAAAATTCTTGGCAGCGGCAAAATCATCCCGCCAGAGAAAATCATAGAGCCGCACCCCCGCCTGATCTGCCAGCTCGCGGCTGCCGTCCTGGGAGCCGGTATCTACGATGATTATTTCCTTATTTTTTGCATAAGTCTGCGCATTAGCCAGCCAAGCAGGCAGTTCCTGTACCTCATCCTTCATAATCATGCAGACAGACAAATCCAGCGTTTCCGCCTCTTCCGCTAAATCACGCCAAACCTGCAGCTGCTTTTCCGCCTGCTCTGCCTCTGCCGTCCCGAAATGCTGAGGTTCAAAACCGGAGGGCCTTCCGGCCAGCTCCATGGCTTGTGCGAGCTCTGCGGATGCTCCCGCGAAATCTCCCCAAGCGGCTCTACATGCCGCCAGTTCCGCCCGGAACTCGGCCAGCTCCGGAAAATCCTGTGAGGCCCTCTCCGCAGCCTGCAGCCTGTCCTCAGGGCGGGATTGCTTTGCCAGAAGGGATAGCAGGATATGATGGGAGCGGCTGGCATAGAGCACTTTCCGTCTGCCCTGGGCTATATCAAGCCTGGCCCAATGCTCTGCCTCCCGCGCCTGACCCAGCCCATAGCAAGCCTCCGCCAGGTACATATAGAGGCTGCCCTCTGCCTCGTTTTTTGACTGCCGCTCCCTTAGTTCCTGCCGCAGCAGGCGCAGATTTCGCTCCGCCTTCGACTTATTCACCTCCGGGCGATAGCCCGTATGCAGGATATGCAGTTCCTTCTCAGTCAGGATCTGCACATCTTCCAGTATTTTGTCCCCCACGCACAGTTCCTCATGGATGCGTCCCACATATTTAAGCCCCGGCTGGCGGCGAGCCAGCCGCAGGGCAGGGGCGGTCAGCATATCCTCCCCCTGCTGCCCCAAATTCGTCAAAGGGACCAGCAGCCCCTCCACCTCTCTGTGTGCCTCTACTACCTTGCGTAGATTGCCCGCTGTCTCTTCCGTAAAATACTCATCTGCATCCAACAGCAGGAGCCAGTCCCCTGTTGCCTGGGCCAATGCGAAATTCCTGGCAGCGGCGAAATCATCCTGCCAGGCAAAATAAAAAAGCCGCGCCCCTGCCTGCTCCGCTGCCTGATGCACCGCCTGAGACTCCACCGTCTGCACCACAATAATCTCGTCCGCTTGACCCTTTACCCCTTCCAAACTGCGCCGCAGTTCCTCAGCTTCGTCCTTTACTATATAGCAGGCTGAAATACGCATGGGACACACCTCCATGTATCAAAATTCGACAAAGGCAATAAAAAACCCTCCCCGGTCGGGGAGGGTTCTCATGGTTAATAGTGAAGCTTGGCCTGAAAGGCCTTTGCCACCTAAGCTTACTGGAGCAGGCTGAGAACAGAGGAACTGCTCTGGTTGGCCTGAGCCAGCATGGACTGAGCTGCCTGCAGAAGAACATTGTTCTTCGTGTAGTTGGTCATTTCCTTGGCCATATCGGCATCGCGAATCGTGGACTCGGAAGCCTGGACGTTCTGGCTGGAAGTCGTCAGGTTGCTGCTGGTGTACTCGAGACGAGACTGGATAGCGCCGATGGTGGTCTGCTGATCCAGTGCCTTCTGAACGGCATTGTCGAGAACGTTGATGGCTGCATTGGCCTGAGCCTGGGTACCAATCTGCAAAGTCTTGCCGGTGGAGCTGGCAAGACCAAGAGCCTCAGCGCGCATATCGGTAAGACCGACGCGGATGCTCTGGTTAGCCTTAGTGCCAACCTGCAGGGTAATCTGGTTATCCTCAGACTTATTCTGAGCACGGATGGATTCATCGAAGTTATCCAGCACAGCGTTGATGCTCTTCTGAATCTGGCCCTTCGTATTGGACACGGAAATCGTGAAACCAGAAATCTGACCGGTAAGACCGGACATAGCAGATTTGATGGTCATCGCATTCTCGCCGGAAGCCGTCTTGACGGTATCCTGGGCTGCATCCTTACCAATGACAGAACCGGTCTTAATATCAGAGGAGAAAAGATCCTGATCCTTGAAAGGACCACCCACACTATTCTTAGCCTTGAATTCGTCATTTGCCAACTTGAGCAGGCTACTCATGCTGTGAGTTGCCGCCCCGGTAACCTTACCAGCGGTATTAACAGCTGCGCCTGCACGGAAGCTGGTGGTGTAGGTAACACCCTGATGTACGAAGGAAACCGTAACTGTATCCAAGGACTGGATGTTCAGGCTGTTGCCGTTGCGATCCTTCATCTGCGTGAATGCAGTAGAGGCCTTCGTTCCAGTATTCAGCATCTGGTTCGTCATCGTAGTCGTGGTCTGGATAACCGAGCTGTTGTGCGAACCATCAACGAGGTACTTGCCGTTGTAGGTGATGTTTGCGTTGTCGTTGATCTGGTCGATGGACTGGTCGAGCTCTTTCTGGATAGCTGCGCGGTCTGCATCGGTCTTATCATCGTTGGCTGCGCTGATGACTTTTTCCTTCAACGTCTTGAGGATGTCAACAGTGGAGCTTACAGCACCTTCAGCGGTCTTCATCATAGAACTGCCGTTCTGGGTGTTGGCGTTAGCCTGGTCCAAACCGCGGATCTGGACTCTCATGCGCTCGGATATTGCATACCCGGAAGCGTCATCAGCTGCGCCATTGATTTTCATGCCGGAAGATACCTTAGCCAGGCTCTTGCTGAGAGCCGTGGAGTTGGCATTCAAGGTGTTCAGAGTATTGATTGCCGACATGTTGTTCTTTACTACCATTGCCATGATGTTATTCCTCCCTGATTGTGAGTAACAATAAACTATCTGCAAACGGCCATCCGTGACCGTTTTTGCCAAACATTATATAATAGGCTGGCACCATCGCCACCAGGCTGCTAGCTGACCTGCCTTTGAGTGGTGCTGGCTTATTATCTTGGCCTTACACTTATATTATCGAGAGTTTCCCGAAATACTTAAGTGTTTTTTTAAAAGTTTTTGAAGAAAATTTATCTTCCCATATCCTTTACATCTTCCTGTTGAAGATGTTGCCTACGGCACCAAATTTCGGTGCCGTCAGATCATACGACCGTACCGCGGCATTCTGGCGGCGGCTCTTGTTCAGCCATGACTTGGCCTTGTACATGATTTGCTTATCCAGAGGTACCACTTCCTCGATGAGGGCCTGGCACTCCGGGGTGGCGCGGTATTTTTCGCAGGCAGGATTTCCCTTCATGCGGTCTACCAGTACTCCTCGCTGGTCTACTATCTGAAGAAACTCCTCTATATCCTGCTTGTCCATGAACTTGATGAGCTCATGGGTCAAGGTTCTGTATAGTTCCCAGTCTTTTTTGGCCTGCGCTTCCTGCTCACCCGACATAGCCAACGCCTCCGGCCGCTTTCTGGGGCTGCTTTTCCTGACGGGCTTTCTTCATAGCCTGTGCCCAGGCATCCCTCAGCTCTGTGATGATGTCCCTGGCCTCGCCTATCTGCTTGGCATCGTTCTTGAGGTTGCCCTCTACCAGACGGTCATAGCAGTAGTTGTACAGGGGCATGAGCTGATGAGAAATCTCATAGTCCATGTTCAGAGTGATGCGGAACTCGGAGATGATATTCTGCGCTTTCTGCAGCGAGATATTTGCCTGTTCATAATCTTTGCGTCCTATTGCTTCCGTGCCTTCGTTGATGAACTTCAAGCACCCGTTGTAAAGCATCAGTGTCAACGCCTCCGGCGTGGCGGTCATAATCTGCTGCCTGCGATAGGCTTCAGCTGCATTTACCATAGTATCCTCCCCACTTGTTATCTGGCAGCCCCCTACGGGGCCGCCTTTTTAGTTACTGCCCACCTGTGATGTAGCCCAGCTGCATACCCAGTTTCTGGATGGCAGACTCCATCTTGTCATACTTCTTGTAAAGAGCACTCTCGAAGGCGTTCATCATGACCTTGAAGTTGCTCATCTTAGTCTGCAAATCCTGGATGAGCTTGCCCAGGTTGCTGCCGTCTGCCACTTCCGTGGAAGTACCGGCGTAGGACTTGATGGACTTCATGGACTTGTTGGCCACATCACTAACGCGCTGTGCTACACCGTTCTTGCCAAACTCATCATCACTGTCCAGATTCCCCAGCATCTGGTAAACAATATCCGGATCCTCAGCCAAAACCTTCCTGAGTTTGTCCTCATCAATCTTCAGATGACCACGGTCTGTCTTGGACTCGATGCCGATGGACATCATGGTCTTGTACTTGCCGTCCACAGACTCCACAGGAGTATAAATTGCTTCGCGCAGGTCGCTGATAAGCTTGCCCACGTACTCATTACGGTACATGAGTCCGCTCTTGGCCTTTTCCTCCCACTTTTCAATCTGCTCCTCTGTCATAGCCTTCTTCTGGGACTCGGTAAGCACATCGTAGTCGGCGTACTTCTGCTCATTGTACATATCATTGAGCTTGTCCAGCAGTGCATTGTAATCATCCACAAAAGCTTTGACATTCTCAACAACTTTCTCTGTGTCCTGAGATACTGTCATGGTGGAAGTGCCTACACCCATGAAGGTGTATGTAACATTGCTGACGGTGAGCTTGTTGGAGTCGGATGTATAATTCTTGCCATCGATGGTAACAGAAGCATCCTTGCCGGCCATGCCCACCATCTTGCTACTGTCTGTAACCGTGGTTTCGGCGCTGCCGCCGAGAGTATAGCCTTCAACGTCACTACCCGAAAGCTTCAATGTATAAGCCGTGGCAGTAGTCACATTGTCGGCAGTGGAGCTTGTGCTGAAGTTGAAGCTCTTGGAGCCATCCTCATTCTCGGTCACTTCTGCCGCATAGGCGTTTTCGCCAATTGTGACAGTAGCCGTGCCATCAGAAGCGACTGTCAGACTGGCGGCGCTGTCGCCGATGGTGAGCCCGGAATATGTGGCAGCACCGGTATCTACATCCGTGCTCTTAGCAACACTCGCATCTGCAATGGTCGCGCTGGAAGTCGTAGTATAATAATTGGTAAAATCCAGCGCATCCTCACCCAGGCTGCTGCTGCCGTCAGCGGCCACATTCACCGTATGCAGGTTCAAATTATTCAACAGTTCTGCAGCAGCATCATCATTTGCCTTCATATAGATACCATTAGCGCTGCCACCGCTGCTATTGTAAAGAGAGAATGCATCGTTGTTGGCATCGTAGGTAGCCTTGATATTCAGCCCTGTGCCATTGAAAGCTGAGACCAAGTCATTCAAAGTCTGCCCATTTTTCATAATCTGGTCATATGTGATGGTAACAGTTTTTTCCTCTTTGCCATCACTGACTTTGAAGCTGATTCCATCGTCCCCCAACTTGGAAGTATCTATCAGGTCACGCAGATAAAGGCTTCCTTCTTTTTCCGGGTCAGCGCGCGTGATGCCATCGTTGCCTGTCAGGAGGTAGGCATTGGACGACATACTGTTGACCTTCACATAGTGGGTCATGGCTGCCGCATCGGCGTTGGCCGTAGCGGTAGCCACCTCTGACTTGGTGGAGCTCACCGTCTGAGGGTTCAATGTAGAAGACATCTTGTACTTGGACATAGTGGAAGTGGTAAAAGTGGTGAGGTCTGAATAGAGGTTGGCGTAGGCTTCTTTCGTCCACTCTTGCCGCACTTCCTTCTTATACATGCGGTCATATTCATTTTGCTTGGTCATCATGCCGACTTTTACCATGGAGTCGACATCAATGCCGGAGCCTGAGAGACCATATATACCCGTTGCACTCATGGTTCACACCTCCTCAGGCATTCTTGTCCAGGAACGCTCCTATCCAGTCCTTGGCCTGAATCATGTTGTCAATCATCTCTTCCGGAGGAAGTTCCTTGATGACTTCATGGGTGGACTTGTCAATCATCTTGACGGACATGACGTTCACTTCTTTGTGATAGCTGAATTCCAGATTGCAGTTGATGCGGCTCATGAGCTCATTTAGCTCCTTGATCATCTCCTGCATATCTTCTTCTTTGGGTTCCTCTTTCTTCTGGGCATTGGCTTCTACAGTTTCCTGTACGCTCGTGCCTTCTTCTTGCTTGGCCTTCTGCAGTTCATCTACAGGAGCCGCTGACGCACTGCTTTGATCCTGCGAGCGCTGCGCTGCCGTCCCAGCAGCATAGTCCTGAGTCATGGAACCGATTACCACCGCACCGGATACCATATCATTGACTTTCCCAATCATGTTTTATCCCTCCATAGATAATAAAAGTTGTCCCTAACCTTCAGATTAACCTTGCCGCTTGGACGGCCTCCCTGCATAGCGGAAACTCCGCAGAAAAATAAATAATCCTTTAGGATTCACGCGGCGGCATAACTGCGCTGAAATCCAGATTCTTGGGCACCGGAGTAGCTGCCTTCTGGTTTTCCTCCTGGATGGCACGGTAGATTTCCCCGCGGTAAATCTTGATCTCACGCGGCGCATCGATGGCCAGTCGGACATTTTCGCCCTGCACTTCTACCACATTGATGACAACGTCATCACCTATCATAATCTGCTGTCTCGGTTTGCGTGTAAGAACTAACATATACTAGTAGCCTCCTTAGTGTGATATAGCAAAACGATGAAAGTTGGCTCTCGAAGCCCCCCTTCCACCGCCTTCGGCGGTCCCCCTCCCCCGCAAGCGGTGGAGGCATGTTCTGCTACAAAGCTGCATCTTCTAGTTTTACTTTTTCTTTTCGGGGAACAGTCTGTGCTTGGTGGTGTAACCGCCTTTCTCCAGCACTACCTGCTTGGCCTGCATGGTCTTCTTGTTGAGAACCACCGGAGCCGTGAGATTGGCTGTCATATCCTCAATCCTGCCCTGGGGAATGGTGATGATCACATAGATGAGCATCTCTTCCTGATCCTTGATGCCCAGTTCCTTTTGCGTGGCATCGTCCAATTCGAACTCATAGTCCGGGAAGAACAAGAAGGGCATGGTGATGAGAAAGGCCAAATCCGGGGTAGAAAGCGACTGCATGAACAGATATGGACTTTCACTGTCATAGGGAATGATGACAAATTCCTTTTCCTCCTCAAAGGCAGGTATGCCATGGGAGAAATGGGTGATCTTCTCTTCCTCAATCTCAATAGTGCCAAAACGCAGGGTATCGACTTTTCTCATAGTGCGCCTCCATCAAAAAATGAAGAATCAAGCATAAATATCATATTTTCCCTCGGTGACCCACTGCCGCACGCTTCCCTGCTGCGCAATATAGGTCTCAGCCTTGGCAGGAGTAAAGTTCACATCTGCCTTGTAATCAGCATCCACCGTCCAGTCATACTTGCCCGGGTCAGGTGTTCCCACCAGGTGTCCTGGTGTGTAATGAATCTCGGGATTCGGTATGTGCTGGGCCACTATGATGCGCTTTTTGCTGATTTCCTGGGCGATGTGCTGTTTGGCCTGGGCGGCTATTTCGTCATGGCCACGCTTGGCGCCACTGTTGGCCATGGCCAGGCCTTCGTGATTGTGGCGCTTGATGGCCGCCTGCAAGTCCTGCAAGCCACGCTGCCCAGCCGCCTTGGTCAGGTCATCGCAGGTGCTATGACCGTATGAGTGGCGGCTGGGATAGCTGTTGATATCAAGCTTTGGCTGAGTAATCCCCATGTTCGACCTGGGCGCCACATACTCCGTGTGGGCCACGGCCGGTTTATAAGGTGCTGACAGAGCAGACGGTTGCGTGCGAATTCCTATCTGGGTGTATGTCTGACGGATATTCAATCGCAACATACCTTTTTATTCCCCCTTCCTTTGGGAAATTCCTGCTTAGTTACTTATATTTTTACAGATAATCAGCCAGAGACTGAGGCAGGATCCTTGAGCCTACAGAAAGCGACATATTGTAGATGGTCTGCATGGTCATAAGGTCTATCGCAAGTTTTGCTACATCTGCATCACTGCAGTTGCTGATATCCTCGGTGATAGTCGCTTTCTGCTTGTCCAGCATGGTGGAGACGCTGTCGTAGACGTTTTGGCGGGCAGCGGCGGAAGTCTCGGCTTCAACCACCTGGACATGAGCACTATCTGTGACACTAAGTCCATCCGAAGAAAGCCACCTGACATCTCCGGCCTCCATCTTGGCCACCACCTGAAGCAGGTCATTGAGTGCGGCAGTACCACCAGAGTATCCATTTACCTGATTGCCGGAATTCTCATTGTCAAAAATATCAGAGCCGAAGAGATCCTGGCCCGTGACATTCACCGTATCCGCCGTCGGGTCGGTGGTGCCATTGCGCTTCACCATGGAAATTTTCTTGGCATCGCCGGTGTATTCCACCACGTATTGCTCGATGGTGGCAAAACTTAATTTAACATTCTTGCCGTCAACGCTGATGGTTTCACTGAATTTATTGCCAATATTCTGGTCAGCAGTAGGATACACAGCGGGATCAAGCGGTGTCCTTATCTGACCATTCTTGTCAAAATGCTTGGAAACATCCGTAGAGGCACTCCAGCTTGACAGGGTTGCAACCTCATTCCCATCTTGCACCTGGGTCTGCCCATTGCCAACTTTTCTCTTGTAACCCTCATCCATAAATTCCTGGGTATAAATCTTGCCTGTAGTGGTGCTGAGATAGTAGTTATTGCCATCATCGCCCGTGAGTGTCAACATCTGGGTCGTATTGCCCTTGCTGTCCGCATATGTATTGCCGCTTCCGTCATCGACTATAGTAGAGAAAAAACTCCTCTGCGGGTCATCCAGCGTCTTGGTAAGACCACGATGCACCTTGGCGCTGGTAATGGTGAAGGGCTGCTCCAGGTCGCTCTGCCCTGCGAACATATAACGGTCCCCCTGCTGGGTATTGCCCAAGGAAACAAGTTCCCGGAGCTTGGCCAGCACATCTTTGCCGATGGCCTGAATATTGGAAGTATCATTGGTATCGTTAGCCGCTTGGACGGTTTTCTCATGGATAGTGGTCAAAAGATCTTTCATATTGGACATAGCCGAGTCAGCTGTCTTCATCCATGAGATACCATTTTTAACATTATTCTGGAACTGGTCGTTCTCCGTATCGGTATTCTGATAGCGTAGGAACTTTGAATAGTTGACGGAATCATCCGAAGGACGGTGCAGCCTGCTGCCATCGGACTGTTCCATGAGTTTTGCTTGATCTTCGTAGCTATCGTTAAGCTGCTTTTGGTAGCGGGCTATCATCTGAGTGCTGCTTACACGCATTGCTTCCACCTATCCTTTCAGATACTGTGACTTTTGCTGCTAATGCTGTTATCTGCCAACCGTGCCGGTGCTGTTGATAAGCCTATCCAGCATCTCATCCATAGTAGTTAGGCATCTGGAGCAGGCGCTGTAGCCTTGCTGGAACATGATCATGTTAGTAAGTTCTTCGTTCCAGTTTACCGCCGATACTGACTGACGCCACTCTTCCACCTGCACCAGCACTTCATTCTGCGCCTTGACCTTGGAATCCATGGTCTCAGCATCGCTGCCCAGAGCAGTCATGCGCTGATTGTAATAGGCTTCCAGGGAAATGGTGCCCATAGAGCGCCTGTCCGTGCCGGTCTGCTGATTGCCGGTGAACTGCTTGGCGATGAAATCTATTTGTGTGTTTTCCTGATTCATATTAAACAATGTGCTGAGATCCACCGCATTGGTGCCATCACCGGAACCATTGGCTTCCGCTACATGAGTTCCAAGATCCTTTGCCACATGAGTAGTGGGATCAACACTGGTAGTGGTAGTGCCCCAAGTGCGTGCGGCCACCAGATTCTGCCCGTTCTCTGCGGTAAGCTGGGCGTTAAGTTCCAAAGCTTTAATTATGTCAATAGCCTTCAAAGTTTCCGCGGTTTGGGTACTGCCCGTGTTTTCTTTCACAGTAGCCTTGCTGTAATAATTTATAAGCCCGGCCTCTTCTTTTTCATAGGTGGAAACCACCATATGCCAGCCTGCACTGTATTTGGTGGCTGTCACAGTCTGGGTCGCTTCATCCCAAGTGTATATCACATCGGCTGCCCCATAGAAGTTGACACCGGAAGTGCCAGTAAGATCCGTACCCGCCGCCGTTACTACCTTGCTGCCAGAATCATTAATCTCACCATAAGTCGGAGACGTATCATCAAAATCCTCTGTGCCATAGGTGGCGGTGCAGGCAGCACTGTCAATGCCTATGCCCTGCTGATGCTGATGGTTGAAGGTGGTGAGCATGAAGGCTGACATCTTGGCCAGATAATCGATATAGGCCTTGTCTTCCTCTATCTGATCCATCTGGGCCTTCAATGTGCCGTTGGTAGGCTGATAGGCTATGCCCGACTCCTTCAACAGAACTGTATAATCATTGATGCCATAAGTGTCATTGGCAATGGGGTCAGAAAGCTCAAGAGTAAGCTTGTTGATGCCGTTCACCAGGGATACGCCGTTTGACACCACGCTGTACATGCCATTGCTGTCTTCGTATATATTCAGATTGACAAAACTGGAAAGCTTGTCCACCAAAAGGTCTCTCTGGTCACGCAAGTCATTAGCCATACCGCCAGTGGCTTCTGTGCTCATGATACTCCTGTTCAGCTGCACTATCTGGTCAGTATAATCATTGATCCTTGTGATATTAAGTTCCATATCCTTGTAGTTGGCATCTATCTGTTCCTGCATCTTCTGGGCTGCCGTATGGATACGATCGGCAAAAACTTTGCCTTTTTCCACTACTGTAATGCGGGTAGAGGAATCACTAGCATTAGCAGAAAGGGATGACCAAGCCTTGTAGAAATCTTGAATGGAATCCTGAATGTTCTCAAGGGTGGTATCGTTGAAGATGGCCTCTATCTTGTCATATTCCTTGGCTCTGGAAGTATAGTAGGCACTGGTAGAATTCTCGCTCCAGTACTGCCTGTCTGCGTAAATATCCCTGGCACGAGTCAAGGAAGTGGAATCCACACCTTGTCCCACCAGTACATTACCGTAAATGGACGCTTCCTTACGGGCATCTACGGCTGCGAGATTTACGCTCTGGCGGGAATAGCCTTCAGTGTTGGCGTTGGAGATATTGTGGCCAACCGTGTTCTCAGAAAGCTGGTTGGCATTGATGCCCCGTACCAGAGTATTGAGGCCTGCAAAGGTTGAACGCATCGTCATCCCTCTTTCTATGCACAGCGCCTAGACGCTGGAATCAAACATCTTTCTTTCCCGGCCTCCATCTCTGCCCGGCCCTCCCGGGGCTGAGTAGATAGTGCCGGCATTCACGCCGCTCATGAGATTCACATGGAAGTCTATGTATTCCTTGCTGCGGCTCATGAGCTGCTTGTTCAGGGCTATGCTCTCACGGAGCGTCCTGCCCAAAATATTCACCTTGTCCACCAGCCGAAAGGCCACATCCCTTTCCACAGAGTCAGGCTGGCTGGCTACAAAGGCCGACATACGTGGGCTTCTCTGCTCCCTAAGAAAAGCTGCTTGTTCTTCCTCCAGACGGGCATAATCCCCCAGAGCCGGTTCCAGCGCCTGGACGGTTCCTGTGATTTCCGCCCCGCTGTTATGAATCAAGGCTTCTTTCATTTCCCGCAGCCAATCCATGCAGCTATTCCCCAGGAGCAGCTGCTTTCTCAGAAGCGCAATGGCCTCCTTCATAGCAGCTTTTCCAGTTTCCTGCTTTTCCATAGGCCCTACCTCGATTATTGCTGTATAAACTACGCATCGTATTCAAAATTCTGCCTGTGGCTGACATTTTCCCTGCCACCCCGTCCATAGACCGGGTCAACTGACACACCGCCAATCTGCCCCAGGCGCTGATTCACGGCTCCCAGAGCCCCCATGGCAAGGATATTGTTGATCTCTGCCTGGGATTTGACATCCTCGACCAGTTTCGTGAGTGCTTCGTGGGCGCTCTTCAGCTCGCAGGCCAACGGGCCCGCGAGCTGATACGCTTCCTGCATTTTCATTTCAGGAGTGATGGAGGGATATGCCTTAATGATTTTCAAGCATAATTCCTGCCTGGCAGACTCGGTTTTCTGGATAGAGGAGGCAAGGTCTGCCTCACGCTTTATCAGCCTGTCCAGGGTCTTCATATCCACCCCAACCAGCGCTCTATGCTTCTCTTTGCCCAGGGCTGCCACAACACCATAATCACTGCTTAGCTTGCGTAGAATCTTGAGTAATTCCTGCCACATATAATGCCTCCCTAAAGCCTAAATCAAGCCTCTCAGAACTGCAGGTTCATGATGCGCTCTGCCACGGCTTTTACATCCGGCTCATAAGAACCAGACTTCACCTGCTGTGCAAGGACATCTACCTTCTCGCTGCGAACCTCATCCATGGTCTTCAGCTCATTCAGCATATCGCTGAAACTCTGGGCCTCCTGGGAGAGAACCAGTTCATCCTTGAAGCTTGTGCCCTCTGCCTGCTGGGTGCGTTTGACGCTCTTTACCTGATCGTTGCTGTAAAGACTGGCCAGGGCCTGGAGAGCGCTGTTGTTGCTTACATACATTGTTTTTCACCACCTTCTTATACTTCTGCTCATTCTATCGAAAAAAAAAGCAGGAGTCTTAACTCCCGCTTTTGGCCTTTTATATGAGATTATCTTAAAATATCTTTGTTTTACTTCTATATTCTCATATATTCTACTATTAACGACCCTTATCCTTGGAATGCATGCCCTGGCCACGGTTGGCACTGGCTGCCTGGCGGGCGGCCACCACACCTGCCGCCTGCTTCTGGAGCTCTTTCTGCATATTCTCCTTGCAGGTCTGGCAGATCTTGCCGCTGAGGATGGGGGCACCGCATTTTTCGCAGGGGTAGGTCATCTTCACGCCCACCTGCTCAAAGCGTCCTTCACGGATAAGTTTCTTGATCAGCTGCTCGCTGCAGCCCGTAGCCTCGGTGATTTCAAGAATCTTGGCCTTAGGATTGTCGCGGACATAGTTCACTACTTCCGATTCTTTCTCCCGCATCTTGTCTTCACAGTCACGGCACATATGTGCGCCGTAATCAGCGTACAGCTTGCCACAATGAGGACAATTCTTTACCTTTCCAGCCATTGAATTTCGCTCCCTTCCACACAACATGTACCGGACAATTTTAGCTGTCGCTATGTCTATTCGCCAACATAACTAAAATTCCTTCTCTAATTTTATTTTCGGTTTGGATTTAATGTTGGAAAGGCCGCTTTTAGCAAATGCCCCACCGGGGCATTTGCACCATCCATGGACGCCGTTACATTGTTATCTTACATTTCTTTAACTGGCACAGGCCCGCGGGAGAGGGCAATGGCCCCGGTACGGGCAATCTCGATGATTTCATAGTCGGCAAACATATCGATGAAGCCGTCAATCTTGCTCTGCTGTCCAGTAAGCTCCACCACCACGTTCTCAGGACTGATGTCCACGATTTTCGCACGGAAGATCTCCACGATATTCTTGATGTCTGCGCGGCTTTCCTTGCCTGCCTTAATCTTGATAAGCACCAGTTCCCGGGCAATGCTGGGCAGCTTGGTGAGGTTCACGATCTTGATGACATCAATGAGCTTAGAAAGCTGGGTCACCACCTGGTCCAGTTCCCTGTCGCTTTCCACGGACACCACGATATTGATGCGGGTGACTTCCGGCTCCTCGGTGTAACCTGCAGAAATGCTCTCGATATTGAAAGCACGGCGGCTGATAAGGCCGGAAACATGGGTGAGGACACCGGGCTTGTTGTCCACCAGGATGGCCAAAAGGTATTTCTGCATATTCTCCATCTGCACTTTATCTCCCATCAGTCCTTACCTCCCAACACCATCTGGTCCAAACGCTTGCCTCCCGGCACCATGGGCAGCACATCTTCGTCCTCAGGCACCATCACATCTATGAGCATGGGGCCTTTTTCGGAAAGGAGCTTGGGCAGTACAGTTTCCAGTTCTTCCTTCTTAGTCAGGCGATAGCCCTTCACTCCCATAGCTTCGGAAAGCTTCACGAAATCTGTCTTGCCCTTGAGCTCGGACTGGGAATAATGATGGCTGTAGAAAAGCCGCTGCCACTGGGCCACCATGCCCAGGATGCAGTTGTGAAGGATGACCACCTTGAGGTCGATATCATTGTCCGCAATGGTGGCAAACTCCTGGCAGTTCATCATGATGCTGCCATCGCCGGTAAAGAGCACTACAGGACTGTCTGGCTTCCCCAGTTTTGCTCCCAGAGCAGCCGGCAGGCCGTAACCCATAGTGCCCTGGCCGCCGGAAGTGAGGAAGTGGCGTGGCTCGTAGACATTGAAGAACTGGGCCGCCCACATCTGATGCTGCCCTACGTCTGTCACAGCAATGGTATCACGGGGCATAAGGGAGCTTATCTTGGAAATCAGGGCCCCCGGTTTGATGAGGTCGCCCTCCTCCAAGTAGCCGAAAGGCTTCTCTTTGGCACGGGCGACAGCCTGCTCCAGCCAGGGGGCAAAGTGGCTCCTGAAATCATCGGACGCCTTGGAGAGCTTGTCCCTCAGCAAAGGCAGGGACCAGCGCAGATCTCCCAGCACTCTGAGGTCTGCCTCCACATTCTTGTTCACCTCAGCAGCATCCAGCTCGAAATGCACGATCTTGGCATGGGGCGCAAAGGCCGCCACCTTGCCCGTCACCCGGTCTGAGAAGCGCATGCCGATGCAAAGGAGCAAATCGCATTCCTGGATAGCCATATTGGAACCGTAGCTGCCATGCATGCCGGCCATGCCCAAAAAGCCCTCCCCATCAGCAGGGTAAGTGCCAATGCCCAAAAGGGTAGTGGTGACAGGGACGCCCAGGCGCTGCACGATTTCCCTCAGTTCCTGCGCCGTATCGGAGGTATTCACGCCACCCCCGGTGAAGATCAGGGGCTTCTTGGCCTTCTGGATAGCGCGCACTACCGCCTCCACCTCAGCTTCGTCCCCTTCGTACTCACCGCTGTAGCCCTTGAGGGAAACTTTCTCCGGATATTTGTAGTCAATCTCCGTATCGAAGACATCCTTGGCCACATCGATGACCACCGGACCGGGACGCCCCGTGCGGGCTATGAAGAACGCTTCTTTCAGCACCCGGGGCAAGTCCTTGGCCTTTTTCACCAGATAGTTGTGCTTGGTGATGGGGGTGGTGATGCCGCACACATCAGCCTCCTGGAAGGAATCCTTGCCAATGTAGGGATTGGCCACCTGCCCCGTGATGCACACCAGGGGCACAGAGTCCATGCTGGCAGTGGAAATACCGGTGATAAGGTTGGTAGCACCGGGGCCGGAGGTGGCGAAAACCACCCCTACCTTCCCCGTAGCCCGGGCATAGCCATCCGCAGCATGCACCGCCCCCTGCTCATGGCGGGTCAGGATATGGGGAAATTTCATCTTGTATACGGCGTCATAAAGAGTCAGCACAGCTCCTCCGGGATAGCCGAACACCACTTCCACGCCTTCTTTTTTCAGGCTTTCCAGTACAGCCTGGGCACCATTCATCTTCAATGCAAAGCCCCCTCCAATATTACGTCATATTGTGCAACTGTTTCTCCAGTATAGCATCAATTTACAAATATACACTCCTATAGTATACCCAATTGTATACAATGTTACAACCCATTTAATGGTCGCTGGCCAAAACCAGGCCAACAATCTTTTTCGCACCTGCCTCCTTCAGAACCCTGCCGCAAGCTTCCATAGTGCTGCCGGTGGTGAAGATATCGTCAAGCAGCAGGATTTTCCTCCCCTGCACCAAAGGCACGCCAGCTTCCTCCACTGCTGAAAAAGCTCCCCGCAGATTCTCCTCCCTTTCCGCAGGACTAAGACCATACATGGCCATGGTCTCACGGTTGCGGATAAGGCCCCGCACCGTAGCTATACCCTTCTCCTGCAGCCATTCGCCGAAAATCTTCTCCGTCTGATTGAAGCCCCTGGCTTTTTCCTTGTCGGCAAAGAGAGGCACTGGCACTGCCAAAAAGTCACTGCCCACCAGCCATGCCAGTTCCTGCTCCGAGCCCTGCAACAGGGACTTGATATAAGGCAGCGTGCTCATCTTCCTGCGGTATTTCAAGTCCTTGATCAGCTTCTGCAAATACTCCTTGTAAAAGCTCAAGGCCCAGATTTCCTCAAAGGGCGAACCAGGAGTCAAGGCAAGCTTCCTCACCGTCAAAGCCTTCTGCAAGCAAGACGGACACCAGCCACTCCTCTCTGCCACATATCGGCCACACATGGGGCAGCGTGAGGGAAAGAGAAAATCCCAAAAGCTTCCCAGTATGTCCCGGGACATCTCATTAAGTTTCGGCAAAATGCACGCCTCCCTTCTTTCACCGTCAGAATACAAACTTCGACCTAAATGGCACTTTTCCTGCTAAACGTTGATTTAAGAAGCCATTTGATTTATTATTAGAGAAAATGTATTAAAGTAAGGAGCAAGCTATGAGAGACAAAGCCGAAGAGAAAATCACCCTGCTGGGAGAGAAAAAGGTCAAATATCACTATGACTACTGCCCGGAGATTCTGGAGACCTTTGAGAACAAGCACCCGGACAATGACTACTGGGTGAAATTCAACTGCCCCGAATTCACCGCCCTCTGCCCCATCACCGGTCAGCCAGACTTCGCCACCATCTATATTTCCTATATCCCCGACCACAAGATGGTGGAGAGCAAATCCCTGAAGCTCTATCTGGTAAGCTTCCGCAGCCACGGCGACTTCCATGAAGATGTGGTGAATGTCATCATGAAGGACCTCATCAAGCTGATGGATCCCAAGTATATTGAAGTCTGGGGCAAATTCCTGCCCAGAGGCGGGATTTCCATTGACCCCTTCGCCAATTACGGACGGCCGGGGACGAAGTTTGAGGAGTTGGCTTGGAAACGTTTTGCCGAGCATGACCTCTACGCTTTGGATAAGGTAGATAATAGGTGACTCTTTGCTTGGTTACGGCTCTTCATTTTCTTTGGCGCAAAGAAAACGAAGCAAAAGAGTAAACATGCCGGTGGCATGTTTACGTGGACTGAAATCACATCCTGTGATTTCCGCGTCCACGGGGCCCATCCTTGGGCCCTGGGGTTCGGATAATACAATTATTCTGGGGGGCTGCATTTGAAACGGCAGAAACGCATTGCACTGATAAATGACATAACCGGCTTTGGGCGGTGCTCCGTTACGGTGGAGCTTCCCTTGATCTCCGCTCTGAAAGTCCAGGCCTGCCCACTGCCTACTGCTATTCTCTCTACTCATACAGGCTTTGCCGAGCATTATCTGGACGATTACACAGAGCGCATGAGGCCCTATATGGACAACTGGGAGGCCAATCACCTGTCCTTTGATGGGATTCTCACAGGCTTTCTCGGTTCCGAGCAGCAGATACAGATTGTGCTGGACTTCATCCGCCGCTTCAAAAGCAAGTCCACCCGCATTATGGTGGACCCGGTAATGGGAGACTATGGCAAGCTCTACAAGTCCTACACCCCCGAGATGTGCCAGAGCATGAAGCGCCTTTTAACGGTAGCTGACCTCATCACTCCTAATCTTACCGAAGCCTGCGAACTGCTGGATGTGCCCTACCCTGAGGACGGGCAGGTTTCCTTTGACACCCTGGAATACATGGCGGCAGAACTCTCCGAGCGCGGCCCCTCACAGGTGGTAATCACAGGACTAGGCGCTCCCGATGGCAAGAGCATCCGCAACTTCATCTACGAGGCAGAGCGCGGCACCCTGCTGGAAGTGCCCAAAATCGGCCATGACAGAAGCGGGACAGGAGATGCTTTTGCAGGTATAGTGGCAGCTTCGCTGATCAAGGGAGAGACACTGGAAAAATCTGTCAAAAAAGCAGCCGAATTCATCAGCAAATGTTTGCGATACGCAGAAAAATTGGAGCAGCCCTGGAATTACGGACTGCCTTTTGAAGAATACTTGACTGAACTCAAGTAAGGCCTGCGGCCTGTACTTTTCTTTGGCGCAAAGAAAAGTACCAAAAGAAGACACGGGCTGCATTCCTTCACGGAATCCAAAGCCCGTCAGGGCGCCCATCCATGGGCGCCAGCCTCACTTGATAGATTGCCCCCAAAAGGAGAACATATAAGAAATGATTGTTTATGCTACACATAAGGGCGGCAGATACCTGCCGATTGAAGAAAGTCTGGCTGAACAGCCGGAGGGCAAGCGCAATATCTATGTGAACCTTACCAATAAATGCAACTGCGCCTGCACCTTCTGCCTGCGCAATATGAAGGAAATGGCTGAAGAGCACAGCCTTTGGCTGAAAAGCGAGCCCACCGTTGACGAAGTGAAAAATGAACTAAATGCCCTGCCCTGGGACAAGATTGCCGAAGTGGTGTTCTGCGGGTTCGGAGAGCCCACCCTGCGTCTCCCTGCCCTGGTGGAACTGCTGCACTTCGTGAAGGAGAATTACCCCGAGCATCCCACCAGAGTCAATACCAACGGACTCAGCGAGCTGCAGCACGGACATGAGACAGCCTCTGCCTTCCGCGGCATCCTCGATACTGTTTCCATCAGCCTCAATGCCTCCTCTGCAGAGAAATATTATGAACTGACCCGGGCTAAATATGGTCTGGAATCTTATGAGGGCATGCTGACCTTCGCGGAGCACTGCAAGGAATATGTGCCAAATGTGGTACTTACTATCGTGGATCATGTGACCAGCGATGAAGATATTGAGAAATGCAGGAAAATCTGCGAGAGCAGAGGGTTGACACTGCGGGTGCGTCCGTATGAAAACTCATAAGTTTCGGCTGTTCATTTTCTTTGGCGCAAAGAAAACGAACCAAAAGAAGTAAACATGCCAGTGGCATGTTTACGGCCTTGAATTTGTCCTAAATTCAACGGCCACAGGGCCACATCCATGGGGCCCGGGGTTCGATAATTGCATACACACTAAAAAGCGGCTTGCATCTTATCGGATACGCAAGCCGCTTTTATACAGTAGAAACCATCAAATTTTTACCCTTCTTATTCACTTGTCTGCCATGGCTCCCTCTCGAGCAGGAACCGAAGCGAAGTATTTGATTGCTTGGCCCAAACATTAGTGATTCAGCATCACAACTTCAGTGTACACCACACATACCGTTTGCCGTTACCGATAACGATAGGATACCGATTGGTTTACCTTGGTTTCGAATGGCTAACGATGATTCGTAAAGATACCCGGGATAGAGAACCCCTTTGGAACCGGCCTCGTGCCTTTTATCCGCCTAGCTTTGGGTACGACTGGCGACCAAGTCATCATCACGTCCCATGTTCTGCCTGGCAGATGCTTTCACTTCATCTTCTGCACTGCTATCCGGAACTCAAAGGAAGCTCGCGGCAAGACATCTTCAATAACCGCTCACATCCTTTCACGCAAGGGATTGAAGAGAGCCTTTTTCGGCTGGTAGACACCCTGAGGAGCAATCACCCTCTAGGACTCATGCCCATTCGGCTTATCTATCCATCTCCTCTTTACGATTATTATTATAGCACTCTATTCAGACTATTGCAATGGTTTTGATATAATTTCTAAAAAAAAATTCGTCTTTGTCAAACACGCTGACGTTGCGTTATAATTATAAAGTCAAGTTTCGGCTGTTCATTTTCTTTGGCGCAAAGAAAATGAACCAAAAGAAGTAAACATGCCAGTGGCATGTTTACGGCCTTGAATTTGTCCTAAATTCAACGGCCACAGGGCCACATCCATGGGGCCCGGAGTACGATATAGTGTATGTGCAAAAAGAGGAGCAACTGCCATGAAACATTTGGTCATCGTCCGGGGCGGCGGAGAGCTGGCTTCCGGGGTCATCCATTGCCTGTACAAGGCGGGGCTTAGGGTCATCATCCTGGAACAGGAGCAGCCCACCGCCACCCGCCGCAGAGTTTCCTTTGCCGATGCTATTTACCGGGGTGAGGCCACTGTGGAAAGGCTCACCTGCCATCTGGCTCAAAACGTAAAAGAAGCGAAGCAGAGAGTGAAGAAGGGCGAGCTCATCATGCTCTGCGACCCCAAAGGCGAGAGCATCAAAGAACTGAAGCCCCGGGTAGTGGTAGATGCCCTGCTGCGCCATGAAAATGTAGCAGGCACCAACCGTGAGATGGCTGACCACACGGTGGCTCTCGGCCCCGGCTTCTGCGCCGGGCGCGATGTGGATGTGGTGGTGGAAACCATGCGCGGCCACAACCTGGGCCGCCTCATATATGAAGGCTATTCCTACCGCGACCAGCAGAGCGACGGAGGTCTGGTAGGCGATCCTGCTAACCTTGAGCATCTGGTCTTTGCCCCAGCCTCTGGCAAGGTTAAGATCCTGCAGAATATCTCCATGTATGTGAAAAAAGGAGAGCCCCTGGCAGTCATCACCTCCAAGGGCAAGAAGACGGAGGTCTGCGCCACCATTGACGGCATGCTCCGCGGAGCCGTGCACAGCGGCCTCACGGTAGAAAAGGGGCAGAAGATTGCCGACATCCATCCCCACATGAGCCGGGAGGAATGCTTTGCCATCTCCGACAAAGCCCGCTGCATAGGCGGCTCCGTCCTCACCGCCATCATGGCCTGGGAAAGCCAGGACACAAAGAAAAGCAAGTTCCCCTTCAACCATATCAGCATCAATTAAAAGAACTAATAGGCCGCTGCCTGTACCTGGGCAGCGGCCTATTCCATTGGTATTTCGTTATCTGACGAATCCTTCATCGCACAATCCCTACCTTATGCAGGCATCTGTCCAGCTTCCTCGCTAAACTCAGATGAATGCATTGAAGATGGCTCCTGCCGGCGCGGTAGCAATGCCCATCCCTGCCATATAAGCACGGAAGACCTGCCCTGGCATTCCCTGAAGATCGAAATCATTCTGAATGCGCGCAACGTCCAGCACTTTCTCCTCAATCAGCTGGTCACCGTCTACCTTCTGTACCAACAGGGAACCATTTGGCATGACATCTGCAAGGGTCATGGTACTAGCCGCAGATTCGCCTGACTCTGGCACTTCATCAGCTTTCTGTACCTCCGCCAGCAGATTTCCAAAAGTCTTGGAGTCTTCCTCCTTGTCTATTTCTGGAACTACTGGCCGGACAGCCTGCTGCTCACGGTTATAAGCCGCACTGATATTATTGAGATTTATGCTGCTGAGCCCGCTCAATGAACTAATAGTCATCTTCTACACCTCCCTTCATCCATGAGTCAGGAAGCATCAGCCCTGCATACTATTATATCGTATGAAAAGGATTTTTTCTTAAGGGTATTCTGAAAAAAATATGATTAAATTTTGATTAAAGACAACAGAAAAGTCAATCAATGAAAAAATTCCCCGCAAACTCATCACTTTGAGTTTACAAGGAATTTTTCATTTCATAGCCAGATGAATCATGTTCAACTGTTTGCAAAGGCAATCACTCAGCTGATATCCATCCAAAATGGTTTCCCTGGCCGCCTTCCCAAAGGAGAAAGCGGCCCGTCTGCTCTGTGCTTCTTCTGTTTATTTCACGGACACCTTATTGCCGGACTGCTGGAGACTATATGTACTGCCTCCCACTACAAACTTGTTCATGCCACCGGTAGACCAGTTGGTTATCGTAATAGCGTCCGTATCCTTGTTGACGGTGAAGTTCATCACCAGATCCTGGCCCGACATCCCAAAGATTGCCTCGCTCCTGATATCGGTAATGTTGTTGAGATAGAGAATATCCTTATTGTCAGAGTTGATAATGATATCCTTTCCGTCACCTGCATTGAAGTAAATCTTGTCTGTCGCGCTGGCGCTGGTGGTGATTGTATCATCACCTATACCACCGTAGAGACGATTCGTACCTGTGCTGGAAACAGAGATCTTATCATCACCGGCCCCACCCTTGAGGGTGTCATTGCCCTTGCCACCGGAGAGAACATCATTGCCCTTGCCGCCAATAAGGTAGTTCGAACCTGATGTACCCTTGATGGTCATAGCGGCCGTGGCTTTGGAGGCGCTCACGTTGTTAATACTGGTGTAGAGAGAAGTTTTGTTCAGGTCAATCGTAGCCTTTGTACTGCCCGTGACGTTCAGGGTATCGGTCTTGGTGCTGCCGTGGAAGCCCTGCTTGCCGATATTGGCAGAATTAACGGTCCAGCTGTTTTTCTCCCCATAGTTGCCGAACTTGTGGGTTACGGTGGT